>CAZDUD010000103.1:0-12193 GCA_964508485.1 uncultured Hyphomicrobium sp. | reverse complement strand
GCATCCCGCCCCAACGGCCCTCAGCGCGATGGCGCAGAGGACGGGGCGGACAAAGGCGCGGGACGGCTCGATCTTATCACGCATGTCGAACTTTTGTTCTTCGCCTACCGTGACTTCACGGGCGATCCGGACGCCGTGCTTGCCCAATATGGGTTCGGACGCGCCCATCATCGCGTGCTGCATTTCGTGCATCGCAATCCCGGCCTCAGAGTTGCCAACCTTCTCGAGATCCTGAAGATCACGAAGCAATCGCTGGCCCGCGTGCTGAAGCAGCTCATCGGAGAAGGATTCGTCACGCAGAAAGCCGGAGCAGAGGATCGGCGCGAGCGGCTGCTTTACGCTACACTTAAGGGGGCGCGGCTCGCCGAAAAGCTTACGGCCCTGCAGGTGAAGCGCATCGAGGCTGCGTTGCAGGCGGCCGGGCCTGACGCCGAGGCTGCAACAAAGCGGTTCCTGCTCGCCATGATCTCGGAGGAGGACCGCACACAAGTCGAGGCTCTGGTTCGTGTCCTGGAACCGGAGGACAAGATCATCGAGGAGAAGCGCTCATGACCTCGTTAGCCGGCCAACGTGCGGAACCGCTGCCGGATGATGCGCCCCATGTGCTGATCGTCGACGACGACCTCAAGATCCGCGATCTCCTCGCGCGCTATCTCTATTCTCAGGGCTTCCGCGTGACGACGGCGGGCGACGCTGAGATGGCGCAGGCCTCGCTGCGCGGGCTCGATTTCGACATCGTGCTGCTCGACGTGATGATGCCCGGCATCAGCGGCATCGAACTTGCGCGCGAGATCAAGCGCCACCGCGATATCCCAATCTGCATGCTGACGGCGCGGGCCGAGCCCGAGCAACGCATCGAAGGCCTCGAAGCCGGCGTCGACGACTACGTGCCGAAGCCGTTCGAGCCGCGCGAGCTTCTCCTCAGGCTGCGCAACATCCTGAGGCGCGGGCAAACGGTGCAGCCCTCCGCTCCGGCGCAATCCGACGAGGTGCGCATGGGAACACTCGTGTTCCACATTGCGCGCGGGGAGCTTCGCCGCAACAACGAGACCATCAAGCTCACGGAGCGCGAGCGCGATCTCCTGCGCCAGTTCGCGCAAAAGCCGGGCGTGCCCATCCAGCGGCACGAGCTTGCCACGGAGGATACGACCGGCAACGACCGCGCCATCGACGTGCAGATCAACCGCCTCAGGCGCAAAATAGAAACCGACCCCTCGAACCCGGTCTATCTGCAGACCGTGCGCGGCAAGGGGTACATCCTTTACACAGACTAGTGTGATGATCGAGAAATTCGCCTCAGCGAGCCGCGAAGTTCAGAGCGAATTTCTCGATCTGAATCACGCTAGCCGCTCTTTGATGCTCGTGTCCCTTATGCTTCCGAAGTTCGCTCCGGAGCCCAGCATCGAGCTTTGGCGAACTTCGGAAGCGGGACACTAGCCTTGGACCTTCTCGGCCCATTCTCGAACGCATCGGGCCGTGCCGGACGCGCCTTCCGGTCGTTCATGGATGTCGCGACGCCCGTGCTTTCGCAGCTCCGGGCCTGGCACAAGAGCGTCATCGGCTTCCTTTCGGATTCGATGCCGAAGGGCCTTTACGCCCGCGCGCTCATCATCATCATCGCGCCGATCGTGGTGCTCGAGGGCGTGATCGCCTTCGTGTTCATGGAGCGGCACTGGCAGAACGTCACGCGGCGCCTTTCGGAGACGACGGCCCGCGACGTCGCCGCGCTGATCGATTTCTACGACAGGGCGAGCCCCAGCGAGTACGACGAGATCATCCGAATCGCGCGCGACCGGCTCTCGCTCTCAATGCAGATCCTGCCGCCCGGCGACCTGCCCGAGGCGCGACAGAAGCCGTTCTTCGATCTCCTCGACCGGGCGCTCTCAAAGGAGATCTCGCGGCAGGTGAAGCGGCCGTTCTGGGTGGACACGGTCGGGCAGTCGCGACACGTGGAAATCCGGGTCCAGCATACCGATTCCATCCTGCGCTTCCTGGCCGTCCGCACGCAGACCTACGCTTCGAACTCGCACATCTTCCTGCTGTGGATGGTGGGATCGAGCGTGATCCTGCTTGCGGTCGCCATTCTCTTCCTACGCAACCAGATCAGGCCCATTCTTCGGCTCGCCGATGCCGTGGATGCCTTCGGCAAGGGCCGGCCCGTGCCGGACGACTTCCAGGTGCGAGGTGCGCGCGAGGTGCGCCAGGCCGCGGCAGCGTTCCTCGAGATGCGCAACCGCATCCGTCAGCACGTCGAGCAGCGCACGACCATGCTGGCCGGCGTCAGCCACGATCTCAGAACCGTGCTCACGCGCTTCAAGCTCGAGCTTGCCTTCATGGGCGAAGGACCGGAGGTGCAGTCGCTCAAGGCCGACGTCGACGAGATGCAGCACATGCTGGAGGACTACCTCGCGTTCGCGCGCGGCGACGGCGGCGAGGAGGCGACGATGACCAACCTCACCGAGCTCCTGGAGGAGGTGCACGAGGAGAGCCAGGTCTACGGTACGTCGATCGAGCTCAAGCTGCGCCGCCGGCGCGGCGACATCGTGCTGCCGCTCAAGCGGCAGGCGTTCAAGCGGGCGATTACCAATCTGGTGTCGAACGCGGTGCGCTACGGGGACCAGATCGTGATCCGCGCCGCAACCGAGGGCTCGTGGCTGCGCGTCGAGGTCGACGACAACGGACCCGGCATTCCGGCCTCCGAGCGCGCCAACGTGTTCAAGCCGTTCTACCGCATCGATCGCTCGCGCAACCAGGACGACGGCAACAGCGGCCTCGGCCTCGCCATTGCGCGCGACATCGCCAAGAGCCATGGCGGCGACATCACGCTCGGCGAAAGCTCGATGGGGGGATTGCGCGCGATCATCTCCGTGCCGCTATAATCGGTCTTCCCTGCGGGCACCGGCCGCTTCAATTAACGACAAAACGACACTAAGGATGTCATCCGCCCCCGCAACGGGTTGATGGACGCCATGGATCAGGAAGAGCTCTTTCGCCGTCTCGCTGTCGCACTCGCCATCGGGTTGCTGATCGGGCTCGAGCGCGGCTGGCAGACGCGCGAGGACACCGACCGTCAGCGCGCGGCGGGGCTCAGGACGTTCGCCCTCACTGGTCTGCTCGGCGGCATATCGGCCGCGATCTCGGCTGCGACGTCGCCCATCGTGCTAGCCGCGGCGCTCCTCGCCTACACCGCCGCGATGGGCACCTTCAGCTATCTCGAAGCGAGGCTCGAGAAAAACCTCAGCGTTACCGGCGTGGTCGCCGGCATCCTCACCTTCCTTCTCGGCGCCTATGCCATGCTCGGCAACGATACGGTCGCGGTTGCGGCGGCCGTTGCCATGGCGATCCTGCTTGCGCTCCGCGATCCCTTGCACAGCTGGGTCAGGAAACTCACTTGGCCGGAGCTGCGCAGCGCGCTGATGCTGCTCGCGATGACGTTCCTCCTGCTGCCGATCCTGCCCAACCGGCCGATCGATCCGTGGGGCGTCCTCAACCCTGCTGAAATCTGGCTGCTCGCAATCCTGATCGCCGTCATCTCGTTCGCGGGATACGTCGCCGTGCGCATCTTCGGCGACCGCAACGGCGTCGCCGTCGCGGCGCTCGCCGGAGGGCTCGCGTCCTCGACAGCCGTCACACTCTCGTTCGCGCGTCTCGCGCGCGAGCATCCGGAGAGCACGCGGCTGCTCGCCGGCGGCATCCTGCTCGCCGGCGCCACCATGCTGGGCCGTCTCCTCGTCCTTGCAGGGCTTATCAAGCCGGAGCTGCTCGGCACGCTGCTGTGGCCGGCCGTGGCGGCCGGCGTGGTTCAGCTCGCCGGCAGCGGCCTGCTGCTCTGGAAGGGCGAGAGCAGCTCCGCGCAAGGGTCGCTGCTCGAGATCCGCAATCCGTTCGATCTCGGAACCGTCCTCAAGCTCGCCGCCCTCATTGCCGTCATCATGCTTGTCGCGAAGGCGATGGCGGACCGCGCGAACGCGGCCGGGCTTTATCTGTTGGCGGCCGTGTCCGGCATCGCCGATGTCGATGCGCTCACCCTCTCCATGGCGCGCTTCGCCGGCGGGCAAGTGACGCTTTGGGACGCCAGCGTCGCCATCCTGATTGCAGCCAGTGTCAATACGGCGTCGAAGGCGGCGATGGCTGCAGCCGTCGGCGGGCGCAGTCTCGGCCTCCTTGTCGGCGGCGTGAGCGCGGCGGCGATCGGGGCTATCGCGCTCGTCGCCCTGATCGCAGGGTAACGTTCAATCCGCTGAAATGCCTCCGGATTTTACCGGCTGCCCCCTCACGGGATGTTGAGTTTCATTACATTCCTCTGGAGCGTAACGTTATTTCATGTCGCCTCTTCGTAAGGAGGCACCCCATTTCCTAGAGGAGTGGTCCGCCATGACCGCACGTGCCATCAAGATGCTGCCGTTTGCCGTTCTTGCGGCGGGGTTCGGTCTATCCGCCCTTGCGGCTGAACCCGTCTCCCAGGAGACGCCCGTCGTCGACGCCTGCAGCAAGACCGTGGGGGCCATGGGCGCCGCCATGAGCCACAAGCCCGACGTGGCGCCAGACGGGCGTCCGATCTATCGCTTCCTGCTGCGGCAGAACGGCCTCGACTACGACGTCATTTGCGATGCGGCTTCGGGGCTGGTCAGCGATGTGACGCCCCGCGGGACGCACTGAAATCAGAGAAACACCAGACGCGATAACGGGTTGGCCGAAAGGCTGGCCCGTTTTCTTTTCTCTCCACACGCTGCAACACAAGTCCGTGACTGGGAAAAATGCCGCGTTGCGTCAACTGTTACAGTATAGCATAACTTGATGCGTGAGGGTGATGCTGCACTTGCGGCGGCGTCGATACCCAAGCAGCCGGATCAGCGAGCCGCCACTCGCCCCGGACCGACACGACGGGCGGTTGCAGCGCGATCCGACAGGCTTCCTCCTTGCTTGCTCAGATCCCCACCGCCCCGAGGGTCGAAGACCCGGTCGCCGGAGCCTTCGGGCTCATTCGGGTCTCGTAATGAGGTCACGTGGCCGCGGGCGTGCGATCTGACACGCCATGATCATTTCGCCAGCTCGCGGCTGCGCCCCTCACCCGCCAAAACAGCCTTCTTCAGCAAATCCTCGAGCCCGCCTTCAGCCATCAGCACGGCAAGGGCGGCTGCGGTCGTGCCACCGGGCGAGGTCACGTTCTGGCGCAGCGTGCTCGCGTCCTCTCCGCTCAGTTGCATCAGCTCGCCGGCACCGGACACGGTGGCGCGCGCGAGGCGCCGGGCGAGGGTCGCGTCAAGACCGGCAGCAACGGCGGCTTGCTCCAATGCTTCCGCCAAGAGGAATACGTAGGCGGGGCCGGAGCCCGAAACAGCCGTTACCGCATCCATCGCCGCCTCGCGATCGACCCAGGCGACCTCTCCCACGGCAGCCATCAGGGCTTCGCAGAGCGTGCGCTGCTCGGATGTGACGTGCGGATTGGCGACGCAAACCGTTATGCCACGGCCGATGGCCGCCGGCGTGTTCGGCATGGCGCGCACAACAGCCGCGTTAGCCGGGAGAAAGGCCTCGAAGCTCTTCAGCGTGCGTCCCGCTGCGATGGATACGGTCAGCGTCCTGGGGCCGGCCAGGCGAGCCACGGGCGGAAAGACGGCATCCATCACCTGCGGCTTGACGGCAGCGACAATGACACCCGGCGGCTCCGGCAGGCTCGCGATCGTCGGCTCTGCGGCAATGCCGTGGCGCGCGAGCAGTGCCGCGATCTCGGCAGGCGGGCTCGGGTCCTGGACGTGGACGCGGCGCGGATCGAGGCCGCGCGCGATCAGTCCTTCGAGCAGTGCGCCGCCCATCTTGCCAGCTCCCACGAGTAGGAGCGGCCCATCGAATGTGAATGCCATCGCGGTACCCGACCGGTTGAAGGCCCGCCGAGGCATCTCAGACAACGATCCGGAGTCAGATTTTCAATCTGAGAAGATCAAGGCGCGGGCTCAGGCTTGGCCCTCGGTCTGGAACATGGTCGAGACGAGAGCTTCCCGGCTCTCCTTACCTGCCCAGACGACGAACTGGAAGGCCTGATAGTAGCGCTCGCAAGCCTCCAGAGCCGCCTTGAGGATCGCCTCGCACTGCCCCGGCGTCACTACGGCGCCGTTGAGCAGGAGCGCGTGGCGGAACATGACCAGCCCCTCCTGGGTCCAGAGATCGAAATGGCCGAGCCAAAGCTGCTCGTTGATCTGGGCGATCAGGCGGTACATCTCGTTCAAGCGCGTCTCCGGCACGCGGAAATCGAAGGCGCAGGCCAGATGCAGTGCCTCGAGGTCGTCGCGCCAGTTGAGCGAGATGTGATAGTCGGTCCAGTTGCCGCCGACGACCAGCGTGAGCTCGTCGTCGCCCATGCGGTCGGTGGCCCAATCGTACGTCGCGGCTAGCTGCTCCACGAGATCGATCGGGTGGATGATGCGCTCGTGGCCCTTTTCGGACGATGCCATTCTGGCTCCTTGGAACCCGGCGACCTCTCCGTGTCCGCCGGCACTCGTTACATAGCCGCCGACTGCACGATTGGTCCATGACGGGAATGGGGCGAAACGCGACTTGTCCCAGGGGATTTCTTTACGCGAGCGCTTCCATCGTCAGATTGCTCACAGGCTCAGGAAGCACTCAGCCGCGCGACGAAAACAGAGCGCCCTGCGAGTCGCAAGACAACGGCACTCTTGTCCACGAGCATTGCATCGACGCGCGGGCATGATGCTGCGTGAACGCAGCATTTCTGCCTCTCATCGTGAGCAAAAGCTGGAAATGCCTATCGCAGATGTGGAAACGGCAGCGGTGCACTCGACAACCGCTGCGAAGCAGTCGTGCGCGTCACGCGCCGGTCGACGCTTTGCCATCGAGCGCTGCGATCCGCGCCTCGAGCGCGGCAACGAGGCCTGCGAGGCGCTCGTTCTCGAGACGCGCCTTCTCGGCCATCGCTTTCACGGCCTCGAACTCCTCGCGCTTCACCACGTCCATGCTCTGCAAGATGCGCTCGGCCTGCGCGCGCATCAGGCCCTCGGCCTCCTGGCGAATGCCTTGCGCGGCGCCCGCAGCGTCGGTCATCAGCTTCGCGACCTCATCCAGCAGGCGGTTCGATGTCTGGGTCATCGGCGTTCCTTGGTGCTTGCCCGCATGGGCATTCCGTTGATCCGCGCCGCGGCGCCGCAGGGCGCCAGGGTCGGCCTGTCACGTGCCGGGACTATGGTGGGTCTGCGCGTCGTGTTCAAGCGGCGGGACGCCTCGCTTGACTCGCACCCCGAGACCCGGCAGCGTCCGCCGCGAATTCAGGCAGTGAGGCAGTCGGCAGTGAGGCAGTGGGGCATGCCTACTCCTTGACTGCCGCATTGCCCCCTTATCCAGGCCAGTCATGACCCTGCTCGCCATTCCGTTTCCCGACTTCGATCCGGTCGCCATCTCGATCGGTCCGCTCGCCATCAAATGGTACGGGCTCTCCTATCTTGCCGGACTCATCCTGGGCTGGGCCTATATCCGGCGCCTCCTTTCCACACCGAGGCTCTGGCGTAAGGATACGCCGCCGTTCGGCGTGGAGAAGGTGGACGATCTCCTGCTCTACATCACGCTCGGCGTCGTGCTCGGCGGGCGCCTCGGCTACGTGATCCTCTACGAGCCCAGCTCCTATCTCGCGTCGCCCCTCGATATTCTCGCGGTGTGGAAAGGCGGCATGAGCTTTCACGGTGCCTTCGTCGGCTGCGCGCTCGCGATCTGGCTTTTTGCGCGCCGGCAGGGCGTCTCCATGTTCAGCACGACCGACCTCTGCACGGCGGCGGTGCCGATCGGGCTCTTCTTCGGGCGGCTCGCCAACTTCATCAACGGTGAGCTGTTCGGGCGCGTGAGCGACGTGCCGTGGGCCATGGTGTTTCCACATGCGGCCGCGCTGCATCCGGACGTGGAGCCGGCGACGCGACATCCGAGCCAGCTCTACGAAGCCGCCCTTGAAGGGCTGGTGCTGTTCGCGGTGCTGCGTCTCCTGACGCACTCGTTCGGCGCACTCAAGTCGCCGGGGCTCGTCACGGGCACGTTTCTCACGGGCTATGCGCTAGCGCGCTCGTTCTCAGAGGTGTTCCGCGAGCCGCATTCGGTGCACTTCTTCAACATCGGGCCACTCACGGCGGGGCAGGTCTACTCGCTGCCGATGCTCGCCCTCGGGCTCTATCTCATCTGGCGCGCGTGGCGCACCGCCGTGCCGGCTCTTCCATGACGGGCACGCCGCTTGCGCTCAAGCTTAAGGCGCGGATCGCGCGCGACGGGCCGATCGGCGTTGCGGACTACATGCAGGGGTGCCTCAGCGATCCGGAGCATGGCTACTACCGCCGGCAACCAGCGATCGGCGCGGCGGGCGATTTCGTCACGGCGCCTGAGATCAGCCAGGTGTTCGGTGAGCTGATCGGGCTCTGGTGCGCAGTCGTATGGCAACAGATGGGGGCGCCGCCGCGCGTCAACCTCATCGAGCTCGGGCCGGGTCGCGGCACGCTGATGCGTGATGCGCTGCGGGCGACGCGCATCGTGCCTGGGTTTCGCGAGGCGCTCTCGGTGCATCTCGTGGACAGCAACGCTACGCTGCGCGAGGTGCAGACGCGAACGCTTGCGGACGCCGGCGCGCCGCTCACGTTCCACGACGACGCAGCAGACGTGCGCTTCCCGGACGGTCCGACCATTGTCGTGGCGAACGAGTTTTTGGACGCGCTTCCCGTCGATCAGTTCGTGTTCGCCGAGGGGCGATGGTGCCCGCGGGCCGTGACCGTGTCGGACGATCAATTCCAGTTCGTTCCGGACCCGGCTGCCGGTCCAGCGGCTCCCGCCGTGCCGCGCGGGCTCACGCCGCAGGAGGGGGACATTTTCGAGGTGTGCGCTCGCCATGCACTCTATGCGGACACGCTCCTCGCGACGTGCGCCGCGCGCGGACCGCTCGCGGCGCTGTTCATAGACTACGGGCACGCGTCGACGGGCTTCGGGGACACGCTGCAGGGCGTTGCCGGTCAGGCGCATGTCTCGCCATTCCACGCGCCGGGCGAGACGGATCTTTCGGCTCAGGTTGACTTCCAGCATTTCGCCGACGCGTGCCGGGCTGCAGGCTTGGCCGTGGACGGACCGGTGCCGCAAGGGGAGTATCTCGGGCGGCTCGGGATCATCGAGCGCGCCTCACGCCTCATGAGCGCAAACCCGGCCGAGGCCGCCAAGATCGAGGCCGGCGTTGCCCGCCTGATCGCGCCCTCCGGCATGGGATCGCATTTCCTGGCCATCGGCGTGCGCTCGGCGGCGCTTGCGCCGCTTCCGGGGCTTGCCTAAACCGGCACACTACCAACGAGACACCGTCACGAAGCGAGACCCATGCTGAGCCCGCTCCAGGCCGATAGCCTCTCCATCCTGCCCGGCATCCGCCACGGCTTCTTCACGCGCCAGGGCGGGGTATCGCGCGGGCTCTACGCCAGCCTGAATTGCGGGGCGGGCTCCAAGGACGATCCGGTGTCCGTGATCGAGAACCGGTCCCGGGTCGCCCAGCATCTCGGCGCGTTCGCGGACGACGTGCAGACCGTTTACCAAGTTCACAGCGCGACGGCGCATGCCGTGGACGCGCTCGTCCCGCGCGAGGCGCTGCCCCAGGGCGACGCCCTCGTGACGCGAACGCGGGGGCTCGCCCTCGGGATCCTCACGGCGGACTGCGCACCGGTCTTGTTCGCCGATGCAGAGGCGGGCGTTATCGGTGCGGCGCATGCCGGGTGGCGCGGCGCGCTCGGCGGCGTTCTCGAGGCGACGGTTGCGGCCATGGAGGGGCTCGGGGCTGACAGGGCACGGATTTTCGCCGCGCTCGGACCGTCAATCGGGCCCCAATCGTACGAGGTCGGTCCCGAGTTCGTCGCCGCATTCGAGGCAGCGAGCCCGGACAACAGCCGCTTCTTTACCATCCCGAAAGGGCGGACGACGCCGCATTTCGATCTGCCGGGCTATGTCATGGCGCGTCTTGATGCGCTCGGGCTCAAGCATGCCGAGCGGCACGCTCCGTGCACCTATGAGAACGAATCGATGTTTTTCAGTTTTCGACGCTCAACGCATCGAAAAGAGCCCGATTACGGGCGCCAAATCTCCGCCATTGTTGTGGCCTAACTGCAAAATCCACAGTTAGGCTGTGGATGTTGCGGATAGAATTAGCCACGTCACCGGTTTCATCTCGATTCCTTCTGGACGCATGGCGGGTGTCTGGATAGAGGATTCTCATGAGGGTACCGGCAGCGTCAGCAGAGGGATGGCCGCAAAGTTTGTACGCCGGCCGCCGGAGAACAGCGGATCATTCATAGGGGGACGTCATCGTGACGACCATTGATGCTGCTGCGGCATGGCGTGGAAACAAGTCAGTCGTGTTCGCAGTCCTAACGGCTTTCGTCGGCCTCAGCCTTGGAGGCTGCGAGACGGGTGCCAACCTGTTCGCGAACAGCGCCGATCCTAATTCGTCTCTCTCCATCGCGCCGTCCTCGACGACGACGACCGCGCAGATGGCGAAGATCGCCGTCGCGCCCGTGATCGGCGCTCCCGACGCCGTCGCCAAACAGCTCGAGACGCAACTCGCCAGCGCCATCGAGGCGCAGAAGATCACGGTGGCGCGCGATCCCAACGCGAAGGCCGAGTACACGTTGCGCGGCTATGTTGTGTCCGCCCGCGAGAAGGGGCGGACCAAGGTTTCCTACATCTGGGACGTCACCAACGTTTCCGGCCAGCGCGTCAACCGCATCACCGGCGAGGAGGTGCTGTCGGGCGCGCAGTCCAAGGACCCGTGGGCCTCGGTCACGCCTCAGGTCGTCAGCACGATCTCGAGCAAGACGGTCGGCTCGCTGGTCACCTGGTTGCCGACGCAAGGTGCGGGTGCCGCCGTTGCATCCAACGCGGCGCCGGCTTCCGGCACCGCGTCGCCTGCCGCAACACCGCTCGCCTATACCGGATCCGCCCCCGCTTCGACTCCTTCGGCTGCGGGCGGTCCGGCCACCACGACCGGCAGCATCGCGCGCGGCGGCGTGACGGCCATGGTTCCAAGCGTCGTCGGCGCACCCGGCGACGGCAGCGTCGCCCTGACAAGCGCCATCCAGCGGGAGCTGACCCGCAGCGGCGTCGCGCTGACGGAAACGGCCAGTGCGTCCACCTACAAGGTCGAGGGCAGGGTCGTCGTCGGCCAGGGTCAGAACGGCAAGCAGCCGATCCAGATCGACTGGGATGTGAAAGACCCGCAGGGCAAGAAGCTCGGCACGGTGTCGCAGAAGAATGAGATTCCTCAGGGCTCTCTCGACGGCGCCTGGGGCAAGACGGCCGACGCGGCTGCCTCCGCCGCTGCGCAAGGTATCGTCAAGCTCCTGCCGAAAACACAGGTCAACTGATCCATGCGCGGGCCCGCCCTCCTGATGGGTGGCGGCCACACCGGATCAGAGTCTGCTAAACATGTCGGGCCCGGGTGGTTTACACCTCCGGGCCCGCGCGTTATTAGGCGCGTCATCGAAGTGTCGCATGAGGAGCGTCCATGCCATTCGATGTACGTCATGAGAGCGGCAGGGGCGGCCAGACCATGAAGATCGTAGCCGGCAACAGCAACCGGCCGCTGGCGGATGCCATCGCCAAGTACCTGAAGATCCCGCTCGCGAAGTCTCAGGTGAAGCGCTTCGCGGACATGGAAGTGTTCGTCGAGATCCAGGAGAACGTGCGCGGACAGGACGCGTTCGTCGTCCAGTCGACGTCGTTCCCGGCGAACGACAACCTAATGGAGCTCCTGATCCTCATCGATGCGTTGAAGCGCTCCTCGGCGCGGCGCATCACCGCGGTCATTCCCTATTACGGCTACGCGCGCCAGGATCGTAAACCCGGCCCGCGCACACCGATCTCCGCCAAGCTCGTCGCCAACCTCATCGAGCGCGCGGGCGCAAACCGCGTGCTGACCGTCGATCTGCACGCGGGCCAAATCCAGGGCTTCTTCGACATCCCGACCGACAACCTGTTCGCGGCACCCGTGATGGTGCGCGACATCGAGGAGCGGTATGGCACGGACAACCTCGTCGTCGTCTCGCCGGACGTGGGCGGCGTGGTGCGTGCGCGCGCGCTTGCCAAGCGCATCGACGTGCCGATCGCCATCTGCGACAAGCGCCGCGAGCGGCCGGGAGAGTCCGAGGTCATGAACGTGATCGGCGACGTGGACGGCAAG
>CAZDUD010000102.1:0-12242 GCA_964508485.1 uncultured Hyphomicrobium sp. | reverse complement strand
ATCTCGGCGATATTGCCCTCGTGCAGGACCATGCCGCCGATGAGCTGGACGTCGAAGTGGCGCTGGCCGAGCGTGCGCTTGGCTGCCTCGCGCACGGTCGCGAAGGCCGGCACGAGCAGGTCGTTGAGGGACGTGCCGTCACGGTATTGTTGTCGGAAGGTCTCGGTGCGGGCGCGCAGCTCGGCGTCGCTGAGCTTCTCGATCTCCGGCTCGAGGGCATTGATCGCGTCCACACGGGAGCGATACCCCTTGATGCGCCGGTCGTTGGACGATCCGAAAATCTTCGAGGCAAGCGTGCCGATCGAGCCAAGGGAGAGCATCAAGTTAATTCCTCAAAATCATGGACTTGGCGGGAGAGGCGCAGGGCGTCCGGAGCAGCGAACGCGCAAGCGTTGGCTCGGTCTCCTGGGCGTATCCGGCGGTCAAACACCAAGAACTGGAGAACCGCGGGAGCGCCAGTCCGGCCGATCGGCCACACGGGGGCAGACATAAGGATTGCCGGCCATAGTTGTCAACGCGTGCGCTCCCTTTCTCTTCCGGGAGCTTTTCTGCCGTTCTTAAGGCCAATTCTTGGAAAGACACGGGCAAATATTTGCATTTGTTCACTTGGCAGGAGAACGCTGCCTGGTCTATGGATGCCGCGAATTTTTCGGGCCGCGTTTCATGTCTTGTGCGGCGCGTCCATTTCCAGGCCGTAATTGAGGGCGCTTGTGCGTGCTCGGCCTCTCAGACCCCAGGAGCCAGTCCAGTGACACGAGCCCGAGTTGTCCGTCTTGCCGCCGCTGCGATCGCAGTCACGGCAACGTTCTCTGCGCCCCGCTATGCGCTCGCGGAGGACGTGGTGGTCGCCAAGATCAACGGCCAGGAGATCCGCGAATCCGACCTCAAGCTCGCAGAAGCCGAGGTCGGTCCGGAGATCGCGAGCCTGCCTCCCGACAAGCGCCGCCGGATCCTGGTCGAATTCCTGATCGAGATGCGGCTGTTCGCGGATGCCGCCGACGGGGAGAAGCTGACGAGCGGGCCGGATTTCGAGAAGCGGCACGCGTATTGGACCACCCGGGCCAAGCGCGACGCCTATTACGAGACCTCGATCAAGGGCTCGATCAGCGATTCACTCGTGCGCGGCATCTATGACGACAAGGTCAAGATGATCCCCGCCGAGGACGAGGTCGATGCGCGCCATATCCTGGTCGAGACCGAGGTCACGGCGAAGGAGGTCTATGACAAAGTCGGCAAAGGCGAGGATTTCGCAAAGCTCGCAGCGGACTATTCGCAGGATCCGGGCTCCAAGGCCGACGGCGGCAAGCTCGGCTATTTCACCAAGGGGCAGATGGTGAAGGAGTTCGAGGATGCCGCCTTCGCTCTCAAGAAGGGCGAGGTGTCGAAGCCGGTGCAGAGCAAATTCGGCTGGCACATTATCAAGGTCGAGGATCGCCGCGCGAAGCCGCTGCCGACCTATGAGGAGGTCAAGGACCAGATCGTCAACAGCATGGTGCAGCAGAAGGGCCAGCAGGCCGCTGCCGACCTGCGCGGCAAGGCGAAGATTGAGTACGTCGATGTCGCCATGGCGGAGGAGGTCCGTAAGGAGACGGCCCTTGCCGCTGCCAAGAAGAAGCTCATGGAAGACCAGCTGGGCGAGCAGATCAAGAAGATGGAAGCCGAGGGACAGCCGAAGCAGTGAGCCGCCCCGGCTCTTGCCTGGTGCCGTCTGGGCGCCTGCCGGCTTGCGGCGTTCCTGCCGAAGGCGTCAAGGCCGAGGGCCGAGTGCGGGTGCCGCGGTGGTGCCAGCCGGCATATCGCTCGAGCGTTTTAGCGCGGCCAGCACGTTCGTCAGAGCAGTAGAGAGCTCATCGTCGTCGATTCCCGGATCGGGCATGGCTGTGCCCGGTATTGCGCTGTAGGGATCGCGCAAGAACGCGATCAGCCGCTCGCGCGACCATGTTCCATCCGCGTTCGTCATCGCCGCAGAATAACTCGCGTAGCCACTTGATGCGATGTCGGAGTCGAACACGCGTGCAAGGGACGGCGCCGTGAGATTGTCGTTGGGATCAAGAGAATGGCACTGCATGCATTTGTTAAATTCGGCGCGGACTGCGGCCCGGATGCGGGGAGGCGCGGCAACGTCCTCAATGATCGCCTCTGCAATTTGCGGAGCCTTGGATTGTTCGCCTGGCTTAAAGATGATCAGCTTGTTGATGCCGTTCCATAAAATGATGGAGCCGTCCGAATGCTGGTGTAAATGGCGAACACGGTTGCCTACCGGAATGTCTTCAGTAAAGACAACGTGGTTCTCGACAAGCCGCACGCGCACCAGCTTCTGCCCGCCCAACGCGCCGACGAGCAGATCCCCGTCCCAGGCTGGGTGAAAGCCTTTGACGGCCATCACCGTGCCGGGGGCGATGGACGGAAGCCAGGCGAGGGTCGGTTGCTCAAATTCATCATGACGGCCCGGCGACAAGACTCCAGGATACGGCTGTTGATCATAATCGGTGCCATATACGGCTAGCGGCCATCCATAATTTTTGCCCTCGACTATACGATTGAGCTCGTCGCCACCTCGCGGGCCGTGCTCAACGGTCCAGATGCGGCCGGCTGCGTCCTGCGTGATGCCTTGCGGATTTCTGTGTCCGAGGGTCAGCCGCCGCGACGTGCCGGTTGCGATATCGATGGCGAGGATTTTGCCGTAGTCGTTCGCGGAGTCCTGCGAGAGAGGGACCTCTCCATCCTGTGGCGCGACATCGTAGTTGCCGCTGGCGAGGTAGACTGTGCCAGTGGCGCTATCCACCGCCATTCGACCTCCTGCGACCTGAACGTAGATGCTCGGCCCGGAGGTTCGCAGGGGCAGGCAAGGAGATGTCTCGAACAGAAGCCGCCAATCGCCGGCTCTTATTGTCAGGCTTTCGACGGGCACGCCTTTGTTAGGAAAATCGAATCGGGAGAGCCTTGTTGCGTAACAAGCCTTCGTTTCATCGAAGTAGGTGTAGGAGATAAATAGTCCCGCGCCGGATGCCGTATCGAAGAACGCGATGTCGTTGTAGCGAAAGTTTGCGTAGTTCTGGACCGAGGGGTCGTACGGCGCGCGGTGCGTTATTTCGAAATACTGCTGGAAGCCATTGGCGGGCGGCTCAATCGCATCAATCCTGTGCAAGCCGATGTCTGGCGATCCAGCGAAAAAGCGCCCATCGTGCGTCAGAAGCAACAATGTTCTTCCGACTGATGTTACGGCTCCGCCTTCGCCCCCGCGATCGGCAATCGGGATTTGGAACACACGACCCTTCAGCGGCGTGAACGTCGTCGCTAGCGTCACATCCTCTCCAGTCGGCACGGGGGCGGATGTCTCCCCTTTTGCTTTGAGGTAGAGATCCCAAACTGAATCTGCCGCTCTATTGGAATATCTTAAAGGGAAACGGGCACTGTGCCTGCCGATCGCACCCAATATCGCTCCTGCTCCCAATGCCGATATGAGCACGCCTGCAAACACGGCAAACTTAAGGATCCGGCTCAAATCTTGTTTCATGCGTTTCCATCGGTGCGGATCATTTTCGACTGCCGTCCGCAATTAGCTCCCACCCAAATTTTCTGTAACACCGATTTTTTCGTCGAGGTCCCGTTTAAGATAAGCTTAATTGGAAAGCCGTCTCAAGCATGCTGCATCGCAGTTAGATCGCGGCTCGGTCGGGTAAGGTCGTTCTTGCGCAGAAGGGGGTCTGCTTCTCGTCCGTTCTGGACGTGCCGGGCCTGCTTGTCTCTGATAGGCTTCGATAGTCCGGCAAGCAGATCAAGAAGATGGACAGCCGAAGGAGTGAGACCGGCGCTGGCGCGTGCGCGTGCGGAGTGCTATGCCGCGAGCGCGCCAGTCCAGGAAACCGGTATGTCCAGTCAACTTGCCTTGATCATCGCCATCCTCTCGGAGGTGGCCGCCACCTCCGCGCTCAAAGCCTCCGACGGGTTCAGGAACCTCCTGCCCTCGGCCATTGTCATCGTCGGATACGGTTCGGCCTTCTATTTCCTTTCGCTTGCGCTAAGGACCATGCCGATGGGAGTGGCGTATGCCATCTGGTCCGGGATCGGGATCGTGTTGATCTCGCTCGCGGGCCTTGTGCTTTACGGGCAGAAGCTCGACTTGGCGGCCCTGGCCGGAATTGCGCTCATCATCGCCGGCGTGTTCGTGCTGCAGGTTCTCTCGGGAACGGCCGGGACTTGATACCACACGCGTGTCAGGCGGCAGTTTTCCTTTCGGAGATCCCCCATGGGTAAGATCACATCACGCTCGCCGTTCGCACCCGATAGCCTCGTGCGCCTGCCGCCGATCGAGGGTGTGCGGTTCGCCACCGCCGAGGCGGGCATCCGCTATCAGGGGCGTACTGACCTCATGGTTGCGGTGCTCGACGAGGGGACAACGGTTGCGGGTGTCTTCACGCAGTCGAAGACGGCGTCGGCGCCCGTGCTCACCTGCCGCAAGCATCTCAAGAAGGGGACTGCGCGGCTCCTGATCGTCAACTCCGGCAACGCCAATGCCTTCACCGGCAAGCGCGGCCGTGACGCCGTCGACCTCACGGTCGATGCGGGTGCCAAGGCGGCCGACTGCGGGCGCCACGACGTGTTCGTCGCGTCGACGGGCGTGATCGGCGAGCCGCTCGCGGCCGAGAAGTTCGCGCATCTCATCGACGGGCTGGTCAAGCGCGCCGAGCCCGACGCCTTCGAGGCGGCGGCCCGTGCAATTATGACGACCGACACCTATCCCAAGGTCGTGACGCGCCGCGCGCTGATCGGCGACGTCGAGGTGACGATCAACGGCTTCTGCAAGGGCGCCGGCATGATCGCGCCCGACATGGCGACGATGCTCTGCTTCATCTTCACCGACGCCGCTATCGCCGCGAAGCCGCTGCAGGCGCTGCTCGCCGAGCATGTCGAGACGACGTTCAACGCGATGACGATCGATGGCGACACCTCGACCAGCGACACGTGCCTCGTGTTCGCAACCGGCGCAGCCGCTGCGCGCGGCCAGGAGCCCGTGACGAAGACCGGATCGAAGAAGCTCAAGGCGTTCTCGGCAGCGCTGCACAACCTGATGCAGGATCTCGCCGTCCAAGTGGCGAAAGACGGCGAGGGACTGTCGAAGTTTGTCACCTTCATCGTCGAGGGCGCGGAGAGCGCCGCTGCCGCCCGTAAAATCGCGCTTTCGTGCGCCAATTCTCCGATCCTCAAGACGGCGATCGCGGGTGAGGATCCCAACTGGGGCCGCGTCGTGATGGCGGTCGGCAAGTCGGGCGAGGCGGCGGACCGCGATAAGCTCTCGATCTGGTTCGGCGACATCTGCGTGGCGCGTGAAGGCGAGCGCGCGGCCGAATATGACGAGGCGACGGCTGCGGCTTATATGAAGAACCGCGAGATCGTGATCCGCATCGACGTCGGCGTTGGGAACGCATCCGGGCACGTGTGGACGTGCGATCTCACGCATGACTATGTGTCGATCAACGCGGACTATCGCAGCTGATGTCGCGTCAGACGCCCCAACTAACACCATGGCCGGGGTCATCGCGGAGCGATGCTCTCTATTTCACCCGGCCATGGTGTTAATTGGGGCCGAGCCGGACGTGCAAAATTTGGGGCTTACCCAGGATCCGCTTGGAGGTAATCCGTGACACCCGATTTCTGGATCGAGCGCTGGCAGAAAGGCGAGATCGGCTTTCACCAGGCGTCGGGCAACGATCTTCTGCCGCGCCACTGGCCGGCGCTTGGGGCCGCGCCCAGCAGCGCGGTTCTCGTTCCGCTGTGCGGGAAGAGCCTGGATATGACTTGGCTCGCTGCCCAGGGGCACCGTGTGATCGGTGTCGAGCTGTCGCCGCTGGCGGTGGACGATTTCTTCCGCGAGCAGGGTGTCCAAGCCGATACCCGCACGGTCGGTCCGTTCATGGTGCGCACGGCCGGGCCGATCACGATCTGGTGCGGCGACATTTTCGACCTGCCGGCGGAGGCGGTCGAAGACGTTGCGGCGGTCTATGACCGCGCCGCTCTTGTTGCGTTTCCGTCGAGCCTGCAGGCGCGTTACGTGAAGATGCTCCAGACGCTCGTGCCGGCCGCTCCGATCCTGCTTATTTCCCTCGTGTATCCGGAGGGACAGATCGCGGGTCCGCCGTTTCCCACGCCGCTGACGCAGGTGACGGAGCTTTTCGCTTCGGCCTACAGCATCGGCATCCTTGAGACGCGGGATGGCCTTGCCCGGAGTCCGAACCTCAGGGAGCGCGGTATCACCGCGCTCGATGAAGCTGCGTATGTGCTGAGGCCGAAGGTCACGTGAGCGGCGGGATCGCACGGATTGCGTCATAGACCAATCGGAGGTCGGCGCCGGTCGTGCAGTAGGGCGGCATGACGTAGATGGTGTTCCCGAGCGGTCGCAGCAGGACATCGTGCTCCAGGAAGTGGGCGCGCAGTGCGAGGGCTGCCGAGGCGAGGTAGCCGCTGTCCGGGACCTTCAAGTCGATGGCTGTGATGGTGCCGATGCGGCGCCGGTTCTCGAAGCGCGGGTCGTCCGCCAGTGTTGCGAGGCTCGTCTCCTGCAACTCCGCGAGCTTTGCAACACGATCCAGCACCGGCTCGGTTTCCCAGATGGTGAGGTTGGCGAGGGCGGCTGCGCAGCAGACCGGATTGGCCGTGAAGCTCGACGAGTGGAAGAACGTGCGTGAGCGGTCTTCCGAGAAATGGGCCTCGAAAATGCGCGATGTCGCCAGCGTTGCGGCGAGGGGCAGGGAGCCGCCCGTAAGACCCTTGGCGAGGCAGAGGATGTCTGGGGAGACCTTGGCCTGCCCGCATGCGAACAGCGTGCCGGTGCGGCCCCAGCCGGTCATCACCTCGTCGGCTATGAAGAGCGCGCCATGCTGCTCGCAGATGCGCTTCATCTCGGAGAGCGTCTCGGCGCCGTAGATCAGCATGCCGCCGGCGCCGGCGATCAGCGGCTCGGCGATGAAGGCTGCGAGCGGGGCCTCGCGGCAGGCTTTCTCGAGCGCGTCGAGTGTTTCCTGCTCGCGCCCGGCGTATGGGAACGGGATGCGCACGACATCGAACATCAGCGGCTCGTAAGCGGCGTTGAACACGCCGCGGCTGCCGGCCGACATGGTGCCGATGGTGTCGCCGTGGTAGCCGTGCTCGAGCGCGGCGATCCGCGTGCGCGGCTCGCCGATGTTGCGCCAGTAGCCAAGCGCCATCTTGAGTGCCACCTCGACCGAGGTCGAACCGCTGTCGGAAAAGAAGACGTGGGCGAGGCCGCGCGGCGCGAAATGCACGAGCTTGTCGGCGAGCTTTTCAGCCGGCTCGTGCGTGAAGCCTGCGAAGATCACCTGGTCGAGCCTGTCGATCTGGTCGTGAATGGCGGCGACGATCGCGGGGTGCCGGTGCCCATGGGTCACGACCCACCACGACGAGATCGCATCCAGGATGCGGCGGTTGTCGTCGGTCTCGAGCCAGGCGCCCTTGCCGCGCGCGATGGGGATCGCATGAGGCTCGAGCGCGTGCTGTGTGAAGGGGTGCCAGAGGACGTTGCGCGCCATCAGCGGAAGTCCTCGACGCGGAAGTGGTCCCTGAAGGTTTCTGCCAACTTTGCGGGCGTGAGCGTGTCGAGGAGCGGCAGGCGGCCGAGGCGGCGCACGTTGCCCATCTCGGCGATGGTGCGCTCGGTGTCGGCAATCTCCTCGCCGACGAAGGCGATGCCGAGGATCGGGATGTTGCGGCCGTTCAGCGCCTCGATGGACAAGAGGCTGTGGTTGATGGTGCCGAGGGCGGTGCGGGCGACCAGAACCACGGGCAGGCGCCAGGAGGCGAAGACATCGATCATCAGCGTCTGGCGGTTGACCGGCACCATGAGGCCGCCCGCGCCTTCGACGACGAGCGGGCCTTGGACCTTCGGAAGCACGAGCTTCGAGATGCTAATCTCGATGCCTTCGGCCTCGGCGGCGCGATGGGGAGAGGCAGGCATTCCGAGGCGGTAGACTTCAGGAAGGATGCGG
The DNA here is from genome assembly GCA_964508485.1 of uncultured Hyphomicrobium sp. Taxonomy (GTDB): domain Bacteria; phylum Pseudomonadota; class Alphaproteobacteria; order Rhizobiales; family Hyphomicrobiaceae; genus Hyphomicrobium_C. The sequence goes on along the minus strand of CAZDUD010000102.1, from coordinate 4,239 downwards.
TCCGGCGTGAGACCAGCGAGCGCTTGTACGCGGGCACTGTCGCCGCCGTCGGCGAGACCGCATTGGATCGGCTTCCAGTAGATCGCCTGAAGTGCGCCCGCGAGCGCCGCGGCGAACACCGTCTTGCCCACGCCGGTATCGGTCCCCGTCACGATGAGGCCCTGAGTCATGCTGGAACCTGCTGGAGGATCGGGGCGAGCGTGTCGAGGAGCCGGGCGGTGGCGTCCTCGCCTGCGTTGAGGGTCAATGAGATGCGCAGCCGCGCGGTGCCCTCGGGCACGGTCGGCGGGCGCACGGCGCGGACGTCGAAGCCTTCCGCGACCAGGGCCTTGGCGACCGAGACGGCACGCTCGTCGGTGCCCAGGATCACGGGCTGGATGTGCGAGCCGGAGGGGGCAATCCCGCAGCGGCGCTCAAGCTCGCGGCCGGCGAAGGCGACGAGGCTTGCGAGGCGCTCGCGGCGGCTCGGGTCGCGGCGTACGATGTCGAGGGCGGCGCGCACGGCGGCGGCCATCAGCGGCGAAGGGGCGGTCGCGTAGATGAAGGGGCGCGCGCGGTTGACGAGGTAGTCGCGGATGAGACGCGGGGCGAGCAGGAGTGCGCCGCTGGCGCCGAGCGCCTTGCCGCAGGTGTGGAGCGAGATCACGTCCGGAGCGCCTTCGAGCGCATGGGCGAGGCCGCGGCCGTCGGGTCCCAGCACGCCGGTCGCGTGCGCTTCGTCGACGACAAGCATGCCGTCGTGGCGGCGGGCGACGGCGATGAGATCAGCGAGCGGCGCACGGTCGCCGTCCATGGAGTAGAGACTTTCGACGGCGATCCAGGGCCGGCCGGTGCCGCCGTCTGCCCTCCAGCGGATGATGGCGTCGTCGAAGCTCTGGGCGTCGTTGTGGGCTGCGCCGGCAATGGCCGCCTTGCCGGCCCGCATGCCGTCGATGACGCTGGCGTGGATCAGTGCGTCGTGCACGACGAGGTCGTTTCGTGCGGGCAGAGTCGAGAAGAGCGCGTAGTTGGCGAGGAAGCCGCCGCCGAAGTAAAGGCAACTCTCGGCGCCGAAGAACGCGGCGGCCTCGGCTTCCAGCGCCTCGTGCTCAGGATCGTTGCCGCGCAGCAGGCGCGAGCCGCCCGCGCCGATGGCGACGCCGCGGTCGAGCGCGCGTGCAACGGCTTCCGCAAGCTCCTCGGAGGCCGCGAGACCGAGGTAATCGTTGGACGAGAAGTCGATGCCGCTACGGGGGCTGAGCGCCCGCAGGCGTCCCCGCCGCTCGAGCGCCTTCAGCGCCCGCCGGTGGTGGTCGAAAATGGGGCTGTCTGACATGCTGTGGTCCCGGCGCAGCCGCAGCCGGCGTGGTCCGTGTCGGCATCTGCGCCCGTCGTGGCGTCGGCGTCGGTCTCTAGGGCCATCGGCTCGATGCCGAGCTTACGGAAGAGCGCCTGGTCTTTGTCCTCGCCGGGGTTGTCGGCGGTCAAGAGCGTATCGCCGCAGAAGATCGAGTTGGCGCCGGCGAAGAAGCAGAGCGCCTGCGTCTCCTCGCTCATCTCGGTGCGGCCCGCGGAGAGGCGCACGAACGACGTCGGCATCATGATGCGGGCGAGCGCGATGATGCGCACGAAGGCGATGGGATCGACCTTCTTGCGGTTCTCGAGCGGCGTGCCCGGGATCGGGATCAGCATGTTGATCGGCACGCTTTCGGGATGCTCGTCGAGGTTGGCGAGCGTCACCAGCATGTCGATGCGGTCCTCGATGGTCTCTCCTAGGCCGACGATGCCGCCGGAGCAGACCTTGATGCCGGCTTCGCGGACGCGCGCGAGCGTATCGAGGCGGTCGGCGAAGGTGCGCGTCTTGATGATCTCGGCGTAGTAGCGCTCGGAGGTGTCGATGTTGTGGTTGTAATAGTCGAGCCCGGCGTCCTTGAGCTTCAGCACATCTTGGTCGGAGAGCATGCCGAGCGTCATGCAGGTCTCCATGCCGAGGGCTTTCACGCCCTCGACCATAGCGACGACGGTCTCCATGTCGCGGGCCTTGGGCTGGCGCCACGCCGCTCCCATGCAATAGCGGGTCGCGCCCTGGGCCTTGGCCTTCCTCGCTTCATCGAGGACGCGCTGCACCTCCATGAGCTTCGAGGCCTTGAGGCCCGTCCCTGCCGCATGGTGGGCGGACTGGCTGCAGTAGCCGCAGTCCTCGGCGCAACCGCCGGTCTTGATGGAGAGAAGGCGTGCGAGCTGAACCTTGTTGGGGTCGAAGTGGCGCCGTTGCACGGTCGCGGCCCGGAACAGGAGATCGTTGAACGGCAGGTCGTGGATCGCCTGTGCCTCTGCGCAGGTCCAGTCGTGGCGGACCTGGTCGGCGGCATTGGCAGGGATCTGGACGACGTGGACGTTCATCGATGGCTCTCTCGGCGTGGCTTCACTGGATGTTTGCACTGCGAAGGGACGGGACCGCAAGGCCCATTTGCTGCGTTGCCTCCTGGCCCGGATGCCTAATGCCCTGAAAATAAGCCATGGATTGTCAACCTTAAGTGACCAAAGGCAGCTTGCGCGCGGCAATCGCAGGTGAAAATCTGCCGTTGCTTGTTCGAGACCTCGGCCGATCAACGGTACAGCTCGAATTTTGGGGAGACGACTATGGACCTAACGCAACTGCTCATCCAAGCCGCCAGCGGCGCGATCGGCGGCAATGCCGCAGCCGCCGTCACCAAGAACGATGCCCTCGGAACGCTCGGCAACACCATCGCCGGTGCGCTCGGCGGCGGCCTCGGCGGCCAACTGCTCGGCTCGCTGCTCGGTCTCGGCGGTGCCGCCGCGAGCTCTGGCCTCGACATCAACGCGATCATCAATGGCTTCGCCACGGGCGGCGTCAGCGGTGCACTGACCGCGCTGGTGCTCGGCTTCATCAAAGCCAAGCTCGCCGGCTGATCTTCATCCGGTCAATTCAGTAAGCCGGCCCCGCGCGGTCCGCGGGGCCAATGCGGTCGCTGTGCTAGGCGATCCGGCCGCCACCCTTGCGCGTGATGGCCACGATCGACGGGCGCGGTGGCGTGCCCTCCTTGAAGTCCGGCCAGCGCGTGCCGGGGCTTTCGAAGGTCGAGACCGGGCCGTCATCCTCCGTCTCGCCGGGGTGCTGGACGGCGACAAAGAACGTCTCAAGGTCCGGCGTGAAGCAGGGACCGCACATCTCGGCGCCGGTCGGCACCTGGAAGAAGCAGCGCGACGTGCCGCGCCCGGTGCCCTCGGTCTCGACGGCCCAAATGCCGTCCGCGCGGCCCGTACGCTTCGGCGAGTTGCCGTCGGTCGCCACCCAGAGGCGACCCTCGGCGTCCACGGCGCAGTTGTCCGGCATGCCGAACCAGCCGTTCTCGCTCGTCGCCTCATTGAAGGTTGCGCCGACCTCGGCGATGCGGGGCGAGCCGCACTGCAAGAGAATATCCCACGTAAAGGTATCGGCCGCGTGGTCTCCGCCATCCGGTGCGATCTCGATGATGTGGCCGAACAGGTTCTCGGCGCGCGGGTTGGCGGCGTCCGTGTCCCCGGCCTTGCGCTTCGAATTGTTGGTCAGCATCAGATAGACCTTGCCGGTCTTCGGATTGACCTCGATGTCCTCCGGGCGGTCCATGCGGGTCGCTCCAAGCAGGTCGGCTGCGAGGCGCGTGTGGATCAGCACGTCGCCCTGGTCCTTGAAGCCGTTCGCCTCGCTGAGCCAGACCTGCCCGTCCTTATTCGCGCTCCCTTGGACGAGCGGCAACCACTGGCCGGTGCCGTCGGCGTGGAAGCGGGCGACCGAGAGTGTGCCCTTGTCGAGCAGGTCCCTGTTGGCCTCGCGGTTCTCGGTATCGACCTTGCCCTCGGTCACGAAGCGGTAGACGTAGTCGAAGCGCTCGTCGTCGCCCTGGTAGACGACGAAGCGGCCGTCGCCATTGACGACGTTGCCCGCGCCTTCGTGCTTGAAGCGGCCCATGGCGGTGCGCTTCGCCGGGGTAGAGTTGGGGTCGAAGGGGTCGATCTCGACCACCCAGCCGAAGCGGTTCGGCTCATTGGGCTCCTTCGCGGTGTCGAAGCGGTTATGGAAGCGGCCCCAGGCGTACCACTCGCCGGGTGCTCCGTAGCGGCGTAACGCGCGGGCTTCGAGCGTCAGCGGCTCGGCCGTGCTCTTGCTCCAGAAATAGCCGTTGAAGTTCTCCTCGCACGTCAGCCAGGTGCCCCACGGGGTCACGCCGCCCGCGCAGTTGTTGAGCATGCCTTTGA
>CAZDUD010000101.1:10494-12357 GCA_964508485.1 uncultured Hyphomicrobium sp. | reverse complement strand
AGATGCTCGCCATCGCGCGTGCGCTCATGAGCCGGCCGAAGCTTTTGATGCTGGACGAGCCGTCGCTCGGTCTTGCGCCGCTCATCGTCAAGCAGATCTTCGCGACGCTTGCCGAGCTCAACAGCCAGGGCATGACGATCTTCCTCGTGGAGCAGAACGCATTCCATGCCTTGAAGCTCGCGCATCGCGCCTACGTGATGGTCAACGGCGTCATCACCATGAGCGGCTCCGGCCGCGAGCTTCTTGCACGTCCCGAGATCCGCCAGGCCTATCTCGAAGGCGGGAGGCACTAGCGATGCCTACACGTCAGGTCGGGAGCGTATGGTCCCTTACCACACCATGGCCGCCCTCCGAGGCGGCCATCCGGCGGCGAAATGAACTGACGCCTGCGTGCTGGGCCCTGGATGGCCGGGTCAAGCCCGGCCATGGTGTGGGGAGGGGTGGCGTGGCCGGATGGGTCAAAGGCGGGGAGGCACTGATGCGGCCCGAATCCAGAGCGATGTGCCTTCTGGTGCCGGCGTACTCCAGGTCACCTGGCATGGATGGCCGCCTGCGCGGCCATGACGTTGAAAGAATGCTACGCGCTTCCGCCCGACAAACGTCATCCCGGCGGAGGCCGGGATCCAGACACGTCGCCGCGCGCTTGTGGCAAGGCGAGAATGAAGTATCGGCGACGAGCGGTAATTCGCGACCGTCACGCTTCTGGCGGGCTGGCGTGGGTGCCGGCCTACGCCGGCATGACGTTTCGTTTTGTCGAACCGGTCACTCCAATCTCGACGTCATCCCGGCGGAGGCCAGGATCCATGCAAGGCGCCGCGTGCGCGACGATGGCGTGATCACGGGAGATGCCGATGCTTGAAACGCTCCTGACATCGATCGGCTATGGCGGCGAAGGCGAACATACCGTCTGGCATTTCGTGCTGCTGACGCTGCTGATCGGCGGCGGGGCAGCCTGGAGGACCGGACAGGCCGTTGCGCAAAGCTGGGGGGCGGTCTGGCCCGTGGCGGCCTATACGCTCCTGCTCGCGGCCGGCGTCCGTTTTCTCCATTACGCGCTTTTCGGCGGGCCGCTGCTGTCGCTCCCGAGCTACCTTGTTGATTTCTCCATCCTCGCCGTAATCGCGCTCGTCGGACACCGCGTGCGCCGCACGCAGCACATGACCCAGCAGTACCCCTGGATGTTCGAGCGGGCGAGCCCCCTGACCTGGCGCGACCGTTCATAAGGGCGCATACGGACATGACTCGGCCGCTGTTTCGAGCCACAAACCCCGATCGGAGACTCTCTCTTGCCCGCGGCGTCCGCGGGCTGCTCAGAAGGAAATGACCTCATGCGCCTCATGAAGCTCTCGGGAGCACTCGCCGCCACGATCCTCGCCTCCCTGGCGCTCGCGTCCTGCGGCGGTGAGCAGAAGCTCAAGATCGGCGTCGCCGGTCCGCTGACCGGGAAGGACGCGGTGTTCGGCGCGCAGCTCAAGCAGGGCGTGCAGCAGGCGGTCGACGACCTCAACGCGGCGGGCGGGCTCAACGGCCAGCAGGTCGATCTCGTGGTCGGCGACGACGCGGGCGATCCCAAGCAGGGCCGCTCGGTGGCCAACACGTTCGTCGGCGAGGGCGTGCACTTCGTGGTCGGTCACTTCAACTCAGGCGTTTCGGAGCCTGCGTCCGACGTCTACGCCGAGAACGGCATCCTGATGATCACGCCGGGATCGACCAATCCCAAGATCACCGAGCGCGGGCTTACCAACGTGTTCCGCGTCTGCGGACGCGACGACCAGCAGGGCAAGGTTGCGGGCGAGTACATCGCCGCGCACTTCAAGGACAAGAAGATCGCCATCGCGCACGACAAGACGACCTACGGCAAGG
>CAZDUD010000101.1:0-10484 GCA_964508485.1 uncultured Hyphomicrobium sp. | reverse complement strand
AGGGGCTCGCCGACGAGACGAAGAAGGTCATGAACGGGCTCGGCGTGCAGGAGGTGCTCTACGAGGGTATCAACTCGGGCGAGCGCGATTTCAGTGCGCTCGTTTCGAAGATCAAGGACTCGGGTGCGGACATCGTCTACTGGGGCGGCGTGCACACGGAAGGCGGCAGCATCCTGCGCCAGATGCGGGCGGGCGGCGTCAACGCCGTCATGATGGGCGGCGACGGCATTGCGACCGACGAATTCGCAGCGCTCGGCGGACCCGGCACCGAGGGCACGCTGATGACGTTCGGACCCGATCCGCAGAAGCGTCCCGAGGCGCAGGCCGTGATCGAGAAGTTCAAGGCGCGCAACTTCAAGCCGGAAGCCTATACGCTCTACTCCTACGCGGCGGTGCAGGTGATCGCGGAAGCGGCGAAGGCCATCAACTCGCTCGATCCTGCCAAGGTCGCCGAGGAGCTGCACAAGGGGAACACGTATAAGACCGTGATCGGCGATCTCGCGTTCGACGCGAAGGGCGACGTGACCCGCATCGACTACGTCATGTACACGTGGCAGAAGCAGCCGGACGGCTCCATCACCTACGTGCAGAACTGAGCCCCCCATGCGCGCGGCGGCCAGCCTTCTCGCATCGGCCGTCGCAGCTTTGCTTTGCGCGTTTCCTGCCTCGGCCGAAATCCGCGTCGGGCTTGCTGCGCCGCTAACCGGGCACATGGCGGGCGTCGGGCTTGCCATGCAGCGGGCGCTCGAGGCCGTGGTCGCGGAGACCAACGCAGGGGGCGGCGTACTCGGACAACCGCTCGCCCTCGTCGTTGCAGACGACGGGTGTGCGCCGGCAACGGCCGAGGGCGCGGCGCGCACGCTCATTGCGCAACGCGCCGTCGTCGTGATCGGGCATCCATGCTCGAGTGCCGCGACGGCCGCGGCGCGCGTCTACGGCACGGCGAACGTGCTGCTCATCGCCGTCGGCGCGCGCCATCCCGATGTCACGCGCGCCAACGGGACGTTGCCGGTGCCCGTGCTGCGCCTCGCGGGGCGCGACGACCGGCAGGGGGACGCGGCAGGCCGATGGCTTCTTTCGCATGCGCTCCAGCAGCGCATCGCCATCGTCCACGATCGGACTGCGTACGCCCGCGCCGTTGCCGATGGCGCGGTCGCGGCGCTCAAGACGGCTGGCGTCGAACCCGTGGCGCTCCTGCCCATCGTCGCGGGGAAGCACGACTACGGCGATGTGGTGCTCGCTCTCAAGAACAAGGGGGCCGAGGCCGTTTTGTTCGCGGGCTATCCCGCCGAGGGCTCTCTGATCGTGTATGGGATCGAGAAGCTGGGGCCGCCGGTCCGCGTTCTCGGCTCGGACGCGCTCGCCACGCCAGGGTTCGCGGATTTTGCAGCCCAAGCCGAAACTCCGGTGCAGGTATTGCTGCCGGCCGGTCTCGTTCCCGGTGCTCCCGACGCGGACGACGCAAGTGCGGTGGAGGCGCGCGGGGCCTTCGAAGCCTGGCTCGAAGGGGCCCGCAAGGCCGACGCGACGGACGCCGCTATGCTATCGGCCGCACTCCGCACGTCGTCGGCGACGACGCGCGCGCTCGGTGAGATCCGGTTCGACGCGAACGGAGATCTCGAGACGCAGGCTTTCGCTGCCGCATCGGCACGCGCCGGTCGATGGGTGATGGAAGAAAAATAATGCAGCCGTCCCAATTCGGACCTCATGGCCATAACGGCCTTCGGTCTGGTCGACGGCTGCCTCCGCACACGGCGGCAATTAGTTCGCGTCTAGTTCGCGTCGGGGTTCAGCGCCCCTGGGATTCGATCCGGCACTCGGTTGCTAGGCGGCGTTCCATCAGCGCTAGGGCTTCCGGAACCTGCTGGCCGAGCTTGCGGTAAGCGCGGATCTTTTCCTGCACGATCGCGTAAGACCGACGGGGATCGTCGATCTCTTCCAGCCTCAGATTGAGCTCTACAATCTCGGCTTGCATCTGGTCAGTCATTACGTACCCCTAATTAATCGCGTCATTGCCGAGGGCTCGGCCGTCCTTATCGGGCGTTTTCGATATCGCGCCCTCTATGAACGAGGGATGAAACCTCAATGCGATTCCCGAAGCCGCGTCCAAGGTACAATGAGCATTTTCGAGAATACTCAAACCTAGACGACTTCGCTCTGACAATTCCGCAACAGTGAATTCATGGTTTCTACTTGAGCCCTCAGCGTGAGAGCGCCAAGAAACACCGGATTATGGCCCGATCTGGGCACTTAGCTTTCACGAATTGTTGCGGCGCAGGGGTGTGTCTTTCGCGACGCAACCTAGTGTAACTTTCTGGTGTATTTCTATTTTTTGAAAGATTTCGGCTGAAATGGATCGTGATCCGTTGCATTGCAAAAGCGGCTTTTGGCGGGCCCCAGAACTCGGAAAATCGGGCTATTCCCGTGAAAACGGTCAATCGAGACATGACATAATGTCGCGCCAGCCATCCACAGGGCGTGGGGCTTCTCTCACCCTTCCCTTGCCGCGGAATTGAAGCATCCGGCGGGGTCTGCTAGTGCCCTCTCTCGCCCCGAACGTCGAGACGCACATGATTCCCCGTTATTCACGCCCCGAGATGGCGTCCATCTGGACGCCCGAGACCCGCTTCCGGATCTGGTTCGAGATCGAGGCGCATGCTGCGGCGGCCATGGCTGAGATCGGTATCATCCCGAAGGACGCCGCGCAGACCATATGGGAGAAGGGGTCGAAGGCCCAGTTCGACACGGCGCGGATCGACGAGATCGAGGCGGTCACGAAGCACGACGTCATCGCGTTTCTCACGCACCTTGCCGAGCACGTGGGACCCGAAGCGCGGTTCGTGCACCAGGGCATGACGTCGTCTGACGTGCTCGATACGTGCCTCAACGTGCAACTCGTGCGCGCTGCGGATCTCCTGATCGCGGACGTCGACCGGCTGCTTGCCGCGCTCAAGACGCGCGCCTTCGAGCACAAGACCACCGTCACCATCGGGCGCAGCCACGGCATTCACGCCGAGCCCACGACGTTCGGTATCAAGCTTGCCTATGCCTACGCCGAGTTCCAGCGCGCGAGAGAGCGGCTCGTCGAGGCCCGGCGCGAGGTGGCGACCTGCGCGATCTCGGGCGCGGTCGGCACGTTCGCCAACATCGATCCCTATGTCGAAGAGTACGTGGCGCAGAAGCTTGGGCTCGTGCCCGAGCCCGTCTCGACCCAGGTGATCCCGCGCGACCGGCATGCCATGTACTTCGCGACGCTCGGCGTCGTCGCCTCGTCCATCGAGCGGCTGGCGACCGAGATCCGCCATCTGCAACGCACGGAAGTGCTCGAGGCCGAGGAGTTCTTCTCGGCGGGGCAAAAGGGCTCGTCGGCGATGCCGCACAAGCGCAACCCCGTGCTGTCGGAGAACCTCACGGGGCTTGCCCGCATGGTGCGCGCCTATGCGCTTCCCGCCATGGAGAACGTGGCACTCTGGCACGAGCGGGACATCTCGCATTCCTCCGTCGAACGCATGATCGGGCCGGACGCGACGGTGACGCTCGATTTCGCGCTGGCCCGCCTTGCCGGCGTGATCGAGAAGCTCGTCGTCTACCCCGAGAACATGAAGCGCAACCTCGACAAGCTCGGGGGCTTGCACAATTCCCAGCGCGTGCTGCTCGCGCTGACGCAGGCGGGCGCCTCGCGCGAAGAGGCCTATGCCATGGTTCAGCGCAACGCCATGAAGACATGGGAGCGCGGCGCCGACTTCCTCGCCGAGCTCAAGGCGGACAAGGACGTGACGGCGAAGGTGCCGGCCAAGGAGCTCGAGGCGATGTTCGACCTCGGGTATCACCTGAAGCACGCCGACACCATTTTCAAACGGGTCTTCGGCGCAGCGTAGCGAGTACTTGCCCGCATGGGATCGCCTTTCAGCCGCCTCGTGGGTTACGGCTGCGCCGCGGCTGGTGCCGCGTTCTTTTCCACCAAAGCGATCTTCATCAAGCTAGCCTTCCAGGATCAGCTCGACGCGGCGCTGTTCCTTGCCTACCGCATGATCTTCGCGACGCCGGTGTTCGTCGCGATCGGCGTGCTGGCGCTCGCGAAGCGCCGCGCAAAGGGCGAGCCGCCGCCCGACCTCGCCAGTGTGGCGTGGGCGGCTTTCATCGGATTGATCGGCTACTACGTGGCGTCGGCGTTCGACTTCGCCGGCCTGCAGTACATCAGCGCCTCGCTCGAGCGGCTCGTACTCTTCACGTATCCGCTGTTCGTCATGTTCATCGGCGCTCTGCTTTACGGCGAGGCCCTCTCGGGCTTCAGCATCACGGCCGCCGTCGTCACGTACATCGGGCTTTCCATCGTCTTCGCGGTCGATCTTCCGCAAGGCGGGCGCGCCACGGCCATCGGGACGGTGCTCGTGCTCGGCGCGGCGATCTCGTTCGCCTGGCATCAGATCCTGGCGCAGCGCGTCATTCCCCGGCTCGGGAGCGCGTTGTTCACGAGCATTGCGCTGACAGCGGCCGGCGTCGCGTGCGTTCTGCATCAGGCGGTGCTCGGCTCCGGCAACTTCGCCGCATCGCCGCGCTTTCTCTGGCTGGCGTTCGGCTGCGCGATGGTCGCGACCGTGCTGCCGACGTTCCTCATCAATGCCGGGCTCGCGCGTGTGTCCTCGTCGGCCGTCTCCATGATCGCGACCGTGTCGCCCATCGTGACCATCGGGCTCGCCATCGCCATCCTGGGTGAACCGTTCACGCTGGCCGATGCAGCCGGCTCCGCTCTGGTGCTGCTTGGCGTGGGGCTCTTCACCTGGGGCGATGCTCGTGCGCGGCGGTCGGCGGCCAAACCGGACAAGAGCGTCGGCGACGCGCCGCCAGCCACGACCTCCGCACCCTGATCGGCAAAACGCGACCTCTTTCCCGCTCTTGGGCGCTGACCCGTCGTGGGTTATGTTCGCGCGGATGGCGGACCCGTGGGACTTCATACGAAATCCCGAGTTCTTGAGGCGTGCCGGCGTGACGCTGGCGGCGCTCGCGGTCTATCGTATCGGGAGCTGGGTGCCGTTGCCCGGCGTCGACATCAGTCAGCTGCTCACGCCGGAGACGGTGCACAGCACGGCTATCCCGCGCCTTTCGATCATGGCGCTCGGCGTCGTGCCTTTTCTTTCCGCGCTGATGCTGGTCGAGGTGGCTTTGATCGCCGTTCCGCCTCTTAGAGCGTGGTCGATGGCGCGTGCTGAGCGGAGGGCGCAGATCGACGGCTGGGCTTTTGTGGTGGCCCTCGCCATTGCCGCGTACCAGGCCAACAGCATCGCCGTTGCGCTGGAACACATCCACGGCCTCGTCTCGTCGCCGGGACTCGCGTTCCGGGCCGGCGTGGTGACGTCGCTGGTGGCGGGCAGCGCTTTTCTCCTATGGCTCGCGTCGCTCATCACACGCCGGGGGATCGGCAGCGGGTTCTGGGTCCTGGTTGCGGTGCCCTACGTTGTCTCCTTCTCTGAGGCGCTTCTCGTGCAGGCGTCACTCTGGGGGCCGGCGAGCGTCGTGACGATCGCGCTCACCATCGGCTTTCTCGCGCTTTCGACGGCGCTGCTGGCCGCGCTCCTCAAGACGAAACCGCCGCTCGCCGGCGTCGACGAGCTGCCCTGGCCGCCCATTCTTGGCTTTGCGGCGGCGAATTGGCTGCTCGTGTTGCCGGTGCTTGCACTTTGGCTCCTGGGAGCCGACATAGGGAGCCTGGACGTCACCGGACTCCTCCAAAGCCAAGCTGCGATCCTGTTGCCCGTCGCCACGGTGCCGCTGGTCGTGCTCCTGCGGAGGCGCAGCTTCGGTGCGCCGTTCTCCGTCGCAGCCGCGACACCGCTTGCGCTGGCTTTCGCCGCCCTTGTGGGCGTCGCCACCGCGCTCGCGGTGCTGCCCGCTCAGCCGCTCTTTCCTGGCCCTGCCGTCCTGGTGACGCTCGCGGCCCTTGGGCTCGTGATCGTGGAAACGGCGCGCGGAGCTCAGCCCGCCACCGCGACGTAGCCCGTTTCGTCCTAGGTTTTCTTGCTCGCCAACGAGGTCTCATGCGCACGTCCGAAGTCGACATCCTGATCGTTCCCGGCTGGTCGAGCTCGGGGCCGGATCACTGGCAGTCGCGGTGGGAACGCACGCTCAAGACGGCGCGGCGCGTCGAGCAGGAGAACTGGATCGTACCCGAGCGTGAAGCCTGGGTCGGGCGCATCATCGAGAGCGCCGTGCAAAGCACGCGGCCCGTGGTGCTCGTGGCGCATAGCCTTGGCGTGGCGGCGGTCGCGCATATGGCGCAGCGCATCCCGAAGGGATTTCTCTCGGGCGCATTCCTCGTGGCGCCGGCCGACGTCGACAACGCTTCGGACTGGCCGGAGACCGAGGGGCTCAAGCTCGACGGCGCCGCGAGCGGATTCGCACCGCTGCCGCTCGATACGCTGCCGTTCCCATCGGTGCTGGTCGCGTCGTCGACGGATCCCTATTGCCGGATCGAGCGCGCTCAGGCACTCGCCGATGCGTGGGGATCGACGCTGGTGGAAGCCGGCGATGCCGGACATATCAACGGTGCCTCGGGCCACGGTCCGTGGCCCGAGGGCGTGCTGCGGTTCGGATCGTTCCTGCAAGGCCTTGCGGCCTGATGAGCACGTGCGCGGAGCGCACGCACACAGCGGTCTACTTGCTTGCCGCCTCTACCTCGGCCACGGCCTTGGCGAGAAACTCTCCCATGACCTTGCGCAGCTCGGTCTCGTCGAGCGCGATGCCCCTGTCGGCAAAGTCCTGCTTCACCTTGCGCAGCACGTCGGCGTCGCCCTTCTCTTCGAGGTCGGCCTTGCGCACGGCCTTGATGTAGTCCTCAAGCGCGGCGCCTTCGATACCGAGCTTCGCGCCGGCCCACTCGGCCAGCATCTTGTTGCGCCGGCTCTCGGCCTTGAACTTGAGATCCTGGTCAAGCGCGAACTTCTTTTCGTAGGCTTTCTCTCTCTCATCGAACGTCGTCATGACCGTCTCCACCAGGGCTGTTCCGTGCCGGATGTTCCGGCTTTGTTCGTGGGCAAAAGTGTGTTGTATGGGTCTCAGGTTTGCCCCTTGCCCGGGACCCGTAACCCGACGGGGCAGACAAATCAACGGCTTGTCTACCGCACCGCACAGGAAGGGCCCTGACCCCTCGTTTAGATTGTTTCTGACCCCTGCTTCAGCTAGTGTCCAGGACATGATTTTTGTGCGTTCGGCCGCCCCAAGCCAAGACGAGAACTCCCAAAATCTCGCTGAAAGATCAATGGGTCGGCTCCCATGGGACGGGCTGTCCTGCCTAAACAGAAGTTGAGCATGAGCGTGATCGTCAAAGGACCAGGATCGATGAACAAGCGGCGTCGAATCTACGAGGGCAAGGCGAAGGTTCTTTACGAAGGACCGGAGCCCGGCACTCTCATTCAGCACTTCAAGGACGACGCTACCGCCTTCAACGCGAAGAAGCACGCGCTGATCGAAGGCAAGGGCGTGCTCAACAATCGCATCTCCGAGTACATCTTCCAGCGCCTCGGCGAGATCGGCGTGCCCACGCACTTCATGAAGCGCCTCAACATGCGCGAGCAGCTCATCCGCGAGGTGGAGATCATTCCGCTCGAGGTCGTCGTGCGCAACGTGGCCGCCGGATCGCTGGCGACGCGTCTCGGGCTCGAGGAAGGCACCCAGCTCCCGCGGTCGATCATCGAATTCTACTACAAGGCCGACAACCTCAACGACCCGATGGTCTCAGAAGAGCACATCACGGCATTCGGCTGGGCGACGCCGCAGGAGATCGACGAGATCATGCAGCTCGCGCTGCGCGTGAACGACTTCCTCGTCGGCCTGTTCCTCGGCATCGGCATCCGGCTCGTCGACTTCAAGGTCGAGTTCGGGCGTCTGTGGGACAACGAGCAGATGCGCATCGTGCTCGCCGATGAGATCAGCCCCGACTGCTGCCGCCTGTGGGACATCTCCTCGGGCGACAAGCTCGACAAGGACCGCTTCCGGCGCGACCTCGGCGGCGTGCTCGAGGCCTACCAGGAGGTGGCGCGCCGCCTCGGCGTGCTCACCGAGCAGCGCCCGCCCAAGGGCGTCGGCCCGGTGCTGGTGGCGTCGAACCCGACGGGTAAGCCGAATTAAATACGGCAGTAAGGCAGTAGGCAGTAGGCAGTAAGGGCGACAATCCGACTGCCTCACTGCCTCACTGCCTCACTGCCTCACTGCCGAGGAGCCCATGAAAGCCCGCATCAAGATCACGCTCAAATCCGGTGTCCTCGATCCGCAGGGCAAGGCCATCCAAAACGCGCTCGGCGCACTCGGTTTCGAGGGCATCAACGACGTTCGCCAGGGCAAGTACATCGAGGTGGACGTCGCCGGCATGAGCGAGGAGAAGGCGCGCGAAGCTGTGGACCGCATGTGCCGCGATCTGCTCGCCAACACCGTGATCGAGAACTACAGCTACGAGCTGGCTCCCTGACGATGCGGCGCTCCCGGACGGCAGCGCTGCTGATCGGTGTAATCGCCCCCACAGGGGCTGCCGCAGAGGCTCCTGCGCCGCCGACGATCGACTGCGCGCTCGGGTTCGGGGGCTTGCATGCGATGGCTGAGTGGCTGCCGGGCGTCCAGTGGACGCAAGAAGGCGGCTATGACATCGCGACTCTCTTCGCGCCCGACACCTGGACGGCTCAGATCTCGTTCACGGCGCCAGGGCATCCGGCCCACCCGGCGGTCACGTTGCGGATCCGGCGCAAGCAGGTGACCGAGGTCTGGACTGCGGACAGCAAGGGCTGCGGCTACGGCGACAAGGGCCAGTTCGCCCTTCTCATGGCAGATATGAAGTCCGGCGACACGGAGCTCACGACCGCTTCGCGGCTCGAGGTCGAGCGCAGGAAGCAGAGCCAACCGGCGCTCGCACCCTGACGGCAGGGATTGGAAGGAACAGGAGACCGAACCGATGCTGCGCGCTTCCGTCATCGTCTTTCCGGGGTCCAACTGCGACCGCGACGTGAAGACGGCGCTCGAGGCCATCACGGGATTTCCCGTCAAGATGGTCTGGCATGGCGATGCCAGCGTGCCGGCGTCGGACCTCATCGTGCTGCCCGGCGGCTTCTCCTACGGCGACTACCTGCGGTGCGGTGCCATGGCGGCGCACTCGCCCATCATGCGCGACGTGGTCGAGAAAGCGAAGAAGGGCACGCCCGTGCTCGGCATCTGCAACGGCTTCCAGATCCTCTGCGAGTCGGGGCTGCTGCCCGGCGTGCTGATGCGCAACCGCTCGCTGCACTTCATCTGCCGGGACGTGCACCTCAGGATTGAGAACGACACGAGCTTCTTTACGAAGTGCTACCGTAAGGGTGAGGTCATTCGGGTTCCCATCGCGCATGCGGAGGGCAATTATTTCGCGGACGCGGAGACGCTGGATGCGCTCGAGGACGGGGGCCAGATCGTGTTTCGCTACGCGGATGCGGCGGGCAACGTCTCGCCCGAGACGAGCCCGAACGGCGCCCAGCGCAACATCGCCGGCATCACGGATCCTACGGGGCGCATCCTCGGCATGATGCCCCATCCGGAGCGGCTCTACGAGAAGATGCTGGGCGGCACTGACGGCCGCCGCGTGTTCGAGAGCGCCCTGCTCTCGGCCGTCGAGGCGATGGGCTGAGTCAGACGATACCGTCGAATAGCAAAAGGGGCAGATCTTGCGATCTGCCCCTTCTTTTTCCCCCGCCTCGGGCGGGGTGAGTCTCGGTTCCCGGCATCTCACCGGGAAGGCCGAACTCAGCGCTTCGAGCCGCGGCCGTTAGAGGCCTTGGACTGCAGGAGCGCGAGCAACACGGCTTTCATTTGAAGTCTCTCTGGTTGGTGCTTGTCTTGCCCATAAAGATAGGCGACTCCCGGTGCCCCAGGTAGTGCAGGGCTTGCTCGTCAGCAATGCATCCGGCGCAGCGGCGGAATGCCGCCTACGTGGATATTATAATAAAATCATGGTCTTAATAGAAATGGGGCAAGCCACCGGCCTGCCCCACTTTTGGGCACGAATACCTAAGTATTCGCGAGCGTTACGACTTGTAGGGCGCACGATCGAAAACGCGTGCGTTCATGCGAGTCGCACCAGGACCGCAGAAAAACTCGGCGGACTGGCCCGCGCTAGCGTCAAGCTGCACGCCGCGGCCCGGCATGACCGGCACGATGAACCGCGTTCCCGGGCTGTCGAGGCCCGTCTCGCCGCCCGACAGGTCTGCCACGACCACCGTCAGGTGGCAGGCATTGTCCCTGGTCTCGAAATACCCGACGGCGTGCTTGCCGCCGATGTCCAGGCTCAATCCACGGCCGGGGGCCATGATCTCGTGCTTGCTGCCCTGGTCGACCTTGGAGACGGAGTCGGCAAAGACCGAACCCGCCGCCAGAACACCCATCACACCCGCTGCTGCAGCAACGGCCTTCGTCGCCTTCAACATGGTTTTCTCCTTCAGATGATGAGAAGCTCAGCGATCGCCGCGGCA
>CAZDUD010000100.1:0-12438 GCA_964508485.1 uncultured Hyphomicrobium sp. | reverse complement strand
ACACGGCGCCGCCGGCGCACGGCCCCATGATCACCGAGATCTGCGGGATGACGCCCGACGCGAGCACATTGCGCTGGAAAACCTCGCCGTAGCCACCGAGCGCGTCGACGCCTTCCTGGATGCGCGCGCCGCCGGCATCGAAGACGCCGATGATGGGCGCGCGGTTCTTCAGCGCCATGTCCTGGATCTTCATCATCTTTTGGGCGTGCGCCTGGGAGAGCGAGCCGCCGAAAACCGTAAAGTCCTTGGCGAAGACGTAGACGACGCGGCCGTTGATGGTTCCCCAGCCGGTCACCACGCCGTCGCCCGGGGTCTTCTGCTTCTCCATGCCGAAGTCCGAGCAGCGGTGCTCGACGAAGGTGTCGAACTCCTCGAACGAGTTCTCGTCCATCAGGAGCTCGATGCGCTCGCGGGCCGTCAGCTTGCCCCGCTTGTGCTGCGCCTCGATGCGCGCGATGCCGCCGCCCAAGCGTGCGTTGTCGCGCCGGCGCTCAAGCTCCTCGATGACTTCCTTCATTGAGTATGACCCCGTTTCTTAACGTTCGATGACATGATCCATGCGCCCGTGGGATAGCACGGCGCTTGGCGGCCGGCCAATGGAGCGTGTAAAGCGGGGCCATGCGACTTGGAGCGCCGCCGTGGCCGCGTCGGCTGCTCCCAATCCGACAGGGAGGCGGCAGGCCATGGCAAAAGCGATCCATATGATGGTGCGTGTGCTGGACGAGGCGAAGAGCGTCGCCTTCTACGGCCAGGCGTTCGGGCTCTCGGTGGCCGACCGTGTCGACTTCCCGGACTTCACGCTCATCTACATGAAGAACCCCGCGGCGGACTTCGAGGTGGAGCTGACGGTCAACAAGGGCCGGACCGATCCCTATGACCTCGGCAACGGGTACGGGCACGTCGCGTTCGTGGTCGACGACCTCGAGGGGACGCGGGACCGGATGGCGGCGGCTGGGTATTCACCTAAAGATATCAAGCAGATGATCCATGATGGGAAACCGTTCGGCCGGTTCTTTTTTATCGAGGACCCGGACGGCTACAAGATCGAGGTGCTGGAGAAGGGCGGGCGGTTCAAGTAGGCAACCGGCAGCAGGGAAGGGGCTGCAGGGAAGGGGCTGCAGAGAACCCGCAGGCGGCACGGCTGCCCCTCACCCCGACCCTCTCCCCGCATGCGGGGAGAGGGTGAAGCGGAGCGCAAGCTCCGCATCAGCAAATGCCATTAAACCTTTGACTCATCGTATCGTTTCGTGCCCGGCACTTGTCGATGCAGCGCGCCTGAATCGTCTCGTGCCACCGCGCGCGACGAATGGTGGCCATTTCCGGGCGTCAAGGCAGGGCCATGCACCAGATCGTGCCAAAGGCATCAAGCGTTGCGGGGGCCGTGCACCACATGGTGCCGGAGCCTCAAGACCCGCCGTGCGCGCTCACATGCCCGCACGCGGGGGGCATCTGCCCGGCCTTGGCTGCGGTGTTCGGCACGCTCGGGCCGCATGACGACGATGCGCGGGCTTGGCTTCTTGCGCTCGCGCCCTGTGCCCAGTGCCGGGTCTCGTTCGCGGCCGGGCGCGCCAATCTCCGCCATCTGCGCCTTGGCCAGCGGGAACGGGAGATCCTGCTCGCTGCGGGGGCTGGCGGCCCCTTTGCCGTCACCGAGCCCGGCATGTCGCGCTCGATCAGCGCGGCGCGGCGCCGGGCAGCGCTCTCGCTCGGCAAGGCGGGGCTCGTTGCAGCTTGCGACGGCGGCGGCACAAAACCGGCCGGTCCCCTGCGGGCGACGGTTCAGCTCACCGACCTGGGGCGGTTCGTGCTGGCGGCCTATGGCCGGTTTCTCAGAGGCGGAAAGCCGGTGCGGTGGACCCGCCCAGCGCGCGACGTGCTTCTCCCGGGCCGGGAGCCGTCCGAGCTTTCCGGCGAGGTGCTCGCCCGCACGCAAATGGCGCTCCGCGACACGCTTACCGAGCTCAAGGGCGTGCTGGTTGCGGCCATCGGCGGGCGGCTCAAGGATCCGGGCCGGCTCGACGCCGTCACGCGGCACCTCGAGCGCAAGGCCACGACGCTCAAAGCCGTGCTGGAGCCCGCGCGGCCATCGCGTCCCTGACCGCCTCGTCTTGGCGCCGCGGCGCTTGAATGGTGCGCGCGTCATCCCATATCTCGTTCATGAAAACCGGTGCCGAACGGGCCGGGGTCAGCGGTGATCCGAATGGATGCCGCCGCGTTTAAGAAAGAAGAAGGTCGCTTTTTTGAAAGGGCTTTCGCAGTCATGAGCAGATTATCTGTGCTGTCCAACCCGCTGCTTCTGGGATTCGAGGAGATCGAGCGTCTCATCGACCGCACGGGCAAGGGCAACGAAGGCTACCCTCCGTACAACATCGAGCGTATCGGTCCCGCCGATGGCGCGAAGGAGATGCTTCGCATCACCATCGCCCTCGCCGGCTTCACCCGCGACCAGCTCGAGATCACGGTGGAGGACAACCAGCTCACCGTGCGCGGCCGCCAGCAGGACGACAAGTCGCGCGAGTATCTTTATCGCGGTATCGCAGCGCGCCAGTTCACCCGGACGTTCGTTCTGGCCGACGGCATCGAAGTGCAGTCGGCGGACCTTTCGAACGGGCTATTGGCCATCGATCTCGTACGGCACGAGCCACATCGTCTCGTACGAAAGATCGAGATCGGGTCCGGGCCGGGATAATGCGTCGATTCGACGCTAACGTACGGTGAAAGGCGATTGATTCGTCTCGCTTAGGTGCCCGCCCGCTACAGCCAAGCGTATCGAATCGTAAGATCATGGGCAGAGGTGGCGAAGGAAATCCCAAGCCTGCCTCGTTTCCATGACGTTGGAATACCTCGAGAGAGGAGGAGTTGCGTCATGAAAGAGAATACGAAGACCACGAAGCGGCGCAGCAAAGAGCGCCCCGCAGTCGCTCCGGTGATGAGCGAGATCGAGCTTGCGAGGCTCGGTGGCGGTCAGGTCGCCTACATCAAGACGATGTCCTCCGACGAGGCGCTGCGTATGTTCCCGGCGATCGAAGATCTGCCGCGCGGCATCAATCTCTTCGCGCTGCATGCGGCCGACGGTACGCCGATCGCGCTGACCGATACGCGTCAGGCCGCGCTCAGCCACGCCATGGACGGCGAGCTGGAGATCGCGAGCGTGCACTGATCGGCACGCACTTTACGAACACGAAGGGCGAGCCCTGGGCAGCAGGGCTCGCCCTTTTCTTTTTCGCGCGACCACCCAAACAACACCATGGCAGGGTCAAGCCTGGCCATGGTGTGATGGCTACTTCGCCTTGCAGGCGTCGAGCTGCTGCTTGCGCGCCTGGAGCTGGGCTCTCCACTGATCGGGGCCGACGGTTCCGCACCACGCGATGTGGGTCTTGAGGTCGGGGCTCCACGCGGGGCCCGTAAACCCGCATTTCTGCTCGACGTTCTCCTGCTGCTGCTGGAGGGCGAGCTTGCCGTACATCTCGCAATTGGCCTGGGCGCTCGCCACGGATGGGAGGCCCGCTGCGGCGACGAGCGCGGCGAGACATGCGACTGCTGAACGGCGCGGTAAGGGCATTGTCGACCTCGAACCTTCTTCTGCCGAGGCGCCGCCGGCGCCTCGTCCTCGCTCACAACCTCTAGTGCCCCCGCATGAACCGCGACTGAATGTGGACTAGGCGCGGCGCGAAATTCAACTCAGGCCTTCATACGGGCCGAGATCGTCTCCATGAGCTGCTGGGCAGCGGGCGTCCAGGCGGCCAGCTTCGACGCAACGAGGTTGGCCTCCGAGCGCAGGACCAAGCCATCGTCGAGTATCCTGAGCCCGTTAGCCTTGAGGGTGGTACCGGTGGTCGTGATGTCGACGATCAGCTCGGCGGTTCCGGCCGCGGGGGTGCCTTCGGTGGCGCCCAGACTCTCAACGATGCGGTAGTCGGCGAGGCCCTTGGCGGCGAAGAAGCGGCGCGTCAGGTTCACGTACTTGGTGGCGACCCGGTACCAGCGGCCGTGCGCGCGCCGAAAGGGCAGCGCGATCTCCGCCAGATCGGCCATCGTGCGCACGTCGATCCAGCAATCGGGCACGGCGACGACAACGTCGGCGTTGCCGAAGCCGAGCTTCTTCACGAACGTCACGCGCTCGTCTGCATCCGACATCTGCTCGCTGACCAGATCCTCGCCGGTGACACCCAGGTGCACGCGGCCGGTCTTCAGGTGCCAGGCGATTTCGGATGCGGAGATGAACGCCACGTCGACCTCGGGCAGCTCGGCGATCTCTCCACGGTAGCCGCGCTCGTTGCCGGTCTTGCGCAGCGTGAGGCCGGCGGCGGCAAAGGCCTCCGCGGTCTGCTCCATGAGGCGGCCTTTCGACGGCACGCCGAGGATCAGCTTGTCGGATGTCGGGACGGTCATGACGCGCCTCCATTGCCGTTGAGGGCGGGAAGGAGGCGGTCGGTGTGAACGGCGGCGCCGACGGCGGGCACGTTCTTCGGCGCGCCGACGGCCTTCAGCAGGTGATCGTAGCGGCCGCCGCCCGCAACCGGACTTTTGCGGCCAAGCTCCGGCGTGATGACCTCGAACACGAAGCCCGTATAGTACTCGAGCGCGCGGCCGAAGTCGGCGGAGAACTCCGCGCGATCGACATCGACGCCCGCGCGCGCCATCAGCTCGAGCCGCCATTCGTAGGCGCCGAGGGCTGCTTCGATGTTGACGCCCATCAGCGTCGCCAGCTCGCGGATGCGGCGCGCGGAGGAGCGTGCGGGTGCGACGATCGCCACGTAGCTTGCGATCAACTGCGCCATCTTGGCGGAGAGCGGCTCGGAGCGTGAGTCCGCCACGCGGCCCAGGAGATTGTCGGTGATCTCCGCGACCGTGCGCACGCCGATGGTCTCGATGCCGTTCGCCTCGAGGTAGCTTGCCACCGCCGCCTCGGCTGCCGCGGGATCGTCGGGATCGATGGCGTCGCGCAGGGCTTTCGGGATCGTGGCCGAGGCCGCGCCGGGCTCGAGCGTCAGGCGGTTGAGTTCGGCCTTGAAGGCCGGCGGATGCCAGAAGAGGTGCATCAGACGCTGGCGCCAGCGCGACGGCATGTCGGCGGCGCGCAGGATGGCGCGCAGGATGCCGAGATCGCCGAAGCGCATGGTGTAGGACGTGAGCCCTGCAGCCTCGAGCGCGGAAACGATCGTCGCCACGATCTCGGCTTCCGCGCGCTCACGGTTCGACTCGCCAAAAGCCTCGATGCCGGTCTGGCGGAACTCGCGCGTGTGGGCGCGGTCGCTGCCCTGGGGCTGAAAGCGGAAGGCGGGGCCGTTGTAGCTGTATTTCGCGTGCACGTTCGCGTCCGGGTGGCGCTCGAGGTGCAGGCGGCAGGTCGGCACCGTGAGATCGGGCCGCATGCACAGCTCATCGCCATCGGGATCGGAAAAGACGTAGGTGCGCGCGCGCAGCTTCTCGCCCACCACGTCGAGGAAGACGCCGGCCGGCTGGATGACGGCCGGCGACACGCCTTCGAAGCCCGCGCGCGTGAAAACACCGAGCAGCGTCTGCGCGGTGGCTTCCAGCGCCTCGAATTGTTTGGCCGTCTCAGCGGGCATCGGTGGCCTAAGGTGCTTCGCCCGGCCGGAACCGGCGGGCGGTGGTGGTCATTGGCATATGCCGTCCTGCATTTCGCTGACGGTGGCAATCCTCAATCTCGGGAGAGGGTTAGAGGGGCGTCGTCGAGTTGTAGCGCCGCCACGACGCGGCGGCGGCGTCAGCTATGCCGAGCGAGGATTTCGCGCACGGTCGCAAGGAAGTCTTCCATCTTGACGGAGACCTGCGCCGGGCGGGCTTCCTTCCATTCCTTGTTGTCCTTCATGGCTTGGGCGGCCTTGGCGCCCTCGATCAGGTCTTTCAGGATCACCTCGCCCGCCTCGCGCTCGTTGGTGCCCTGGATGACGACCAGGGGCGAGCCCCGCCTGTCGGCATACTCGAGCTGGCGGCCGAACTTCTTCGGGTTGCCGAGGTAGAGCTCGGCGCGGATGTCCGCCTCGCGCAGGATCTGCACGAGCTTCTGGTAGTCGGCGATGCGGTCGCGGTCCATGACGGTGACGACGACGGGGCCGGGCTGCGGCTTCGGTGCGCGGCCGATCAGGTTGAGCGCGGCCTGCAAGCGCGAGACGCCGATCGAGAAGCCGGTGGCGGGCACCTTCTGGCCCGTGAAGCGCGCGACGAGATCGTCGTAGCGTCCGCCGCCGCCTACGGAGCCGAAGCGGACGGGGTTGCCTTTCTCGTCGGTCGCGGGGATCAGCAGTTCGGCTTCGAAGACGGGGCCGGTGTAGTATTCGAGGCCGCGGATAACAGACAAGTCCCGTCTTATGCGATCCGGACCATAGCCCGCCGCATTGCAGATTTTTCGGATTTCCACGAGCTCGGAGAGGGCTTCCGAATAGACCGGATTCTCAGCCAGCGACTCGAGTCCGGCCGGACGAAACACACCGATCCCTGAAATATCCGCTTGGTCGCCGATTTCTTGGCTGAGGAATTCGCGCACAATACTGATTTGATGAGCGGCTAGGTTTGCACCGGGCGTCCGATCGCCGCTGGCATCGACGCGACCCGATCCAAGAAGAGCTTCAACACCAGGCCAACCAAGACGATCAAACTTGTCTAGCGCTCGTAGCACCGTAAGCCGCCTGGAAGCGTCACCGTCGCCGGAAAGACCGAGGGCTTGCAAAAGGGCATCTAGTATCTTGCGGTTGTTGACCTTGATGACGTACTGGCCGCGCTCGAAGCCCAGCGCCTCCATCGTATCGGCAGCGAGCATGCACATTTCCGCATCCGCCGCGACGCTCTCGGCGCCGACCGTATCGGCGTCGAACTGCGTGAACTGGCGGAAGCGGCCGGGGCCGGGCTTCTCGTTGCGGAACACGGAGCCGGTCGCATAGCGGCGGAATGGCTTCGGCAGGTCCTGGAAGTTCTCGGCCACGTAGCGGGCGAGCGGCGCGGTCAGGTCGTAGCGCAGCGAGAGCCACTGCTCGTCCTCGTCCTGGAACGAGAACACGCCCTCGTTGGGACGGTCCTGGTCGGGGAGGAACTTGCCGAGCGCGTCCGTGTACTCGAAAGCCGGCGTCTCCAAGGGCTCGAAGCCGTAGCGCTCGTAGACGTTGCGGATCTTCTCCAGCATGGCCTGCGTTTGGCGCAGCTCGTCGGGGCCGATGTCGCGCATGCCTTTGGGAAGGCGGGCGACCGGCCGGGAGGGCGCGTTCTTGTCGGGCTTGGCCATGCTTGGGAGTGTCTTTCGAACGGGTTGGACTGCTCGGAGGTGGTCCGAGCGGTGGCTGGCACGCGTGATTAAGGGTGCCGCCTTATACCGGATCGGCCGGATGCGCAAAAGTCGCCCACTTTGTCGCTCGGGCGCGGTCTTTCGCTTATCGGGGGAAATCGGTAGAAGATGCCGTCATGACACTGGTTCTCGATCATACGCCGCCCGGCGAGGGCGGAGGCGCAGAGACCGCCTTCAGGCCGACGCTCGCCGGCATGAGCCGCGCGCGGCTGCGCGAGGCCTTGGCCTCGGTGGGCGTGCCCGAAAAGCAGCTCCGCATGCGCGTGATCCAGCTCTGGCGCTGGCTCTACATCACGGGCGCGACCTCGTTCGACCAGATGACGGACGTCTCGAAGGAGCTGCGCACGGCGCTCGAAGCGCGCTTTACGCTCGACCGGCCGGAGATCGTGGCCGAGCAGGTGTCGGTGGACGGCACACGCAAGTGGCTCCTGAGGCTCCCCCGGCGCGGGCACGAGGCGCGGGCGCCCGAGATCGAGACCGTCTACATCCCGGAAGCGGACCGCGGCACGCTCTGCATCTCCTCGCAGGTCGGCTGCACGCTCACCTGCAGCTTCTGCCACACCGGCACGCAGCGGCTCGTGCGCAACCTCGAAGCCTCCGAGATCGTCGGGCAGATCCTGCTCGCGCGCGACCGGATTGGCGATTGGCCGGGCGCCCAGCGCCCCGCCGACGACGGGCTGCTGCCCAGCACGGACCGCAAGATCACCAATGTGGTGCTCATGGGCATGGGCGAGCCGCTCTACAACTTCGACAACGTCCGCGAGGCGATGGACATCGCGTCGGACGGCGAGGGCCTGTCGCTCTCCAAGCGGCGCATCACGCTCTCGACGTCCGGCGTGGTGCCAGAAATCAAACGCTGGGGCGAGCTTTCGGGCACCATGCTCGCCATCTCGCTGCATGCGACGCGCGACGCGCTTCGCGACGAGCTGGTGCCGATCAACAAGAAGTATCCGCTGGCCGAGCTTCTGGAGGCGTGCCGCACCTATCCGGGCGCGTCGAATGCCAAACGCATCACGTTCGAGTATGTCATGCTCAAGGGCGTCAACGACAGCCCGACGGACGCCAAGGCGCTGGTCCGGCTGCTGGCGGGCATTCCGGCCAAGATCAACCTCATTCCGTTCAATCCGTGGCCGGGCTCACGCTACGAATGCTCGGACTGGGAGACCATCGAGCGGTTCGCGGACATCGTGAACAAAGCGGGCTACGCGAGCCCTGTGCGCACGCCGCGCGGTCGCGACATTCTCGCGGCCTGCGGACAGCTCAAGAGCGAGAGCGTGCGGTTGCGCGCCCGCGAGCGCACGGGTGCGGGCGATGCTGCTGCCTCGCCGGCCGAGACGGGGGGCTGACCCGAATGGTGATGCGAGCCATCGGGCGGCTGATCTGGGTTCCAATCGCGTTTCTAATCGCGGCGGCGGCGGCGATTTTCGTGCTGGTGACGCTTGGGCTCGAGACGATCACGCATGCCGTGCACAACCTCGACGGCGACGAGACGATCTCGGCGGCGTTCGACGTCGCCTGGCAGGGCACGCTCCTCGCCACAGGGGCGACGATCATCCCGGCGCTGCTCGTCGTCATCATCGGCGAGGTGGCGCGGATCCGGTCGTGGCTCTACTACCTGATCGGCGGCGGCGCAGCGCTGGCAGCCATCCCGCTATTGGTGCGAATCGATCCCGGCACGATGACCTATTCGCTTCCCGCGCTCTGGCACGTGTTCGCAACCGCCGGATTCGCCGGCGGCTTCGTCTACTGGCTGCTTGCCGGCCGGAACGCTTGAGCGGATTTCGCGTCTCCCGTAGGTTACGGGCGGGTTGCCGAAACAAGCCTCGATAACAGGATCGACCCTTTCTCTCACCGCACGATGGGACCTGAGACCGCGCCAAGGGGTGCCGTGTGTTTCCGGGGGGGCGCATGCTCGTTTCGCTGATCCGATTCATTCTGGGGTTCGTCGCGGCCGTGCTCGTGGCTGGGGCGGTACAGGTGGCTTTCGTCGCCGGTGCGGACCTCATGGCCGGCGCATCGGCGTCGCGGCTCGAAAGCCTCGGGCTGCTCGTGCTGCTCGCGGCAACCCAGTCAGCCGTCTTTTCCGCGCCGTTCGCCATCCTGGCTGCCGTCGTGGCCGCCTCGCAGCCGGTTCGCTCGGCGCTCTATTTCGCGGCCGTGGGGCTCGCAATCGCGCTGGCGGGGTTCTTCGCGCAGTACGCAGGGGAGGCAGGTCCGGATACCATCCTCAACCGCTACGCGCTCACGGCCTATGTCGCCTCGGGGATCGCAGCCGGCTTGGCGTACTGGTATGTGGCGGTGCCGAAAAAGCGGCCGACCGAGGCCTAAACTAAAGTATTGCTTCATTTCTTCTGGTTAACTTTTGTCTACGGCCCATTGTGCGGCGGCCAATTCCGACCTATCTTATTGCGGTGCACAATCGCTTGTGCCATACCCACGCGCACATGAGACGCCACGCGCACATGAGACAAGGAGCGCCGTGATGGACCACATTCAGAGCGACCTCTCCCAGCGCTTCGCCAAGAGCTACGCGACGGCCGCCTTCGGCTACGCGCGCGCGGCGTCTGCGGCCTACGCTGCCTTCGCAGACCAGACGTTGGATTTCTGGAGCAAGGCGACCCAGCCGACCGTGCAGGAAGAACGTCCGCGGGCGCGGCTGCATCTCATCTCCGGCCCGCAGCCTTACCGCTCGGCGGTTACGGCGTCCGCACCCAGGCCGGCCTCTCCGATGCCCATGGACATCGTTGGCATGACCAACGCATGGGCCGCGTCGCCGATGTTTGCGCCGGTGCGGGCCTGGTGGAGCCTGTTTCCTCTTCAGGGCAATCCGGCGAGCTGGCCGATGGCCTATGCCATGATGTCGGCGGGCGTGCCCCGCGCCGTGGCTCTGCCGACCGCGGAAGCCAATGTGGCGGCGATGGACGCGGCCGACGCTGCGACGGCCTCGATCGATCGGGCGTTCTCGAGCTACCGCTCCGACAGCGGGTTCGCGGTGGCGCAGATCGTTTCGCCAAAAACGTGGCTCAGCGCGCTGATGCTCGCGCCCTTCACGGCGTCGTTCAAACTGCCCTGGGCTTAAGTGGCGGGCGCTGCGAGGTCATTCGGTCGGCGGGACCGTGACCACGATCGCGTTGCCGCCGCCCGGCGCGATCGGCGATACGGAGCCGAATGACGGCATTTGCGACGTGCTGGGCTCCGGCGGCGGCTTGACGACGATCGGCGACTTGGCCTCTTCCACCTTCTTGGTTTCCTCAGACTTTTCAGCCTGCTTGCTCTCGGCGGACGGCGGCGTCTCCTCTACCGGCTCGGGCGCTTTCGCCTGGGCGGCTGGAGTGGGCTCTTCCTGAGGCGGCGGCGCCACGGGCTTCGCGAGTTCGGTGGCGGCTTTCTTCTTTTCGGGCTTGGCGGCGGGCTCCTCGTCTTCGATCCGCGTCACGGATGCTTTCACGGCCGGAGCCGTCGTCGTCTCGGGCGCCTCAGCGGGCGCCTTCGCGGTTTTCTTCACCGGTGCTGTCTTCTTGGCGCTCTTCGGCGGTGCCGGCGGACGCGCGACGCAGCGGGAGGGCACGATGGTCCCGTCCGCGAGGGCAACGTCTGCAACCCAGGCGCAGGTCTTGAGATCGCGGCAGGCGGCCTCGAACAAACCTCCGCACTGAGCGGCAGCGGCATCTGCTGCGGCGGTATCACCCGTCGGCGCGGCCGCAACGGGCGCCAGCGGCTTGTTCGCCCACGGCAAAACTTCCGTGCTCTTCTTCTTTGCGGCTGCAGGAGGCCGGTCGGGCGCCGCCGCCTTAGCGGCGGGCGTGGGCGTCTGGGCAGCCGGCGCCTCGTCGGACGGCACCGTCTCGATCGTGATCGGCGGCGCCGGAGATTGCGCGGAAGAGGGGCTTGTGCCCCATACCGTGATCGTTAGCGCGAGCCCAAAGGGCAGCAGCGAGGTCAGATGTCGTTTCACAATCGCTCCCCCCGAACCTGGATTGTTGGTCAACGCTTGGAACGCTCGACTCTTTTTTTCAGGTATCCCGCTGCCAGATTAGCGGGATCAGGACGAAAAAACACGGCCAGATGATGGAGATTTCCCCTCCGGTGGCCTAAAGCCAACGCGCGGACAGGGCGCTGGCGAACGCTAGCTCTTTGACGGGCCAGCGATTCACGCTTCGGAGGCTGCCTCCTGACGTGCCCGCGGTCCGGGACATTAATTGTGGGTTCGCTGAGACGGAGTGCGCCTTGCGGGCCGGAGACCATAATTGTAAGGCACTCGCGCCTCGGTCCTTCGAGGCATTCGCGGACTTGAGAGGGAAGAGGTCGGGCTCATGAGCACGCAAGACGGAAAGCCGAAGATCAAAAAAGTGGTGCTCGCCTACTCGGGAGGACTCGACACCTCGATCATCCTCAAGTGGCTGCAGGAGACCTATGGCTGCGAGGTCGTGACCTTCACCGCCGATCTCGGCCAGGGCGAGGAGCTCGAGCCCGCCCGCAAGAAGGCGCTGATGCTCGGCATCAAGCCCGAGAACATCTTCATCGAGGACCTGCGCGAGGAGTTCGTCCGCGACTACGTGTTCCCGATGTTCCGCGCCAACGCGCTCTACGAGGGCATCTACCTGCTCGGCACCTCCATCGCGCGGCCGCTGATCGGCAAGAAGCAGATCGAGATCGCGCGCAAGACCGGCGCCGACGCCGTCTGCCATGGCGCCACCGGCAAGGGCAACGACCAGGTACGTTTCGAGCTCTCCTACTACGCGCTCGAGCCCGGCATCAAAATCATCGCCCCCTGGCGCGAGTGGGCATTCAAGGGCCGCGAGGAGCTTCTGAAGTTCGCGCGTGACCACCAAATCCCCGTGACGAAGGACAAGGAGGGCGAGTCGCCATTCTCGGTGGACGCGAACCTGCTGCACTCATCGTCCGAGGGCAAGGTGCTCGAGGATCCAGCCAAGAAGGCGCCCGAGATCGTCTATCAGCGTACGATCTCCCCGATGGATGCGCCCGACAAGGTAACGACGATCAGAATTGGTTTCGAGAAGGGCGACGCGGTCTCTCTCGACGGCAAGCGGCTCTCGCCCGCGACGCTCTTGAAGGCGCTGAACGACCTCGGCCGCGACAACGGCATCGGGCGCATCGACCTCGTCGAGAACCGC
>CAZDUD010000099.1:0-12451 GCA_964508485.1 uncultured Hyphomicrobium sp. | reverse complement strand
GTCGCCTTGATGGTCTGGACGGGAACAAGGGCAAGGGCGGACCGTCCGAGGAGGACCAGCGCGGCTATGTCGGCGCCCTGCGGGGCACCCCACGGCCTGACGAGGCCCCCGCTACCTCGCATCCCATCGCCACGGAGAAGCCGGGATCGAACTCGGCGGTCTTCATCGCCGCCGCTGCGGCGGCCGCCATATCGACCTTCACGGTCTACCTCATCATGTCCGGACAATCGACGCCCGGAAGCCAGGGCGCAGGCCCCGTGCCGTCATCCCAGCAGTTCGTGCCGAGCAAGCTCGAGTACGCGCCGGCTCAGCCTAGCGCACCCGCCGGGCGGCAGTCCGATACGGCTGATATCCTCGTGCGCCGGGCCGAGCTTCTCATGCAGACGGGGCAGATCGAGACCGCGCGGGCCTTGCTCCAGGAGGCCGCGGAGCTGGGCTCGGGAGATGCGGCTCTCAAGCTCGGACGCAGCTACGATCCGAAGCTTGCGACCTCGCTGCGTTATGCCGACAGTCAGACAAATCCAGACCTCGCCAAAGCCTGGTACAAACGCGCGCTGGCCCTCGGCACGCAGGAGGCTGCCGGCTACATCTCGGATCCGGGCGCCAGATAGCCATACTGTCGCACTGTCAAATGTATAAGACCGGAACGCTATGGACACGTTTCGGCCATGTCCGTTCGTGATTTTGCACGAGGGGATCGATTGAACACCGCCGGCGCCGGGGAGGCAAAAGAGGCTTGCACGCGAGTCTATCGGGGGAGGATGTCTATGGGGCAGGGCGCATCGGCGCCCGGCTCGAGGGCCTGCGCCAGCAGCTCTTGAGCTGCGGCGATGTGCTCGCGGGGCTCGTAGAGCCGTCCTCACGTCCGCTTGTCGCGGGTGCGCTCCAAAATCTCAGGCAGATCGAGTGCCGGGTCGCGGTCGTGGGGCAGATCAAGTCCGGCAAAAGCTCGTTCATCAACGCGCTCGTGCGCAATCCGCGCTTTCTGCCGACCAGCGTCACACCCTGGACCACCTCGGTCACGAATCTGCATTTCGGTCAGCCTTCCCCCGGCGGGTATGCGGCGGTCTTTACGTTCCTGCAGAAACTGGAGTGGGATCAGCTCGCGGAAGGAAGCGGAAAGATCCGCGAGCTTACCGAGCGGCTGGTGCCGGATTTCGAGCCGCAGCTCCTGCAGCAGCATACCGAGATGCTTCGGGCCCGCGCCAAGGAGCGGCTCGGCGACGAGTTCGAGAAGCTGCTCGGCCAGGCGCACTTCTTCAAGACGCTCGAGCCCGGCACGCTCGAGCATTACGTCTGCTCGGGCGACTTCACCGGATCGCGCTCGATCGGCAAGTACTCCGACATCACGAAATCGGCCGACATCTATTGCCAGCAGGGACCGTTCGAGTTTCCTTGCACGATCGTCGACACGCCGGGGACGAACGATCCCTTCCTCATTCGCGACGAGATCACGCGCCGCAGCCTCGGGACGGCGGATGTCTACATCGTCGTCCTCACCGCGCGCCAGCCGCTGTCCGACAACGACGTGGCGCTGCTTCGGATTATGCGCGGTCTCAACAAGGATCGCATCGTCGTCCTCATCAACCGGATCGATGATCTTTCGGACATCGACGCCGAGCTGCCGCAAGTCGTCTCCTTCGTGCGCGACAAGCTCGCGACCGAGTTTCCGGGCTCGAGCATTCCCGTGGTTTACGGCAGCGCCTGGTGGGCCAATCAGGCGCTTTCCTTCGATGAGCAGTCGGCGTCGCGCATACTGAGGCGCAAGTCCTCGAACTACCTGCTTCGCGCTGGGCTTTTGCAGCCGAACGAGCTCGGCGCGACGGCACTTGCAACGGAGGATGCACGGGAGCGCATGCGCCAGTCGCTGTTCGCCATGTCGGGTCTGCCGGCCGTGAACCAGGCTGTCGACACGCTTATGGGCATGTCGCATCCGACGTATGTGCTGCGCCAGATCACGCGCAGCTTCGCGGAGATGGCGCGAGCCTGCGAAAGTGCGGCACGGAGCGAGCTGCAGATTCTTCTCGCCTCGCAGAACGACACGCGTGCCGCGGCGCCGCCCGCGGAGCAGCGGCTCGCGATCTATGCGCAGGAGCGGGACCTTCTTGCGCGTGTCGCCGCCAATATCGAGGCGTCGGCGTCGGGGATCGAGGCGCAGCTGGCGCGGATCATCCAGGAGGAGAAGGAGCGGCTGCGCGGCGTGCTTCAGTCGGCCATCGACACGCACGCCAGGCGCGAGCGCGATGTGCTCATCGATACGCTGTCGCGCGGGCGGTCGCCCCGTGTCTGGACCCATGAAGGCGTGGAGCTTCGGCGTGCGCTTGCAAACGAGTTTCGCGCCGGCTTCGAGAAGGCCGCCCATCGCCTGACGTCCTTCCACGCGCGTGTCGTGCCCGAGCTGCACAGGCTCATGAACTCGCTCGTTCCTGAGCCCGATCTCGTCGATCCCCGCGGCGAGACGCTCGCTATTCCTGCGCCGACCATTGCGCCGCTCAGCCGGGTGCTCGTGCTCGACTTGAAATCGGCAAGCTGGTGGGGGGCGCTTTGGAGCCGGCAGCCCTCACCGGAAGCCTCCGGTGCTCAGATCGAGCAGCTGATCAAGGCCGAGTTCGCCCCGATCGCCGATGAGCTCGTGCAGCTTGCCGGTAATGAATTCCACCATTTCAGCACGACGACCATCCGCTGGTCGTTCGGTGCCTGCCGCAACATCCAGCATGCGCTCAAGCGGCGTCTCGAGTTCTTGATGACCGACTACGACAACGCGCGGCGGGGGCCCGACGGCAACTTGGCCGAGCAGGAGCGGGACGACAGGCTCCGCAGCCAGGCGCAGCGCCTTAAAGATAACGAAACTCTGACGCAACATCTCGAGAACCTTGCTCAGTACATCGACACGGTTTTGAAGACTGAAGGCTCCGGGACGACATGAGTAGCGCGATCCTGCAGTATCCAGAGCGATTGAAGGCCGCCCGGGAACGGTTGGTCGGGACGAACATCAACGATCCCGCGCTCAGCTATTGTATTGCCGGACTGGCGCGCGTCGAGGAGGTGCTGCGCCGGCCGCTTCGCGTGGTCATTCTCGGCGAGAACAATTCGGGAAAGACCTCCGTCACCGATCTCATCATCGGGCAGGGGCTGCTCCCGACCGGGGTGGTGTCCAACACGCATGTGCCGGTGCTCGTCGCTTATGGGGAGCAGCCGGCGATCTACGGCGTTGATTACGACGAGACCCGCATCCGGATCGACAGCGATGATGGCGACGATCCGCTGACCGATCTCGCGTACCGTGCCATTCAGGTCACGCTGCCGCTCGACGCGCTCAAGAGCTACCAGATCCTCGACACGCCGCCGTCGGCCTCGCCTTTGGCGTTCGTCGAGGACGCGGACATCGTGATCTGGTGCACGGTTGCCACCCGCGCCTGGACCGAGAGCGAACGCGCCTCCTGGGCCGCTCTCCCGAAACGCTGCAGCCGGAATGCTCTGCTGGTCGGCACGCACAAGGACGGCCTCGACACGGAGGAGGACGTCGCGCACGTCAAGGAGCGGCTTCGGAACCTCACGCGCGGGCTCTTCCGGGACGTCGTCCTCGTCGATGCCGAGGCCGTGCGGGATGGGGCGGATGCGATCCCTGACGACGACCCGTGGAATGGGGCGCGCGAGTTGCGTGATGCCCTCGCGCGCCTCGCCGAGAGTGTCGTGGAGCGCAGGACGCGCAAGGCGGAGAAAATCGTGCGCCGGCTGGCGCGGCTCACGTTCCACCACTTCGGCAGCGACGAGGTGCGGCCGGACTCGGTCGATCTACTCCTGCGCTGGCAGGCGCACGCAAAGCACCTGCTCGAGCTTTTGCAGCAGGGCCGGCAATCGGTCCCAGAGAGCATCGAAACGCTTCTCGTCACCTATGCCTTCTACGCGGAGAAACTGCGACCGGGCGTCGTGCGGGCCGAGGACACGGTTTCCGGGTCGACGTCCCGGGCGCTTACGGCGCCGATCCGCTGGCCGCAGCAGACGACGGCGGCAGCGCGTCTCGTGCAGACGCTCGCGTCCGATCTCACGGGGCTGCTGCGCATGCTTGCCGGGCAGTCGACCTATGCGGACCCTGCGGTCCGCGCGGAGTATCAGGCGGCGCGCGCCATCGTGCTTGCGCTCGCGGATCTGGATGGGGCGTTCGATGCGCTCGGGCGCATGCTCGGGTCGTCGCTCGTCTCGGAGCAGGTCGCACAAGCAAGCTGAAACCCTAACCTTTGAGCTTGTTCGGTGCTGCCTCGCGCGCCCGCGTGGACGGCGATCATTGTCTTGCCTCGCCAATGACTTTCGTCACTCACGTGCGAGCTTTTGTCTGGTTTGAATATAAGGATTCTTTACCGTACGGTAACGCCTGACGTTCTATTGGTTGATCAGGCACACCGTAGCTTTCGCGTGGTGGAGCCTGGGCTTCCAGCTCCTTGGCGGGCCGGGTTTTTCCCCGGCCAAACCTTCGAGTGGACCGTGTTCCTGCCACACTCCTGGTAGAGGAAGGGAGCTCATCCGCCGCGTGTGTAGCGTTTAGGGTCCTTTCTTGCTCAGGCCGTTCCTCGTCATAAGCTTTGTGTCAGCGGCGACCGGCGCACTCGCGGATCCGGTGCCTCTGGCGAACGACGACCTGAAGCGGACCGTGGCCGGCTCGATCGTCGAGATCGATACGCCGCTCGGCACTACCGTTCCCATGAGCTTTGGAACCGACGGGCTCGTCTCAGCCGAGGCGGGCGTGCTGGCTCCCGTTCTGGGCTCCGCGAAAGATCGCGGGCGCTGGTGGGTCGATGGCGACAAGCTCTGCACGAAATGGTTCCGCTGGTTCGATGCGGGTGTGCGCTGCCTCACGATCGCGATCGACGGCACCCGCGTTCATTGGCGCAAGATCGACGATGGCGAGACGGGAACCGGGACGCTTGTCACCGCGGCAGCGCCACCCGAAGAGAAGAAGATGACTGTGGCGGTAGCGAAAGCCGACGCGCTACCCGCGAAAAAGCCCGAGCCTCAAGGCGAGAAGCGCGGAACGCGGCTTGCCGTGCCGCCGCGCGAGGTTCCGGATCAGGCGTCTCCAGCTGTCAAACCCGAGGCGACCAAGTTCGTTGCGCAGGCTGAATCCAACCCGGCTCCCGACGCGGAGCTTAACGGCGGTCCGGCAATGCGTTTCGGAGGTGCCGGCCTGCTTGACTCGTCGGCATTGGCTTCGGCTGCGGATATTCCGGTGCCGCCAGCGGCGCAGGCGCCTGAGGCGCAACCGCCCGTTTCGAAATTGCCTGCCAAGGCCGTGAAGAAGGATGTTGCCGCCGCTCCCAAGGCGGACAGGACTGCTCCCCTTCAGCGGCAGGCGTCGCTGCAGGTCCCGGCCCCTGCCAAAACCGCTCCGCAAAAAGGGCTTCCCTCTGAAAACGAGTGGGAGGGCGTCAACGTCGCGGCGTCCTCGACCCGTCCGATTGCACCGCTCTACAGAGTGTGGGGCGTTGCGGACTACGATGTTCTCAATGTGCGGCGTGGACCATCCCAGGAGCACGTGTCGATCGCGTCTATTCCGCCGACGGGCCGTCGCGTCGAGATCATCGGTCAGTGTCGGGCGGATTGGTGTCCGATCCGCTATGGCAGCGTGACGGGCTGGGTCAACAGCTACTACCTCACCGAGGACGTGTCGCATCGGGACTCGTCCGCGAGCCCCGTGTATCGCCGCCGCTAGGCGGCTGCGGGGTCCCGGGTCTTCTTCCCCACCTTGGCGCCTTCGAGCTTGTTGCCGAACATGAGAATGGCGGCGAGCGGCACGATCAATCCGATGGCCATGACGACGGCAAGCAGCAGCGGCAGGTTCTCGTAGGCGCCGCGATCGACGACGAAGACCTGATTCAGATATTTCGTCTGCAAGGCCGAGGCGACGAGGGCCAGGTTCATCAGAGATCCCATGAGCGCGAACCACGTAGCGCGGCGTTGCTCGGGCGCGTAGATGGCGCAGAGCGTCAGAAGCGGGATCATGCTGAGCTGCAGGAACGGCGATGACGCTGCCGTGTCTATAATGGCGATGGTGCGGGCGCCGAACCCGAAGGCCGCTTCGGTCCACTCGTTGATACCGAGCGTGAGCGCGAGGCTCGGCAGCGACAGCACGGTGGCGATGATGGTCAGCCAGAACAGCACGACGGGGATCGGACGTCCGGTGATGGCATCGGAGAAGACCCAGGTGCCGACGAGCGCGAGTAGCGCACCGATCTGGGCCAGCGTGCCCTGGAAGGCTTCGTCGAAGCCCAGTACGTCGATGGTGAACCAAGTGTAGCCCTGGCCAACCAGCGGCGTGGCGCGGAACGCGAAGATGATAATGGCCGCGTAGAAGATGGTCTCCTGGGTCTTGCGGTCGAGGCCGCTCACGACGCGCCACAGCATGGCCGATACGACCGCCATCGAGACCACGAAGACGATCTCCTGAGCGTAGGGGACGCCCGTCACGGCCATGGCCATGACGGCCGCGCCGAAGGCCAATCCGCCGCCCAGGATGCGCCAGTCGATGGCCCGCGTTCCGGTGCTGTTGATCTCGATCAGAAGCGCGCCCGACACGGAGATCAATGGAATGACGAGGCCGCAAAGGAACACTGTCTCGTAGGAGAACAGGCTCGCGAGCCAGCCGCCGAGGCCGGAGACGATGACAAGGCCCAGCGACAGCGCTAGCCGGCCCAGCACCTGCACCATGCCAAGGTCGCGATTGACGTCCTGCGGGTCGCGTGGTGTTCCGTCCGGATTTTCCCGGTCGACGACCTCGGTGCTCATGGCGTCGGCCGCCACGTCCTGAAGCACGACGCCGACGACGCTCAGAAACGACCCGATGCGATAGAGGTCTGCCTGCGAGGCGAACGTGAGCCAGCCGCCGGCCGCGCCGGCTAGTGTCAGGAGCCCTAACGCGACAAGCGTGCCGCCGATCAGCACATAGGCCCGGCGCTGGGAGCCGAACACTGGGACGGCATCGACAAGCTCGCCGAACACCATCTTGATGGTCCAGGGCAACGTCAGCCAGACGCTCAGGGCGGCGAGCTCGGACGGCGTGAGGGTGAGGGCGGACTTGATCCAGAAGTTTTCGGCAATGGTGATGAGGCCGAGCGCGCCGTATGCGAAGTAGACCATCAGGAGCGGGAGATAGCGCAGGCGGAAGGCGCGGATCGGCGTCAGGAGCGCCGTCTCGAGCTTCTGCCGAAGCCGGTGCCCCGCCGGCGGCTGCGCGTCCGTCATGTGTGGTGATCCTTCGATGGTCAGCGGGATCATATAGACGGTGAGGGGTGGGGGTAGTGTAGGAAAATCCGTAGCAGGCGGCGGGAGGCGTCGGGATGGCGGGTGCGGGTGATGTGGCGGGCGAGCCGGCGGTTCCTCTCAAGCGGTCTCTGGGGCTCTCGCTCACCGTGCTCTATGGGCTTGGCGTCACCATTGGGGCGGGCATCTACGTGCTGGTCGGTGCTGCGGCCGCGCGGGCGGGGTTCCAGGCGCCGCTGGCGTTCGTGCTAGCGGCTCTGGTGATGGCGCCTTCGGGTGCGGCGTTCGCGGAGCTGGCGTCGCGGATGCCGATGGCCGCCGGGGAGGCCGCTTATGTCGAGGCAGGTTTCGGATCGGACCGGCTTGCCCTTTTCGTCGGGTTGATGGTGGCCGTGATCGGGGTCGTCTCAGCGGCGACCGTTGCGCGCGGGAGTGCGGGCTACATACTCGCGTTCGTGGATCTTCCCCACGATCTGGTCGTGTGTCTCGTGGTGCTTGTGATGGGGGCGGTTGCGGCCTGGGGCGTTGTCGAGTCCGTCGCGTTGGCCGGGGCGATGACACTGATCGAGATCGGCGGCCTCCTGATCATCATCGGCGTTGCCGCCGTGACGGTTCCTGACCTCGGCGCGCGGCTGCCCGAAGCATGGCCGGGGCTCGGCGACGGCGCGGCATGGACCGGTGTTCTGGGGGCTTCCCTCATCGCTTTCTTTGCGTTCACCGGCTTCGAGGGGCTCGCGAACGTTGCAGAGGAGGTAAAGTCTCCAGGCTGGACCATCCCGCGTGCGATCCTCGTTACGCTTGCTCTCACCACGCTGCTTTACGTGCTCGTCGTCTGGGTTGCGCTCAACGTTCTTCCGCACGACGAGCTCGCCGCGACGGGCGCGCCGCTAGCCCGTGTCTTCGAGCGGCTGACCGGGGCTTCGCCCCTTGCCTTCAGCGCGATTGCCATCCTGGCCACGGTGAACGGTGTCGTGTTCTACATCGTGATGTCGTCGCGCGTGCTCTACGGTCTTGCGAGCCGCGGTCTTCTTCCCACGCATATGGCGCGGGTCAATCCGACAACCCGCACGCCGCTGCCGGCGACCGCAGTCGTGGTCGGTGTCGTGGTGGTGCTCGCGGTGGCGTTCCCCATCGAAGATCTCGCGGAGATGACGTCACGTCTCACGCTCATCGTCTTTGCGTTCGTGAACGCGGCGCTGATCGCGATCAAGCGGCGCGGCGTTCCAGCTCCGCCCGAGGCCTATGTTGCTCCGCGATGGGTTCCCTACGCCGGACTCATCACGAGCATCGTTCTTCTCGCCGCCGAGGCCGTGTGAGGCGCGCCTCGTGCTTGCAGCAACCGCTGCAAATTGCCGCCACATTTGGCTGGTCCTTGGGGACCGGGTTCGATCCGGGGGGAGGGAAGCCATGCGAACAGCGTGGATTGCAATTTTTTCTGCCTTTTTGGTGCTTGATGTGAGCGAGGTGGTTGCGGCCGGCTCGCTCGAGAAATCGCTGATGAAGCTCAGTCCCGAAGAGCGGGCGCATCAAGCGTGCGTCATCAAAGGCCTCGAAACCGTGCGGCGGGGCGAAAAGCGGCTCAAGAAGGCGGACCGGCTGATGCCCGACACCTTCAAGCGCGCAATTTTCGACGGCAGCCTGGTATCGGCCAAGGGCGCTGCCGTTCGCGCCAGCGATCACTGGTATGCGCTTTCGTTCGAATGCACTGTGTCGGACGATCAAATGAAAGCCCTGGCGTTCACCTATGCGATCGGCGACGAAATCCCGCCCGAGAAATGGGACGAGGCCGGTCTCTGGCGTTGAGACCGGATCAAGCGTCGCGTGCCGCGCTCGCCAGGAGATCGCGTAGCATTTGCACTGCACGCAGGGCCGGTCCGCGACCGCCGCACTGGATGGAGATGCGAGCTCCTTCGAAGAGGAGGAACACCTCGTCGGCGAGCGTCTCGGGGTTCCGGTAGCGCGAGGCCTTGAACAAATTCACGAGGTGCTCGCGTTTCCTCTGCTTGTACTCCTCGATCACGGCGCGGGCCGGGTGGCCCGACTGAAGCTCGACAGCCGCGTTGGCCAGCGCGCAGCCGCGCTCGTAGCGGCTGGTCAGGACCTCCTCGACGTAGTCCACCCATGCCGCGAGGCGCTTCTCCGGATTGTCGGGATGCTCGGCTGCGAGGCGCTCCCATACCCTGTCGCCCTCGGCGGCCAGCTCGCGTGCGTACGCCACGACAAGCTCGTCCTTCGACTTGAAATGCCGGTAGAGCGTCATTTTATTCGTTTGAGCCGCCTCGGCGATCAGCTCGACGCCGACGGCGTGGAGGCCGTGCCGGTAGAACAAATCCCGCGCAACGGCCAGAATCCGGTCCCGCGGAGGTGGCAGAGCTTTCTCGCCTGCGTCAGATTTTCGCCGGGTCTCGACCAATGCCTTGCTCACCGCCCCTTGACGTCCAGGTTCATGCTCATTACGAACGGGTGTTACCGGTCAGTAACAACCTATCTAGGGCAACTTTGCCGTCGGATCAATCTCACCCGAAGGCGCGTTGTCTCAAATCCCGGATTTCCGGTCGCTGTGCAATCATCTTTTGCCGTGTTCCGGTCTGAAAGTAGGTCGCGCCGTGTCTTCAAGTTCGTGCGGAGGGCTTATGCAACCTCATCGCTTCCGGCCCGCACTCGCGGGCGTCCTCCTGCTGGCGTTGCCGCTTGCCGCGTGTGGAGAGCAGCAGGCGGCTAGCCCCGCTGCGGCTCCTCCCCCGCCCAAGGTCACGGTTGCAAAGCCGGTCCAGAAGCTCGTCTCCGACTACGACGAATATGTCGGCCGCTTCGTGGCTTACGACTTCGTTGAGGTTCGCGGGCGTGTCTCCGGATATTTGGACAAGATCCATTTCACCGACGGCCAGCTCGTCAAAGAGGGCGACGACCTCTTCACGATCGACCGGCGGCCGTTCGAGGCCTCGCTGGATCAAGCGAAGGCGGCGCTCGAGCAGGCCGAGGCCAATTTGGCGTTCGCCGAAGCCGATCTCAAACGCGGGGCGAACCTCGTGCCTGGCACGTCGATCACCCAGCAGACGCTGGATCAAAGGACGCAGGCCAAGCGCGTCGCCGAGGCTTCGGTCACGGCGCAGGAGGCGGCCGTGCGGCAGGCGGAGCTCGATCTGCAATTCACGGAGCTCAAGTCGCCGGTCTCGGGCCGCATCGGTGACCGGCGGGTGTCTGTCGGCAACCTCGTCACCGGAGGGACGTCAGGCAATACGACGCTGCTCGCGACGGTGGCGACGGTGGATCCGATCCGGTTCGAGTTCACGATGGATGAGGCGTCGTACCTCCGCTACCTCAACGCGGCGTCGGCGCAGGCCTCTACGAGCGCCAACCGCGGCATGTCGCTGCCGGTTCGCCTCAAGCTGATCGACGAGGACGATTTCAGGCACGAGGGCAAGATCGATTTCGTCGACAACGTCATCGACCGCTCCTCGGGCACCATTCGCGCCCGCGCCGAGTTCAAGAACCCGGACGGCAAGCTCACGCCGGGCATGTTCGGCCGCATCCAGATCACCACCTCGAAACCCGAGATGGCACTTCTCGTTCCGGACGCGGCGATCGCGACCGAGCAGGTGCGCAAGTTCGTCTATGCCGTTTCGGCCGATGGCGTCGCCAATCCGAAGTACGTGACGCTCGGTCCGGTCGTCGACGGCTTGCGCGTTATCGCGACCGGCCTCGATGCCCAGGATACCGTCGTCGTCAACGGGCTCATGCGGGTCCGTCCCGGCATCAAAGTCGCGCCGGAGCAGGCGACGGCCAATAGCGAATCCAAAGAGACGGTCGTCGGTACGAACTGACGATCGCCAGGCTTTCGCGCCTGCAGGCGCGATGCCGTGATGAAACCCACAGATGGCGCTTCGGGCCGGGAGGCTCGAAGCGATCGTTTTGCTCAGAGGACAGGGCGGATCCATGCGCATCTCGCACTTCTTCATCGACCGGCCGATCTTCGCAGCCGTGATCTCGATCGTCTTTGTCATCGTGGGCGCGGTCGCGCTCGGCCGGCTGCCTATCGCGCAATATCCCGAGATCGCGCCGCCGGTCGTGAACGTGACGGGGCAATATCCGGGCGCCAGCGCGGAGGTGGTTGCCTCGACCGTCGTGGCGCCGCTCGAGCAGCAGATCAACGGTGTCGAGCGCATGCTCTTCATCTCGTCGAACTCGACGGGTGACGGGCGCTTCTCGATCTCGGTGACGTTCGACCTCGGAACCAATCTCGATACGGCGCAGGTGCAGGTACAGAACCGCGTGGCGGTTGCGCAGCCGAGGCTGCCTGCGGATGTGCGGAATATCGGTGTCACCGTTGCGAAGGCGTCGCCCGACCTGATGATGGTCGTGCATCTCCTGTCGCCGGACCAGTCCCGCGATACGCTGTTCATCTCGAACTACGCCAGCGTGAACGTGGTCGATGTCCTGAGCCGCATCGAGGGTGTCGGCTCGATCACGGTGTTCGGCAGCCGCGACTACTCGATGCGCGTGTGGCTCGA
This sequence comes from uncultured Hyphomicrobium sp., assembly GCA_964508485.1. Lineage (GTDB taxonomy): Bacteria > Pseudomonadota > Alphaproteobacteria > Rhizobiales > Hyphomicrobiaceae > Hyphomicrobium_C. The sequence continues at coordinate 686 of CAZDUD010000099.1, read as the reverse complement.
TCCGGACCGGCTGCAGTCGCTGGCGCTCACGGCCAACGACGTCGTGACGGCGCTGCAGCGGCAGAACGTGCAGGTGGCGGCCGGCGTCCTCAACCAGCCGCCCGTGGCGCAGCCCGGCGCGTTCCAGGTCTCGGTGCAGACGCAGGGCCGGCTCGCCAACCCGGACGAGTTCGGAAATATCGTCGTCAAGCAGAGCGGCGACGCCGTGGTGCGCCTCAAGGATGTGGCGCGCGTGGAGCTTGCGGCACTCGACTACGGCGTGAACTCGTATCTCGACAAGAGCCCCGCGACAGGTCTCGGCATTTTCCAGTTGCCGGGATCGAACGCCATTGCGACGGCCGAGAAGATCAAGGCGACGATGGCGGAGCTGTCGAAGAGCTTTCCGTCGGGTCTCAAGTACGACATCATCTACAATCCGACGGACTTCATCCAGCAGTCGGTCGATGCCGTCGTGCACACGATCCTGGAAGCCGTGGTGCTCGTCGTGCTGGTCGTGATCCTGTTCCTGCAGACGTGGCGCGCGGCGATCATTCCGATCGTCGCCATTCCGGTGTCGTTGATCGGCACCTTCTTCCTGCTTGCGGCGTTTGGATTCTCGCTCAATAACCTGTCGCTCTTCGGACTGGTGCTTGCGATCGGCATCGTCGTCGACGACGCGATCGTCGTGGTCGAGAACGTCGAGCGCA
>CAZDUD010000098.1:12633-13207 GCA_964508485.1 uncultured Hyphomicrobium sp. | reverse complement strand
GACGAGCGGCGGCGAGGCGAGGTAGTTGGCCTGCACGTCCGGGCTGACGCGGCCTTCGAAGTTGCGGTTGCCCGACAGCACGGCGGCGGCGACGAGACCGTTGTCGTTGATCGCCTTCGAGATCTCGGCCGGCAGAGGCCCCGAGTTTCCGATGCAGGTTGTGCAGCCGAAGCCGACGAGGTTGAAGCCAACCTTGTCGAGGTCCTTCTGCAGGCCGGACTTGTCGAGGTAGGCGGCGACGACCTGGCTTCCCGGCGCGAGCGAGGTCTTGACCCAGGGCTTCGACGTCAGCCCCCTGGCGGCGGCGTTGCGCGCGAGCAGACCGGCCGCGATCAGCACCGACGGATTGGACGTGTTGGTGCAGCTCGTGATGGCGGCAATGACGACATCGCCGTGGCCGAGATCGAAGTCCCGCCCCTCGACGGGCACGCGTTTGTCCGCCTCGCCCGGCTTCTTGTATTCGCCTTCGAGCGCCACACCGAACCCGCCCTTGACGTCCGGGAGTGCAATGCGGCCCTCGGGACGCTTGGGTCCGGCCATTGACGGGACGACCGTCGAGAGATCGAGTTCGAGC
>CAZDUD010000098.1:0-12623 GCA_964508485.1 uncultured Hyphomicrobium sp. | reverse complement strand
TGAAGACCGGATCGGACGCCTCTTTGGTGCGGAAGAGGCCCTGGGCCTTGGTGTAGGCGTCGACGAGGTCCACGCGCTCCGCCTCGCGGCCGGATATGGTGAGGTAGTTCAGCGTTTCGCCGTCGACCGGGAAGAAGCCGCAGGTGGCGCCGTACTCGGGTGCCATGTTGGCGATGGTTGCACGGTCGGCGAGCGTCAGGTGGTCGAGACCGGCTCCGTAGAATTCGACGAACTTCCCGACCACGCCCTTCTTGCGCAGCATCTGCGTAACGGTCAGCACAAGGTCGGTGGCGGTGATGCCTTCCTTCAGTGCGCCGGTGAGCTTGAAGCCGATGACCTCGGGGATCAGCATCGACTGCGGCTGGCCCAGCATGGCGGCCTCGGCTTCGATGCCGCCTACGCCCCAGCCGAGCACGGCGAGGCCGTTCACCATCGTCGTGTGACTATCGGTGCCGACCAGCGTGTCGGGATAAGCCAGCGTCTCGCCGTCCGCCGCCTTTGCGGTCCACACCGTCTGCGCCAGATACTCCAGGTTCACCTGATGGCAAATCCCCGTGCCCGGCGGCACGACGCGGAAGTTGGCAAAGGCGTCCTGGCCCCACTTCAGGAACAGGTAGCGCTCGCCGTTGCGCTCGTATTCGAGCTCGACGTTGGTGTTGAAGGCGTTCGGGTTGCCGAACGCATCGACGATCACGGAGTGATCGATGACGAGATCGACGGGCACGAGCGGATTGATCTTCTTGGCATCGCCGCCGAGCGTCAGCATGCCGTCGCGCATGGCGGCGAGATCGACAACGGCCGGCACGCCGGTAAAGTCCTGCATCAGCACGCGCGCGGGGCGAAAGCCAATCTCCTTTTCCGCCTTGCCCTTGTTCGTGAGCCACTCGGACATGGCGACGATATCGGCCTTGGTGACGGAGCGGCCGTCCTCATGGCGCAGCAGGTTCTCGAGCAGAACCTTCATCGAATAGGGAAGCTTCGAGATGCCGGCGAGCCCGTTCCTCTCCGCGCCGGGAAGGGAATAGTAAACGTATGACTGGTCTCCGACCGTGAGCGTCCTCTTGCACTTGAAGCTGTCGATGGATGCCGGTGCAGACGTGACAGTCGTCGTAGCGCTCACGTTTCTTCTCCTCGAACCAGGATTTGGGCAGGTGAAATCGAAACTGCCCATGCCGCGATGCACGGGCCTGACGCAATGCCCGCGGGTGCGGGTGTGCCAATCGCATTTTTTGCAGTAGCTAACATGGAAGCAAGCCAATTATATAGGCGGCCATTAGTCTGAACGCTACGGTCCTGCTCGAATCTTCAGCAACGTCCAGGCTGCCGCACGTCCCTTCGTTGCATGTCCGGAACTCGGTCGGTCGCTTTGCTTCTTCATGCTGACAATCTGACCGTCGAGCGCGGCACGCGGACCGTCATCGCAGATCTGTCGTTCACCGCAAAAGCGGGCGAGGCCTTGCTGGTCGTCGGCCCGAACGGTGCGGGAAAGACGACGCTCATTCGCACCATTGCCGGGTTCATCGCGCCGTCCACCGGATCGATCTCGCTCAAAGGCGACGACAGCGATCGGGATATCGCGGCCGCGTGCCACTACGTGGGCCACCTCACCGGCGTCAAAGCCAATCTCTCGGCCGCGGAAAACCTTGCGTTCTGGGCGGCGTATCTCGACGGCGGCGACCGGGGCGCGATCGCGGACCGCGTGGACGAGGCGCTCGCGCAGTTCGGGCTTTTGGATCTCGCCGACTTTCCGGCGGGACTTCTCTCCGCGGGACAGAAGCGGCGGCTCGGCCTCGCCCGGCTCAGCGTCGCGACGCGGCCGGTCTGGCTCCTCGACGAGCCGACCGTCTCTCTCGACGCCGCCTCGACGGAGCTGCTCGCCAAGCTCATCCAACAGCATCTCGCAGGCAACGGCCTCGTGATCGCTGCCACGCATCTGCCGCTCGGACTCGAAGAGCCGGTCTATCTTCGGCTCGGCGCGCGCGCTGCCGGATCCGCGGCGGAGGCCGGCCTATGAGCGCCTTCCTCGCCCTGCTCAGACGCGACCTCACGCTGGCCGTTCGCGAAGGGGCGGCGCTCGGCACCGCGCTCGGGTTCTATCTCGTCGTCGTCGCGCTGCTGCCGCTCGGGCTCGGGCCGGATCTCAAGCTGCTTGCTCGCGTCGCGCCCGGCATCCTCTGGATCGCGCTGCTGCTCGCCGCGCTGCTTTCGTTGCCGCGGTTGTTCGAGGCCGACCACGAGGACGGCTCGCTCGAGGTGATGGCGACGGCGCCGCTGGCGCTCGAGCTTGCGGTCGCGGCCAAGGCGCTAGCGCACTGGATCTCGACCGGCATTCCGCTGGCGCTCGCGGCGCCCGTGCTCGGCCTCATGCTCAATCTCGACATTGCGCTCGCACCGGCGTTGGTGGCGACGACACTGGCGGGAACGCCCGCCATCAGCTTCCTCGGCAGCATCGGTGCCGCACTCACGCTCAAGGCCCGGCGCGGGGGGCTTCTGATCGCGCTCCTGGTGCTGCCGCTCTACATCCCGACCCTCATTTTCGGCATTTCCGCCCTTGGGTTCGCGGGGCTCGGACAGGACGGGTTTACGGCCTCGTTCCTCATTCTACTGGCGATTTCCGTGGCCTCGGTCGCGGCGGCGCCGGTGGCCGCGGCGGCGGCTCTGCGGCTCCAAATGTCGTAGCGACAGCGACATGCGGACGCCTTAACTTTGTTTAACGTTTCTCCGGGCGGAAAACCGGTTTCCACATTTCCGGAAGCGCTTTAGATGAACGCCATGCAGACCCTGACCCAACGCCTCGCCAACCCGACCCGCTTCATGGAGCTCTCGCGCGCCGTCCTGCCGTGGGTGGCGGCGGGTGCGGCCCTGTTCATCGCCTACGCGATGTACCTCGTGTTCTTCGTGGCTCCGCCCGACTACCAGCAGGGCGAGACGGTCAAGATCATGTACATCCACGTGCCGTCGGCACGGCTCGCGATGATGGGCTATTCGATCATCGCCATATCGAGCTTCGGTCTTCTGGTGTTCCGCCACCCGCTCGCAGACGTGTCCGCCAAAGCGGCGGCGCCGATCGGCGCGGCATTCACGCTTGCCGCGCTCATCACGGGATCGCTCTGGGGCAAGCCGATGTGGGGCACATACTGGGTGTGGGACGCGCGCCTCACGTCGGTGCTAATCCTCTTCTTCCTTTACCTCGGCCTGATCGCGCTGCGCTCCTCGCTCGAGGACGAACAGCTTGCGGGCAAGCTGACGGCGGTGCTGGCGCTGGTCGGCGTCGCCATCCTGCCGATCATCAAGTTCTCGGTCGACTGGTGGAACACGCTGCATCAGCCGTCGACCGGCTTCACGTCGACCGTCGATCCCTCGATGCGCACGCCGCTTCTGATCTCGGCCGTGGGCTTCACGCTGTTGTTCATCGCGCTGCATCTCAAGGCCATGCAGACCGAGATCGTGCGGCGGCGCGTGAAAGCCATGCGCATGGCGGAGGTGGAGCGCGACGAGCGGCTGTTCTCGGCGGGTGCGGAGTAGGCGCATGGATCTTGGACCGCACGCCGCATTCATCTGGGCGTCCTACGCCGCCTTCATCGCCATCGTCGGCCTGCTCATCGGGTGGACGCTGTTCGACGGACGGCGGCAGGCCAATGCATTTGCCGATGCAGAGCGGCGTGGGCTCAAGCGCCGCTCGGCCGCCGCGAGCGACCGGGGTCCGGCATGAGCCGCGACGCCGGGCTCGAAACGGCTGGCGCGCCCGAACCGGCCAAAGGGCGCAGGTGGGCGATGGCGCCCTTCCTCATCTTCGTCGCCATGGCGGCGCTGTTCGCCTTTGCGCTGACCTCGGGCGACCCTTCCAAGCTTCCGTCGGCCCTCATCGGCCGGCCGGTACCGCAGACAATTTTCCCGCCGCTCGAAGGGCTGGTCGAGAACGGTCAGCCGGTGCCGGGCTTCGCGGCCGCCGATCTCGCGAACGGCAAGGTCTCCGTCGTCAATTTCTGGGCTTCGTGGTGCGTCCCCTGCATCGAGGAGCATCCGCTGCTGATCACGCTCAAGGAGCGCTCGGGCGTCGATGTGTACGGCGTCAATTACAAGGACCAGCCCGAGGCCGGGCGGCGCTTCATCGGCCGCTACGGCAATCCATTCACGGCGGTCGGCACAGACCGCTCGGGGCGCAGTGCCATCGAGTGGGGCGTCTACGGCATGCCGGAGACGTTCGTCGTCGATGGTCAGGGCAAGATCGCCTACAAGCACGTCGGGCCGATCTCGCAAGCGAGCCTCGAAACGCAACTCCTTCCTGCTATCGAAAAGGCGCAGGGAGCGAAAGCTTCACCCTGAAGCCTTTCCTCCGAGAGTCGCCTGCACATCGTCGATGTCCCGGCCTTCGCCGGGATGTCGTCGAGAGAGGACAGGCGACATCCACACCAGAAACGTCATCCCGATCCCGGAGAGACTGCTTACAGCGGGAAGAACTCGCCGCGCGAGTGGTTGAGGACGCTCAGCGTACCGGTCGCGATCTCGAAATAGGCGCCGTGCAACGACAGGCGCCCCTTGTCCTCCGCCTCCCTTACGAACGGAAAGGTGCGCAGGTTCTTGATCGAGTTCTTGATGCCCTCCTGCTCGAGGATGCGCTGCTTCTCGGCCGCCGGCGCCATCTGGTTGGCGGCGAGCACGTGGAGGCGCGCCTCATCCAGCATCGACATCCAGCGTGAGATGAACATCGCTTCCGTTTGAATGGCGGCGCTCTGGTCGAGGGCGGCCTTGATGCCGCCGCAGCCGGAATGCCCCATGATGACCAAGTGCTTCACGCGCAGGTTCATGACCGCGAACTCGATGGCAGTCGAGACGCCGTGGTACTTGCCACCCGTCTCGTAGGGGGGCACGAGGTTCGCGACGTTGCGGACGACGAACATCTCGCCCGGCATGGCCGTAAAGATCGTCTCCGGGTCGACGCGGCTGTCGCAGCAGGAAATGATCATCACCTCGGGGTCCTGGCCGTAGGTGGCCAGCTCCTCGTAGTGATCGGCGTTGGGAACGAAGTGGCGGTGCTTGAAGCGGCGGAAGCGGTCTGTCAGTTTCTCGGGAAAGCTCGACATTGTGGATCAGCCCAGCTTGAAGGAACCGGATCTTATGGGCGCACGGACGACGTGCCGTTCACCGTGTGTGTTCTACCCTAAGCACCGGCGCGCGCGAGTAGGTAATCGTCGCACCTGCCCGGACGGGTAGGTTTACCGCTGGCCTCCTGCGGCCTAGTTCCCGTTGCGACCGCCCAATGCAGCCGCTATCGTCCGCCCGGGCTGGGCTTAGACCGCATCTTTTATAGCAGCTTGCATGGGGAGTACCGACCGAAACCAAAGGGTCGGCACGAAGGGAATGAACGCGCAGACATCGACGTCCACATACGGCAAGGATTTGCTCGCTTCCGTCGTCGTCTTCCTTGTCGCGTTGCCCTTGTGCATGGGCGTCGCCATCGCCTCCGGGCTGCCGCCGACGGCGGGCATCATCACGGGCATCATCGGTGGCATCGTCGTCGGCTTCATCGCCGGCTCACCGCTGCAGGTCAGCGGTCCGGCGGCCGGCCTCACGGTGCTTGTGCTGCAGCTCGTGCAGCAGCACGGTGTCGAGATGCTGGGTGTCATCGTGCTGTTTGCCGGCCTGCTGCAGGTCGCGGCCGGCGTACTCAAGCTCGGCCAGTGGTTCCGCGCCGTGTCGCCCGCGGTCATCCACGGCATGCTGGTCGGCATCGGCATCCTGATCCTCGCCTCACAATTCCACGTCATGCTCGACCAGAAGCCGATCGGCACCGGCGTCGAGAACCTCGCCGGAATCCCGGGCGCGCTGTGGGATGCCGTCAGCACCGGAAACTCGCACTTCACAGCCGGCATGGTGGGGCTGCTTACCATCGCCACCATCTTCGCCTGGGGCAGCTTTGCGCCGAAGTCGGTGAAGATCATTCCGGCGCCGCTCGTCGGCGTCGTCGTCGGCATGATCGCCGCGGCCGTGTTGCACCTCGACGCCATCAAATACGTCGAGGTCCCCGACAACATCTGGTCGGTCACGATCCTGCCGACACCCGAGCGGCTGATGCGCATCATCGAGCCCGCTATCCTGATCGGCGCGGTCTCGATCGCGTTCATCGCCAGCGCGGAGACACTGCTTTGCGCAACGGCCGTCGATCAGATGCACAGCGGACCGCGCACGAAATACGATCAGGAGCTCACGGCGCAGGGCGTCGGCAACGCGCTCTGCGGCGCGCTCGGCGTGCTGCCCATGACCGGTGTGATCGTGCGCTCCTCCGCCAACGTGGAAGCGGGCGCCGTGAGCCGCAACTCGGCCATCTTTCACGGCGTCTGGCTGCTCGTGTTCGCAAGCCTGTTGCCGTTCACGCTGCGCTATGTGCCGGTCTCGGCGCTGGCGGCCGTGCTCGTCTACACCGGTTACAAGCTTGCCTATCCCAAGATCGTGCCGACGCTTCTGAAGTTCGGCAGGGGAGAGGTTGTGATCTTCGCGGTCACGGTGGTCACGATCGTGCTTACGGACCTGCTCAAGGGCGTGGTGCTCGGCCTCGTGCTGTCGCTCATCAAGCTGCTCTATGCCTTCTCGCACCTCGTGATCCGCACGGTCGAGAACCCCAAGGAGCGGCGCACGGATCTCTACCTTTCCGGGTCGGCGACGCTGATCCGGCTGCCGACACTCGCGAGCACGCTCGAGAGCCTCAGACCCAACACGCACGTCCACGTGCATATCGACGAGCTCGACTACATCGATCACGCCTGCATCGATCTGCTCACGAGCTGGGACCGGCAGCATCGGGCCAGCGGCGGATCGCTCGACATCGAGTGGGACGAACTCACCGAGCGCTACAAGAAACGCAGCTCGGCGTCCTTCCGCGCGGCCAAGGAGGCAGCCCGGAACGGCGGAACCGGTCCCGTCGGCGTCTGAGCTACGGTCCCCGGCGATTTGCCCTTAGCCGAGCCTGCCGGGCGGCGGGGCCGGACGCTTTGCGAACCGCAAGATCGTGAAGCCCACCAGCGCCGCGCATATGGAGCCCGAGAGCACGCCGATACGGATGTCGGCGGCGTGCTGCGGCTCGGGAAACGCCAGCATACCGATGAACAGGCTCATCGTGAAACCGATGCCCGCCAGGACGGCGACGCCGAACATCTGAACGCGGGAGCTCCCTTCAGGCCTCGCCCCAATACCCATCGCAATGGCGCCCGTCGTGAAGCTGAAGACGCCGATGGCCTTGCCGATCAAAAGGCCGAGCGCGATTCCGAGCGGGATCGGGCTCATGAGCTTTTCGGGCGTAAGCCCCGCGAGCGAGACGCCGGCGTTGGCAAACGCAAACGCCGGCAGAACGCCGAACGTCACCCATGGATGCAGGTTGTCCTGAAGCTTGGCCGCCAGTGTTTCGGATTCGCCGTTGCCATTGCCGTTGGCGACCGGGAGCAGCGGGACGGCGATGGCCGTAATGACACCCGCCAGTGTCGCATGCACTCCCGATTTCAGCACGCACAGCCATACAAATGTGCCGGTCAGCACATAGGCGGCCGTGTGCGTCACGCCACGCCTGTTGAGCACGACCAGCGCCGCAATGCCCACCGCTGCAAGCGATAACGCCGCAAGCGACAGGTTCGCCGTATAAAAGACGGCGATGATGATGATGGCCCCGAGGTCGTCGATGATGGCGAGCGCAAGGAGAAAGATCTTGAGCGACGAGGGAATACGCGGGCCGAGCAGGGCCAGGACGCCGATTGCGAACGCGATGTCGGTTGCGGTGGGGATGGCCCAGCCGCGCAGCGCGTGCTGATCACCCCAGTTGACCCATGTGTAGATGATCGCCGGAACGATCATGCCGCCCAGCGCACCGATAGCGGGGAGCGAAGCCTGCTTTACCGTTGACAGCTCGCCTTCGACCAGCTCGCGCTTGATCTCAAGGCCGACGTTGAAAAAGAAGATGGCCATGAGGCCATCGTTGATCCAATGCAGCAGGTTCTTGTCGAGACCGAACTCGCCGATGCGCACCGAAACATGGGTGTCGAGAAGCGCACCATACAGCGGCGCCAGCGCGGAGTTGGCAAGGATCAGCGCGGCCACTGCAGCGATGAGCAGGACTACGCCACCCGACGCCTCGTGGTGCTGGATGAAGTTCATTGCGTCGCGCAGTCGCCGTCTCGCCATCCTTGCCCTTCCTTGCCTCAAGATTTCCGGAGTTTCCGTCCTGCGATAGATCGGCTGTACGGTCAATTGTTATCGGTCGACCGCGACCATCGCCAGCGGCGGCGCTTCGTGCCAGGCGGTGGGCCCCGCGACCTGCAGCTCATCCGCTCCCCGGCTCAGCGCGATGGCGCTCGCCACGGCGCTGGCGGCAAACCCCACGCTCGTCAGCGGATCCTCGCCACCGAGCAGATGGCCCACAAAGGTTGCCGCGAGGAGATCGCCCGTGCCGTGAGGGACGTCACTCTGTCGCACGACCGTGCATTGGGCTGAGCGATCCGGCGTGACCACCACGTTCGCCAGGCGATCCGGCCCGGCGGGAACGGAACTCGCCAGCACGACGGGAGCGGGAAGGCGTCTTGCGGCGTCGGCAACCTGATCCGCCGTTTCGGCCGTTTGGCCGGAGAGAAGCGCAAGCTCGAACAGGTTGACCTTCATGTGGGTGGCGAGTGGCGCGAGGCGGACGCATACGGCCTCGGCCACGCTCTCGGGCACGTAGAGGCCGCCGGGGTGATCGCCCAGCACGGGATCACATACGATCAGGGCATCGGGGCGCGCCGCCCGCACGCGCACGACGAGGCTCTCGACAAGGCGGACATGATCCGGACTCGGAAGGTATCCGGTCAGCACGGCATCGACGCCAGCCAGCCATCCGTTGGCCTCCAGCGCGTCGATCATGGCCGCGAGCGTCTCGGGGGCGACGGCAGCCCCCGCGGCGCGCGCATGTCCCAGGTGGTTCGACAGAAGGATCGTCGGGCAGGCGATGGTTTCGTGCCCGAGCCGGTCAAGCGCGGGCAGGATCGCCCGCAGACCGACCGTGCCACGGGCCACGAACGACGAAACTGCGATGACGGTGGCCATGCAAGTGTTCTGTCCCCTCGAGCAGCGTCCATCGACGCTCCCCTGGATCGCCCTTCGACGCGCGGTTTCCTCTCATATCCGATACGGCCCCTGCAACCGACGACAATTTCCCCACAGTTGGCCATTGGTATCGTTGGTTCACCGACGGGTTTGGATTAACGTTGCACTGCAACATATCGCGTAGAATGCCCGTCCCCACTCGTTTAATTTAATATGAGGCCCCAATGGCTCCGATCCGTCCCCGCCGCAGCGTGCTCTACATGCCGGGCGCCAACGAGCGCGCGCTCGAGAAGGCGCGCTCTCTGCCGGCCGACGCGCTAATCCTCGACCTCGAGGATTCGGTGGCGCCGGATGCCAAGATCGAGGCCCGCAAGAAGGTCGTCGCGGCGGTGAAGGAAGGCGGGTACGGGCGGCGCGAGATCGTCATCCGGCCCAACGCGCTCGAGACTGCCTGGGGGACCGCCGACATCCTCGCCGCGGCCGAAGCGGCCCCCGATGCGATCCTCATCCCCAAGGTGCATGGCCCGGGCGACATCATCAGCGCCGCCAAGATCCTGAAATCGGTCGCCGCGGCCGAGAAGACCAAGCTGTGGGCGATGATGGAAACCCCGTTCTCCATCCTGCGCGCCGCCGAGATCGCCGCGACCGGCGCGGACCCCGAGAACCGGCTCGTCTGCCTCGTCATGGGCACCAACGACCTCCTCAAGGAAAGCCGGGCGCGGGCGCTGCACGACCGCATGGCCGTGGTGCCGTGGCTTGCGCTGACGGTGGTGGCCGCACGCGGCTACGGGCTCGACATCATCGACGGCGTCTACAACGACTTCAAGGACGAGGCGGGGTTCCGCAAGGAATGCGAGCATGGGCGTACGCTTGGCATGGACGGGAAGACGCTCATCCACCCCTCGCAGGTGACGCCCTGCAACGAGATCTTCTCGCCGACCGAAGAGGAGATCGAGTGGTCGAAGAAGATCATCCGTGCCTTCAACGAGCCCGAGAACGCACCCAAGGGCGTGATCACGGTCGAGGGCAAGATGGTGGAACGCCTGCACCTCGTTCAGGCCCGGCGCACCGTTGCCATCGCCAACTCGGTCAGGGAAATCGAGGAGTGGTTCTAGAGCGTACTTTTTCAAACGAGCGGCGCATGCTTGGAGATTTGCGTGGGTCCCGACCTCCGTCGGGATGACGCTGAGAGGAGGTAGCCGCTCGCCACCCCAGTACGTCATTCCGGCGAAGGCCGGAACCCACGCCAGCTTCCAAACGATGCCTCGCCGGCGGCATTCTCGCGGCAACCTAGCGAAACCGGGCAAATCGCGCACTCGCGTCGTCGCGCCAAAGATGGCATAGGACGGCCTGATCTTTCTTCCAGGACCGAGACGAGCGCATGACCAAGACCAATCCAGGCAATTTCTTCGAAGACTATCGCATCGGACAGATCCTGAACCACGCCACCCCCCGCACGCTGACCGAGGGCGACGTGGGCATCTACATGAGCCTTTATGGTCCGCGCTTTGCCGTTCAATCGTCGGACGAATTCGCGCGTGCGATCGGCTATCCGCGCTCGCCGGTCGACGACCTCCTCTTGTTCCACGTGGTGTTCGGCAAGACCGTTCCCGACATCTCGCTCAACGCCATTGCGAACCTCGGCTATGCCGAGGGGCGTTTCCTCAAGCCTGCCTATCCCGGCGACACGCTCACGACCGTCTCCGAGGTGATCGGCCTCAAGGAGAACTCGAACCGTGAGACGGGCACAGTCTACGTGCGCTCGACGGGCCGCAACCAGCGGGGCGAGGTCGTTCTCGAATACGTGCGTTGGGTCATGGTGCGGAAGCGCGACAAGGCCTCGCCCGCGCCGGAGGCGGTGGTGCCGAAGCTCAACGACCGCGTCGATCCGAAGGACATCGGCGGCGCGGTACCTGCCCTCGATACGAAGGCTTACAATTACGACCTGGCCGGCGCCCCCTATCGCTGGGGCGACTACGAGGTGGGCGAGCGCATCGACCATGTCGACGGCATGACGCTCGAGGAAGCCGAGCACCAGATCGCGACACGCCTCTACCAGAACACCGCGAAGGTGCACTTCAATCAACATACCGAGTCGAAAGGCCGTTTCGGCAAGCGCATCGTCTACGGCGGCGTGACGATCTCGCTCGCGCGCGCGCTTTCGTTCAACGGCATGAACAACGCCTTCCATATCGCGGCCATCAACGGCGGCAGACACGTGGCGCCGCTGTTTGCGGGCGACACCGTCTATGCCTGGACCGAGGTGCTGGAGAAGGCGGAGCTGCCCGGCCGCACGGACGTCGGCGCGCTCCGCACGCGGCTCGTTGCGGTCAAGAACCAGGACGCAAGCGCGTTCCCCTTCAAGGCGGACGACGGCGCGTACGCGGACAGCGTGATCCTCGACCTCGACATCTGGGTGCTGCTGCCGCGCTAGGCGCCGCTCTAACCTGAGTCCGCAAATCGCCATTCGCGCGACGAAACCGCGCAACCATTTGGCGAATTGCCCCATCGGGGGCCGCGCGCTAAAAGGCAAGATGGCATTCGGACGGCGGCTCAAGCTGCCGCTCTGCACCCGGGGACATGACGACCATGGCTGAGGCCAATGTGAAGCGGGGGTCGAAAGCGGCACGTCCGCTCTCGCCGCACCTGCAGATCTACAAAATGCCCATCAGCATGTTGATGTCGATCCTGCATCGCATCACCGGCGCGGCGCTCTATTTCGGCACATTGCTCGTGGCCTGGGTACTGGTCGCCGCCGCCAGCGGGCCGGACTATTTCGCCTATGTCACGGGTCTTCTCGGCACCTGGCCGGGACTGATCGTGCTGTTCGGCTATACCTGGGCGCTCCTGCATCATCTCGTCGGCGGGCTCCGGCATTTCCTATGGGATACAGGCCGCGGCTACGAGCTTTCGACCGTCGACCTGCTGTCCTGGGGCACGCTCGCGGTCTCGGCGACGCTCACGCTGCTCATCTGGGGCGTTGTGTTGCTCCGCGCGGGAGGAGCAGACCTATGACCATGCGCACGCCGCTCAAAGAGGTACGCCGGCTCGGCTCGGCAAAGGAAGGCGCGGATCATTTCTGGCTACAGCGCCTGACGGGCGCCGCCAACGCGCTTCTGACGATTTTTATCATCGGCCTTGCGGTTCATCTCGCCGGGGCCGACCATGCGTCGGTCTCGCACGCGCTTGCGCAGCCGCTGGTCGCGCTACCGCTGCTTCTGTTCCTCGTCTCCGCCGCCATTCACATGCGCCTCGGCATGCAGGTCATCATCGAGGACTATGTGCACGGCGAGGGCATGAAAATCGTGCTGCTGATGCTCAACACCTTCTTTGCGATCGCCGTTGCCGCGGCGGGCGCCTTCTCAATCCTCAAGCTTTCCTTCGGAGGTTAGCGCCCAGATGGCTGCCAAGACCAACGGGAAAGATCCGGCTTCCTCAGTCGCCGCACCGGCCGTCAACGGCAAGGCCTACCCTACGTACGATCACACGTATGACGTGGTGGTGGTGGGTGCGGGCGGCGCGGGCCTGCGCGCGACGCTCGGCGCTGCCGAAGCGGG
>CAZDUD010000097.1:0-13466 GCA_964508485.1 uncultured Hyphomicrobium sp. | reverse complement strand
CGGTCACGAACACCTCACCGTGCTGGTAAGGGCTCATGGTGCCGGGATCGACGTTCAGATACGGGTCGAGCTTGCGCAGGCGGACGGAGTATCCGCGTGCCTGAAGAAGCGCGCCGAGGGCGGCGGAAGCGAGACCTTTTCCGAGGGAGGAGACCACGCCACCGGTAATGAAGATGTACCGTTGCATGGGCTTTAACAGTACAGCCCTAGCGTCGTGATTCGAAGAGGTTTTCTTGTCTCATCCACGGGGGCGTGAGGGACGGGAGGCGCTTGTGCCGGCAACGCGACCCAGGGGAACGCTTGCAGCTCAAGTCCTTAGCCGCATTGCGGCAGGGCGGCCGGGTCGAGCGGGGGCGGCGCGGATTGGTCCTGGTCCAGCTCGGCGCGGTACTGGTCGAAGGTCTGGCGTGAATCGAGGAAGCTCGCGTCCGGCGGGGACTTTGTATAGGAGACGTCGGCCGTCATGACCGCATAGGCGGTGCGCTTCTTCTCGCCGGAGCCCACGTTCGTAGGCTTTCCGCCTTTGATGTATTGCTGGCAGTTGATGTTGTGCTGGACGGAGTCGATGCGGAAGTAGCCGAGCCGGTTGTCCTTGCCGATCTCGGCGGCGCGGGTGGCGGCGATCTTCTCCATGCGCTCGCGCGGCGTGTTCGGCGGGCCCTGTACCTGGATGCGGTAGCGATCGGGGCCGATGAGGCTTTCGGAGAAGCCGGACGGCGCGATGGCATTCGAATATTGATAGGGCAGCGGGCCCTGGCCGATGGCGGTCACGCCGGATGAGCAAGCGGCCAGCGTGAGCGCCGTCGCTGCCGCAATGCCTTGCGCGACCATCAGCCGAGACATGGCCATCCCTCCGCTCCCGAACGGGGTCACGCTAGCAAGCGCGGTCCCCCGTGGCCAGTTGCGGGACGGCCACATTCTCAACTCATCCGAGATATTCGCGATTTATTTGAGCTTATCCAGGATGCCGCCGCGGGGCGCGTTGTCGGCAGGTGCGGCGGGCGCGGGCTGTGCTCCGGCGTCCGGCGCGGCCTGGTTCGGATCGCCCGGCACCATCGTGGACGAGGCGGCGGGGGCAGCCGGCGTGTCGAAGGCCGAGCCCGTGGGGCCGCGCTTCGAGACCAGCGTGAGGAGAATGCTGGTCAGGAAGAAGCAGGCGGCGAGGACCGCCGTCGTGCGCGTCAGCAGGTTTGCCGTGCCGCGGCCGGTCAGGAAGCCGCCGCCACCACCGCCGATGCCGAGCGCTCCGCCTTCCGAGCGCTGCCAGAGGACGACCGCGACGAGTGCGGCTGCAACCATGATGTGGATGACGAGAAGGACCGTGGTCATAGGGTCAGGAACTCCAGGCTCCCAAAGGAGCGCGATGGGGGATTTGCCCGGCTTCTACACCACCCGTGGACAGAGGGCTAGATGCGATGATTGCGTATTCGTGACGCTCGGCGCCGGAGGGCTCGCAGGGCCGCAATTCTCCCCGTTTATTGCTGCGAGGCATGCTTCCGGGCGGCGTCGGCGTCCTTGCGCTTCGGCAGGGGGATGTTGCTTGGCGTGCCCTTGCTCCGCTTGCCCTCGCCGGCATTGCCTCCCTCGGACTTCGGCAGCTCCTTCAAAGCCGGGCGGGCCGTCACCTGGTCGCCGCAGCGGAAGGAGAGCTGCTCGCCGACGGCGATCAGGCGCTCGATTTTGCCGAGGCGGTCGGGGGTGAGGTTCGCCTTCGCCCACTCGGGGCCGCGGTCCATATCCGACCTGGCACCAGCCGCGACGAGGCCGTCGTACTCCGTTTTCAGGTTGGCGCAGGTCTCGGGATCGAGCGGGGCGGCGACGACGGCCGGCGCTGCCGCGAGAAAAAGCGCTGTACAGAACAGGGCGCGATCGATCCGCATGCGTCAGCCTCGCCTCGCCGATTCCGAACCCGACCTTGCCGTCATGACGTCTACGCCCTTCGCGCGCAATCCGTGATGCTACCTACCATTGTTCCGCGCGATCATGCGTACGCGCGAATGATGGCCAGGAAATCGTCAGCCTTGAGGCTCGCGCCGCCGACGAGCGCGCCGTTTACATTCGGCAGCGACAGCAGCTCTTTGGCATTGGATGGCTTGACCGAGCCGCCATAGAGAATGCGCACGCGGCCGGCTTCGCTGCCGAAGCGCTCAACAAGGTGGGTGCGGATGGCGGCGTGGACCTCGGCGACGTCCGCCGTGCTCGGCGTCAGGCCCGTGCCGATGGCCCACACGGGCTCGTAGGCGACGACGGTGTTCTCGCCGGTCACGCCGTCGGGGAGCGAGCCCTTGAGCTGGCGATTCACGACGCCGATGGTGAGGCCTGCTTCGCGCTCGCCCTTCGTCTCGCCGATGCAGACGATGGCGGCGAGGCCCGCGCGATGGGCGGCGGCGGCTTTGGCACGCACGATGCGGTCCAGCTCTCCGTGATCGGCGCGGCGCTCCGAGTGTCCGACGATAACCGCCGACGCACCCGCGTCCTTCACCATCTCGGCGGAGATGTCACCCGTGTGGGCGCCGGAGGCTGCGGCATGGCAGTCCTGAGCGCCGACCAGGATGCCCGATCCGTGCGTGGCGCAGGCCATCTGAGCCAGCAGCGTCGCCGGCGGGCAGATCATGACGTCGGCCGGGATCGTTGCGCCGGACAGGGCGTCCTTGACGGCCTTTGCCTCGCCGAGCGCGGCCGCGAGCCCGTTCATCTTCCAATTGCCCGCGACGAGCGGACGAATGCGCGTCGTCATCGACCCTGCCGCTCCCTCTTCACTCCGGCCATTCCCACCCCTTGTTTTCCGGCCCCGTGGGGGCTCCGAATTAACTTATTTTCAGCCCCGCAGCACAGTCTTGCATTCCCCGGCGGGGTGGGCTTCATATCACCCCGACGCCTCCCGTCATGGACGGGATCACCATTTTCTGCAAGCGGTGGCGGCCGAGCCAGCACTCATGCGCTCGCCACCCGCTCTTAACAGGAAGATTTTTCTCGATGCTCGACGCCATGCGACGCGGCGCCCAAGGGTGGGTGGCCAAGCTCCTGTTCGCTCTCCTGATCGTGAGCTTCGGTATTTTCTGGAACGTTTCCGACGTGTTCCGAGGTTTCGGGCGCGGCGCGGTAGCAAAGGTGGGCGACCGCGAGATCACGGTCACGGATTTTCAGCGTGCGTTCCAGAATCAGATTCGCGGCATCACGCTCGAGGGCGGCGAGCGGCTCACCACCGAGCAGGCGCTGATGCTGCGGCTCGACCGGCAGGCGCTGGACCAGCTCATCGCGCAGGCTGCGGTCAAGAACCACGCCGAACGGCTCGGGCTGTCGCTCTCCGACGAGACGCTGGCCGAGGGTGTCCGCACCGATCCCGACTTCGCAGGCCCGGACGGCAAGTTCTCGCGCCTCGGGTTCGACGGGCTCCTGCGCCAGCTCAATCTCACCGAGCACGGGTTCCTGGCGCTCCGGCGCGACGACGAGGTGCGCGCGCAGATCATCGAGGCGCTCACATCAGCCGTTGCCGTGCCGAAGCCGGTGATCGACGACCTGCACGCCTATCGCGAGGAGACGCGCACGATCGATCTCGTTCAGATCGACCGCAGCAAGGTCACGGTCGCGGGGCCGGATGAGGCGAAGCTCAAGGAGACCTATGAGGCGGACAAGGCCAGCTTCATGACGCCCGAGTACCGCAAGGTGGCGGTGCTCGTGCTTTCCACCGACACGCTCAAGTCGGAGATCGCGCTCACGGACGACGAGGTCAAGGCCTACTACACCGATCACAAGGCAACCTACGACAAGCCCGAGCGGCGGCGCCTGCAGCAGATCGCCTTCAAGGACAAGGTGGCTGCCGAGGCTGCGCGCGCGGAGATCGTCGCGGGCAAGAAGAACTTCCTCGACGTCGCCAAGGAGCACGGCGCGACCGAAACGGACGTCAACCTCGGCCTCTTGTCGAAGGACAAGCTGATCGATCCCAAGATCGCGGATGCGGCCTTCGCGCTCGAGCGCGACAAGCTCTCGGAGCCGATCGAGGGGCGTTTCGCGACCGTGCTCGTGCGCGCCGTCGAGATCGATGCCGGCAAGGAGAGCACCTTCGACGAGGTCAAGGACCAGGTGCGCGACAAGCTGGCGGGCGAGCGCGCCGAGACGCTGATCCAGGAGCGCTTCGATCTGGTCGAGGAAGGCCGCAACGCCGGCAAGACCCTCAAGGAGATCGGCGCGGAGCAGAAGCTCCGCTTCATCGATGTCGAGGCGGTCGACCGGGACAACAAGACGCCGGACGGCAAAACGGCCATCGATGTTCCGGATGCTGCCATCGCGTTGAAGCAGATCTTCGTGACCGGAGTCGGCATGCAGCCCGATGCCGTGGAGCTGCCGGGGTCTGCTTATGCCTGGTTCGACGTGATGAGCGTGACGGAGCCCAAGCAGAAGCCGTTCGACGAGGTAAAGGACGCGGTCAAGACCTCCTACACCGAGAAGGAGACCGCGCGGCTGCTCAACGAGCTTGCGCAGAAGCTGGTTGACCGGCTCAAGGCGGGCGAGGCGTTCGCAAAGATCGCGGAGGATGCGGGCGGCAAGGTCGAGACGCTGGAGAACGTCAAGCGCAACACGTCGCAGCCGGGTCTCACGCAGGAGGGCGTGAGCCAGGCGTTCGCGCTGCAGAAGGGCGGCGCGGCCTATGCCGATACGTCCGACCGGCAGAGCCGCGTCGTGTTCCAGATCAAGGACATCTTCCCGGCCGCTGCCGCGAGCAAGGAGCAGGCGGACAAGCTTGCGAAGGAGCTTACGAGCCAGATCGGCAACGATGACCTGAACGCGTACGTCAATGCGCTCAAGGCGGACCTCTCCGTGCATATCAACGAGCAGGAGCTCGCGCGGGCGACGGGTACGGCCGCAGAGAGCGAGTAGGGGGAAGCAGTCTCTTGAGCACGTTCTCCCACAGGGCTCAGGGCGTCGAGGCGCTGCCCGCCTACGACGCTTTCGCCAAGCGCTACAAGGCGGGCGAGCCGCAGGTGGTGTGGACGCGGATCGTCGCCGACCTCGAGACGCCGGTCTCGGTCTATCTCAAGCTTGCGTCGGGCAAGCCCTACTCCTTCCTGCTCGAGTCGGTGGAGGGCGGTGCCTCGCGCGGGCGCTATTCGGTCATCGGGTTTGCGCCCGATGTGGTGTGGCGTGCCGACGGGGAAACGGCCGAGATCAACCGTGCGCCACTCAAGAAGCCGGATGCCTTCAAGCCCGACGACCAGCCGACGCTGGCCTCGCTTCGGGCGCTGCTCGCCTGCTCGCGGCTCGAGCTGCCGGCTGAGCTGCCGCCCATGGCGGCGGGCGTGTTCGGCTACATGGGCTACGACACCGTGCGGCTCATGGAGAAGCTGCCGGACGTGAAGGAGAACGAGCTTGGCGTGCCGGATGCCGTGCTCATGCGGCCGACGGTGATCGTCATCTTCGATTCGGTGAAGGACGAGATCAGCCTCGTCACGCCGGTGCGCCCCGACAAGAAGGGCGACGATGCGGAGAAGGCCTACAAGGCGGCGCTCAAGCGGCTCAGGCGCGCGGTCGAGGCGCTCGATGCGCCGCTGCCGCACGGCGCGGCCCTGGCGCCCAAGAAGCTTGCGCAGCCGGAGCCGCGCTCCAATACGACGGCGCGCGAGTACATGAAGATGGTCGAGCGCGCGAAGGAGTACATCCGCGCCGGCGACATCTTCCAGGTGGTCCTGTCGCAGCGCTTCTCGGCGCCGTTCGCGCTGCCGGCGTTTGCGCTCTACCGGGCGCTCCGGCGCACGAACCCGTCGCCGTTCCTGTTCCATCTCGATCTCGGGTCGTTCGCGCTCGTCGGCTCGTCGCCGGAAATCCTGGTGCGGGTGCGCGACGGCGAGGTGACGATCCGGCCGATCGCGGGCACGGCGCCGCGCGGCGCGACGGAAGCGGAGGACAAGGCGCTCGCCGACGCGCTGATCCGTGATCCCAAGGAGCGCAGCGAGCACCTGATGCTGCTCGACCTCGGGCGCAACGACGTGGGGCGCGTCGCCGAGGTTGGGACGGTCAACGTGACCGCCAAGTTCGTCATCGAGCGCTACAGCCACGTCATGCACATCGTCTCCAACGTCGTGGGGCGACTTTCCGGCAAGAGCGATGCGATCGACGCGCTAATGGCGGGCTTTCCGGCCGGCACGGTTTCGGGGGCGCCTAAGGTGCGCTCGATGGAGATCATCGACGAGCTCGAGAAGGCGAAGCGCGGACCCTATGCCGGGTGCGTCGGGTATTTCACGGCCGACGGCGAGATGGATACCTGCATCGTGCTCCGCACGGCGCTGGTCAAGGACGGGCAGCTCTACGTGCAAGCGGGCGCGGGCATCGTCTACGACAGCGTGCCGGAGAAAGAGCAGCAGGAGTGCATCAACAAAGCCAAGGCCGTCGTGCGCGCGGCGGAGGAAGCGGTGCGGTTTGCTGCGCGGGGGAGCAAGAAGGCGCGCTGAGGCGCGCCTCGCCTGATCGACGAGTGAGTTTCAGCCTCAAGCTCTAGCCCATCGCAACGCGGGGCGCGCCTGGCGCGCGCTTGCTGCGATCGAGGTAGAGTGTGGCGAGCGTGAACAGGATCCAACCGCCGTTGAAAAGCACGCCGGCCGCGAGCATCCATTCGCCCGGGATGGGGCCAACGGCAGCACGCCCGAACAACTCGTCGAAGCTTACGATCGGCACCGGGTGAATCGCAATTTTTCCCAGGTAGGTCAGCGCCTGGATCCCTAAAATCCAAATGTAATTGCGGCGCAATCTGCGACCCATCGCGCGCAAAATGGTGATGTGGTAGTGCGGATCGCAATAGTCGTTCGCCAGAACCAGGTTCCAGTCCTTATTGGCTTTCACGTCCTCCCCGCGCAGCATGGGTGCATAGAAGTACGTCTCCATCCACCGGGCCCGCGCGCGCCAGACATTGAAATAGCGATAGCGACGTGCCTCGAACACCAGAAACACGACGATGAGGATGCCGACCAGAAGCAACGGCAACGGCGAGGCGTCGGGACTTGAAAACGTGACCGAGATCGCAATGCCCAAAGCGACGACGGCCCAGTTCGTCGTGTTGTCGAGGCGCGTCCGCCAGATTGTGCTGCGGTACACCTCGCCGCGATAAAGATGAGCCAGGGCGCCCAGCTCCGCGGAGTTAAACTCATGTTGGAGGGGGATTGATCCGGTAGCGGTCATAGCTGGCTCCGGTTAACTATCGGACAGTCCGCTCGCTCCTGCCGCTCAGCGAGGGGTGCGTCTGTCTCGGGCGGGCACTGCCAACTTTTCAGGCCCCGTAAAGCTTAGATCCCAAGCCGCGACCAGCCAAGTGTCGTTGTCTGCTTTTTGGCCCCTGGAGGCATCCCGGTCGATGGGCGCTTTGCGTTTACTGCGCCAGCAGCGGTTGGAGCGCTTTGGTGATGTAGCCGTTGCCGGCGAGCACGTCGCCGGTAGCGAGGGCCTTGTCCTTGCCGGCGACGTCGGTGACGAGGCCGCCCGCTTCCCGCACGAGCACGATGCCGGCTGCGAGATCCCAGGGCTTCAGGTTGCGCTCCCAGTAGCCGTCGTAGCGGCCGGCTGCGACGTAGGCGAGGTCGAGGGCGGCGGAGCCCGAGCGGCGCAAGCCCGCGACCTCCATCATCACCGTCGACATCTCGGTCATGAAGCGCGGGTGGCCGGGACGGCCGCGGTGGGGAATGCCGGTCACGACGACGGCGTCGGCCAGCGTCTTGCGGGCGGCGACGCGCAGGCGGCGCCTGTCGTTCAGGAACGCGCCCTTGCCCTTCTCGGCGGTGAAGAGCTCGTCGGTCGCGGGATTGTAGACCACGCCCGCGACGAGCATGCCGTCGCGCTCGAGCCCGATCGAGATGGCGAAGTGCGGGATGCCGTGCAGGAAGTTGGTCGTGCCGTCGAGCGGATCGACGATCCAGCGGTGGGTCTTGTCGACGCCTTCGATCGCGCCGCGCTCCTCCATCAGGAAGCCGTAGCCGGGGCGCGCCTTCGAGAGCTCCTTCCAGATGATGTCCTCGGCCTTGTGGTCGGCGGCCGAGACGAAGTTCGCTGGACCTTTGACCGAGACCTGGAGCTGCTCGACCTCGCCGAAGTCGCGCGCGAGCGAGCGGCCGGCCTTGCGGGCTGCGGCGATCATCACGTTCATCAGGGCTGAGGCAGGCATGGTCAGGTGTCGGCTGCGTGGGCGGCCCGGCGGGGCGATTGGTCTGGGTTGGCAGGCTCTGACGGTTTCGCGGCGGAACGTCAACCCTTTTCGCCAACGGTGCGACGTGCTGCTTAACGCGGCCCGTCGAAAGGGGTCAGGGCATCGCCATGACCTGCTTCTTCTCGCGCCATTGGGTCGCGGCGGCTTCCGCCTTGGCCCGATCGGCGTCGGGGAGGGCTGCAACGTAAAGATCCAGCTTGTCGTCGACGATGCCAGCGGCCTTGGCGATCAGGCGCCACTTGGCAGCCTCGATGGGGTTGGCCTCCACGCCGACGCCTTCGGCGTAGAGATGCCCCAGGCGGTTCTGGGCGCCGGCGACCCCCTTGCCAGCCGCGGACTGAAGATAGTCGACAGCCTTGGCTTCATCCGCCTTGAGGCCGCGGCCCTGGAGCAGCATCACGGCGTAGTCGTACTCGGCGGCCGGCAGGCCCGCCGCGGCGGCTTTCGAGCTCCAGCGGGCGGCCTCGAGCGCATCGTTGGGCACGCCGTTGCCTTCGAGATAGAGCGCCGCAAGATCATACTGGGCGGCGGCGACGCCTCTCTCGGCGGCATAGCGAATGTGCTGGGCGGCACGGTAGGGGTTCTCGGGCTTGCCGGCGCCGCGCAGGAACAGGAGGCCGAGATTGTAGTTCGCCACCGGGTCGCCGGTCTCGGCGCCCTTCTCGAACATCTCGGCGGCGAGGTTCATGTCCTTGGCGACGCCGCGGCCTTCGGCGAGCATGGTGCCGAGGGCGAGCATGCCCGGTACGTCGCCAAGCTCGGCGGCGCGGGCGTACCAGCGGGCGGCAGTGCCGTCGTCCTTCGGCACGCCGAGGCCGTCGGCATAGATGCGGCCGATCAGGGTGTGTGCCTGGGGATCGTCGCGCCTGGCCGCTTCGCCAGCGAGCTCAAGCGCGGTCAGATATTTGCCCTGGTCGAAGGCAACGTAGGCCGCGTCGTCCGCTGGCAGGCTTGCCGGGGCGGTCGGCAACTCCTGAGGAGCCGTGTGCGCCGTCCGCGGCAGATAGGGGTCGAGCATCCCGGTCGCGAACAATGCGCCGAGCGCGCCGATGGCCAGCCCTGCGCAACCCAGGATGACGAGGTGGATCGTCTTCACGCTCAATGCTCCTTAGGCCGCGTTGGCGGAAGCGCCGAGCGCCGCCACGAGGGCCGATGCCCAGGCTGCATCCTTGTCGGCTTCCGTGCGATCGGGAAGGCGTACGGCGACGAAGTCGGCGCCGCGTGCCACTACCTCGCGTGCGTCGTCGGCAGTTTCGACGTCGAAAGCGACAACCGGGACGACGAACACCTCCGCCCACCATTCGACCAGCTCGCGCTGCGTGTCGCGTGCTGCGTCCGGGCCGTAGGCGTCCGACATTCGTCCGAAGGCTACGTAGTCGGCACCCGCTTCTCCGAGCGTCATGGCGTCGTGACGCGAGCCCCCCGCATCCGCGCCGACGATGGCGTCGGGGCCGAGTGCGGCGCGGGCGGCCTCATAGGCATCCTCGATCTCGGGGCGCCAGGAGAGATGCACGCCGTCGGCGCCGGTTGCGCGGACGGCGGACACGTCGTCGGCAATCAGGGCTGCGATCTTCTTCTGCTGCGCGGTCTCGACGATGGCGCGGGCGACGGCGGGGTCGATCTTGTCCGCGCCGGGCGCAGCCAGGATCAGAGTTGCGGCATGCGTCGCGTCGAGCGCCCGGGCGATGCGGGAGAGGTGCTCGGTGCCCCCTTCGGCGGTCGCGACAAGGCAGAGACCCGGATCTGTCGACGTCTTGGTCATGTCCTTCGGCGTTGCATCCTTCGGTGCTTTTCCCACCGGTTATGAGAGCAAGAAACCTGGAGGTTGCGAGCGTATCCGTCCGAATTCGGGCGGAAAAGAGACTCCGCGGCCGGTGTTGTGCAATTGCCCTTGGAAGAACAGGTCGTTGGCGGCGATCGGAGCTATCCCTCGCTCGACCTTCCGGTTATCGTTTCCTGCGAATCCCGGGCGCCCTTGTAAACCAAACCGCGAAGAAGATCGTTTGCATTTCAAGGCCCCGTGACCGGCTCCGAACGTCATGGTGCAGTGCGGAGCAGAAAGCCAGACCTTTTCGCCGTCTCGCGTTCGGCGCATGGGCATGAAATTGCCATGCTGTGACCGCACTTGAGGTATCGGCCGCAAGTGCGGAGAGGGAAAATCCGAAAGTGCCGCGTCCCGGTTAGACGGAGCCAGATTGATGCTCACGACTGCTTACTCGCGCGTTGCGGCTCTCGCCGCGCTTGCCGCGTTCATCGCCAACGCTTCGAGCGTCGGAGCACAGACACCTTCAGGTACGAGCGGCGCGACAACGCCCGTGCGCACCACCGGAGCACTTCCGGACAAGGCCGCCGCGACATCGTCCACGACGGCGCCCGCCACGACGCAAGCCGCGCCTTCCGCCTCCGAAACGAAACCGGCGGACTCGGTTGCCAACGCTGCGACACCGGCGGCGCCTTCCAGCACACCGCCTGCCGCAACCGCCCCGGCCGCGCCATCGAACGGCGCCGGGCCTGCGACGCAGAGTGCCGCTCCTGCGGCTGCAACAGCAACCACTCCGGCGGGCGCCGTGCAGCCCGCGGCGAGCGCTCCGGCTGCGCCTCCTGCCGATCCGGTCGTCGCCGCCGTGCGCACGTGGCTTGGTGCATCCGCCAATACGTCAAAGGCGAACAAGGACGATGTGGCGGCTGCGGTCGCATTCTACGGCGCGCGCAGCGACAAGCCGCTCTGGGTCGACAGCGCCGGTTTCACGGCCAAAGCCAAGAGCGCGATAGATGAAGTGCGCAAGGCCGACGACTGGGGTCTTTCCGCCGCGGCCTTCGATCTTCCGGCCTTGACGGGTGCAACGTCGACGGACGCTCTCGCCGCGGCCGAAGGCAAGCTCACGCTCGAGCTTCTGAAGTACGTGCGCTTCGCGCGCGGCGGCCGTGTCGATCCGGCCACGCTCAGCCGCATCATGGATGTCTCGCCGCCGATCAAGGATCCGAACGTCGTGCTGGGGGAGCTTGTCGCGGCCTCGGCACCGGATGCGTATCTCCGCGACCAGCATCCCAAGCATCCGCAGTTCCAGCTCCTGCACAAGGCGCTACTCAAGGCGCGCGGCCCGTCGGAGCCTGCGGTCGAGATCGATCCCTCGCTCAAGGTCAGCCTGCCGGCGACGCGCGAGATGCTCAAGCTCGGCGTGGAGCATCCCAATATCGCGCTCCTGCGCCAGCGCATGAAGGTGCCTGCGGAGGGCGGCGCGAAGGAGACGCTGTTCGACGAGAAGCTCGAGCTTGCGCTCAAGGCGTACCAGGTCGAGAAGGGGCTTCCGGCCACGGGCGAGCTCACGGGGGCAACGCGGAAGTCGCTCAACAAGGACGTCGAGGCGCAACGCGCGCCCGATCCTGATCGCGACACGCAGCTCCTCGTGCTCAACATGGAGCGCTGGCGGTGGCTGCCCGAGAGCCTCGGCCGCGTTTACGTCTGGAACAACATTCCCGAGTTCACCACGCGCACGGTCAAAGGCGACGACGTCCTGTTCAAGGAGCGGATCATCGTCGGGCTGCCGCAGTGGTCGACGCCGGTGTTCTCCGAGACGATGAAGTCCATCGTGTTCAATCCGTCGTGGGGGATGCCGGACGGCATCAAGACCCGGGAACTCGCACCGCGGCTGCGCGCGGCGGGCGGCGGCGATTTCTTCTCGCAGCTCTTCGGCGGCGGCGGGGGGGGTGCGTCGATCCGCGCGTACGGCCTCAAGGTCTATCAGGGCGGGCGGGAGATCGATCCCGACAGCGTGAACTGGGGCTCGGTCGATATTCGCAACTACAGCTTCATCCAGCCGCCGGGCGGCAAGAATCCGCTCGGCCAGGTCAAGTTCCTGTTCCCCAACCGGCACGACGTCTACATGCACGATACGATCGAGCGGGCGCTGTTCGCGCAGCCGAACCGTGCGCTCTCGCACGGCTGCATCCGCGTGCAGGATCCGATGAAGTTTGCGCGGATCATGCTGGCCGAAGGCAACGGCCTCGATGCGCGCGGCGTCGAGCATGCCATCGCCGGAGGGGGCGAGGTGAAGCTCAAGGAGCCGATCCCCGTGCACAATACCTATTTCACCGTCGTTGCAGACGCCGGCGGCCATGTGTCGACGTTAAGCGATCTCTATGGACACGACAGCCGGCTCTCGGCCGCGTTGACGGGCCGTGCGATCCGGTTCGATCGGGGCACGTCCGACGCGGTGGCTGTGTCGGAGGAGTTTCCGGCGAGCGGCACAGGCCAGAGCAAGAAGAAAAAGAAATCCAAGACTCCCGATACGCTGGCCGATGCCATCTCCGGGTTCTGGATGAACTGAGACGCGCCCCGCCAGGCAAACAGCTCAGCGCATCTCATCGCGATTGAAGAAAAGCGCCGCGCCAAAGGTTCGGCGCTTTTACTTATGCTCATCATCGTACGACGACAACGCGTGACCTCAAACGCAGTCAAGGCGCAACGAGGGGGGCTCATTGCGCCTTGCTGCTCAGCCTTCGTCCCGTGAGGCCGAAGACTATAAGAATAGGGCCCCCATCCGATCCTTGGGTCAGGCGGCGCGCGCGTCGTCGCGCCCCGGGCCTGCGTGTGAAACGCAATCCGGCCCGGTGTTGTTCCGACGGTTGCGAAAAATTTTTGAGATTTTTCGCGCCGTTAGAGCTCAGTTCGAGAATATGTCGCTCGCTCAGGCCCGCGGTTACGCAGCCTTCTCGAGGTTGGCGTCCCACTTGCCGAGCGCGGCGAGACCGTTCATGCGCGCGCGATGCGTGAAGGCGCGCTGGCCCGCGGCGACGTTCTCGGCCTTGCCACCCCATGCCTTCAAGGCTGCTGCCTGCAGTGCGCGGCCGTAGGAGAATGTCAGCGCCCAGGGAAGATTTCCTGCAGCGTTCATCAGCGACAGATGTTGGGTCGCCAACTCGTCGGACTGGCCGCCGGAGAGGAACGCGATGCCCGGCACCGACGAGGGCACCGTTGCCTTGAGGCAGCGGATGGTCTTCTCGGCAACCTCCTCGGCGGAGGACTGCTTCGGCGACTTCTGTCCGGCGATGACCATGTTCGGCTTGAGCACCATGCCTTCGAGCGAGACGCGGGCGTCGTAGAGCTCGCGGAAGACGGTGCGCAGCGTCCACTCCGTGACGCGATAGCACTCGTCGATGTCGTGGCTGGAATGAGGGCCGTCCATCAGCACCTCGGGCTCGACGATCGGAACGATGCCGGCTTCCTGGCAGAGCACCGCGTAGCGGGCCAGCGCGTGGGCGTTGGCCTTCACGCAGT
>CAZDUD010000096.1:0-13978 GCA_964508485.1 uncultured Hyphomicrobium sp. | reverse complement strand
CGGCGCAGAGCAGCACGTAAAATGCCGGAACCTCACGGAGATCCTGCGCGAGCTGGGCTATGAGGAGGCCGCGATCGCGACGGCGGTCAACGGCGCGTTCATCCCTGCACGCCAGCGTGACGCCGTCACGCTCAATGCCGGCGACGCGCTCGAGGTCGTCGCCCCAAGGCAGGGAGGATGACCATGCAGGTCTATGGCATTACGCTGTCCTCGCGCCTCCTGCTCGGCACGGCACAGTATCCCTCGCCGAGCGTGCTCGCCGACGCGGTGCGCGCGTCAGGCGCGGAGGTGGTGACGGTCTCGCTCCGGCGCGAATCCGCGCGAGCCCGCGCAGGTGACGGGTTCTGGTCCCTGATCCGCGGGCTCGGCGTCCGCGTGCTCCCCAACACCGCCGGCTGCCACTCGGTGAAGGAGGCCGTCACCACGGCGCATATGGCGCGCGAGGTCTTCGACACGCCGTGGATCAAGCTCGAGGTGATCGGCGACACGGACCTCCTGCAGCCGGACGTGTTCCAGCTTGTCGAGGCAGCCCGCATCCTGAGCCAGGAGGGCTTCGAGGTGTTTCCCTACACGACCGATGACATCGGCGTTGCCGAGCGCCTTGTCGAAACCGGCTGCCGCGTGCTGATGCCGCTCGCTGCCCCCATCGGCTCGGGACGCGGTCTTAACGATCCCTTCGCGCTCCGCGTCCTGCGCAACCGCTTTCCGGACATCCCGCTGATCGTCGACGCCGGGATCGGCCTCCCCTCGCACGCGGCAGCCGCGATGGAGCTCGGCTACGACGCCATCCTGCTCAACACCGCCGTCGCCAAGGCCGGAGATCCGGCTACGATGGCCGCCGCCTTCGCTGGTGCCATCGAAGCCGGCCGCCTCGCCTATCTCGCAAGTCCCATGGCGCCACGCGACATGGCCGCGCCATCGACGCCGCTCGTCGGCATGGCGATGCTGTCCTGACCAGGCACCGCACGCCGCCCGGCGTTACGCACCCATAACCATGACATCCTGCCATTCGGGATGCCTCTTGAGCTGCGCCTTCACATAGGGGCAGACCGGAATGATCTTGAAGCCGCTTCTGCGCGCGTCCTCGACCATGTGCTCGACCAGCGCCAGAGCCGCGCCGGTGCCGCGCAGCGAATCCGGCGCTCCGGTGTGATCGGCGCTGATGAGGTCCGGGCCACGGTTTGTGAACGCCAGCTCCGCCTCGCCGTCGATGTCGTCGACGGTTGCGAGATAGCGGCCGCCTTCGGGAGTCGTCTCCTTGAGAAAGGATATTTTTGTCATCGCGACCTCGTCGTCGAGTGGGCTGATCGGAAAAAGAGGCAACCACCTTTCATGTCCTTGTGCCAGTATGCGGCGTGCAATCGCTAGGAGGCAAAGATGGACTCCCTGCTTTTAGCTCTGACCTGGTTATCGGCACTCGGCGCAGCATTGATCGCAGGCGTATTTTTCGGCTTTTCGACCTTCGTCATGACCGCCCTCGGCCACCGCCCGCCGGCCGAAGGCATTGCGGCCATGCAGGAGATCAATATCGTCGTCGTGCGATCGGGGTTCATCGCCGTGTTCTTCGCGACCGCCATCACGTCGGCCGCGCTCGCGGTGGCCGCATTGCTACGGTGGGACGATCCGCGCACAACCTATTGGCTGGCAGGCGCGCTGCTCTATGTGCTCGGCACCTTCGTGCTGACCATCATCTGCAATGTGCCGCTCAACGACGAGCTGGCCGCCGTCGATCCGGCAAGCACGGACGGCGCGGCCGTCTGGTCCCGCTATCTCGCCGACTGGACCTGGTGGAACTCGGTCCGGACCGGAGCCTCCCTGGCCGCAACCGCCGCCTTCGTCCTGGCCCTAAGGTCCCCGCCTGCGACCTGAGCCCCGGCGGACACAACTCCGCATCTGCACAAAGACTCATCAGCGGAATGTCAGAATTCCCTTGCTAAGGACAGATCTTCCCGGAAAAGTCGGGAAAAAGTCCTGAACGGGGAAACAATGGGCGGGGAAGGACGTCTTCGGCAAGGCGCGGCACTCGCAGTGGTGTCTGCCGGCTTTTTCTGGCTTACCGACGGCGCATCCGCCGGACCGGCCATCGGCCAGTTCGAGCTCAAAACCCTCGAGTCGGAACCCGGCGAGATCGAGTTCCAGAGCCAGAACGCCTACACATTCGGCAATCCCAAGCGCAAGGCCATCGTCGGCCCGGGCGGAGAGATCGAGGCCGACGACAACGCGCTCGCGAAGCAAAGAAACGCGCTTGAGCTCGAATTCGGGATCACCCGCCACCTGAAGACGCGCATCGGCATCGAATACGAGAAGGAACGGCGCGAGGACCCCGGGACGCTCGGCCAGGCTGACGGCTATGAGGACCTGAAGCTCGACGAGTATGCCGCCGAGGTCATCGGCATCATCATTCCCCGGCACGGCGACGGCATCGGATTGGGCGTCGTGGTCGAATACGAGGTGGCAGCGGAAAGCGGCGGCGGGCAAACCCTGAACTTCGGTCCGATCTTCGAATGGGCGAGCGGTCCATGGTCCGTGACCCTGATCCCCACCCTCGTCCAGGCCTTCGGCGGCGAGCGCAATGAAGCCGGGCAGAAGGACGAGAAGATCGACTTCGCCTACGCCAACCAGCTCAAGTACCGCTGGTCGGAGCACTTGGATCTCGCGCTCGAAGCTTACGGCACCGTCGACCGTATCGGCGGGCGCGGCGGCAGGAGCGACGAAGCCGCACTGTTCGGCGACTTCGACCAGCACCGCATTGGCCCCGTCATCTACTGGAACTTCACGCCCGAGTTCGCCGTCTCGCACAAGAAAGACGACGACAAGGACGATGACGACGAGCAGATGGTGAGCCTCGGCATCGGCACGCTGTTCGGCCTCAACGACAATACGCCGACCACCACGCTCAAGCTCAGCATGGAAGTCTATTTTTAAGCTGGGCGGCACGGCGGGCCTCGGCGAGAAAAGCCGCGGCAACGCGCAAGCGCCGCGCCTCGTAGCTTAGACCGCGGAAACTCCGGCGGCTGGTGCCGCCGGAGTTCGTGGTGCGTCCCGCGCGATCAATCGTTGTCGGGGCGCGTGTTGAGGATGTCACCCGTTGCCGGATGGGCGTGTCCCTCGACTCGGGCACCGGCAGAATCGATGGCTTCGAACTCGTAAACGCCATCGTCCGCCTCGATCTCGCGGATCGTGTACCCTTTGGCCTCGATCTTCTGGACCACGTCAGACGCCGACAACCACTGGTCGCGCGGAACGTTGAGCGGGCCGAAATAATCGTCGTCACCGGCAAAAGCCGGCGCCGCAAGGGCAAGCGAAAGAACGGACGCGGCCAAAAGCTTCTTCATGGGATCATCTCCGTTTATGTTGCACAGGGTCGGACGGGAACCATCGCCCGGACACCGCTTCTTTGCGCTCACGCCGCTGATCCCTCCCTGACGGCCCGCGTCAGCAGTTTGTCAGCCCAAACCATGCATCTAGTCCCTATGACGACGTCATCCACGCTCCGCGTTGCCCTGCTCGCCGCGCTCATGCTGAGCCTCGCCCCCGCGACGCTTGTCCGCGCCGACGACGACGCGCGCGACCAGGAGATCGCCCGCAAGGCTCTGCTCGAAGGCCGCATCCGCCCGCTGTCCGAAATCACCGAAAAGGTTAAGCCGCACCTGCCCGGCAAGATCCTCGGCGTCGAGCTCGAGGTGGAGGACAACGGGCGCATCGTCTACGAGTTCGACGTTATCGATCAGTCCGGTCGCCTGATGGAGGTCGACGTCGACGCCGCCACCGGCGACATCCTGAGCATCGAGGACGACGACTGATGCGCATTCTCGTTGTCGAGGATGAACCCGCGATCGCGGCCTCCATCTCATCCGCACTCGCCACCTCCGGCTATCAGACCCGCATCGCCACCGACGGCGAGGAGGCGTGGTTCCTGGGCGACACTGAGGATTTCGATCTCGTTGTGCTCGATCTCGGCCTGCCCAAGATGGACGGCCTCGCCGTTCTGAAGCGCTGGCGTGGCGCGGGACGGCACATGCCGGTCCTCATCCTCACTGCGCGCGGCGCCTGGCCCGAACGCGTCGAGGGCATCGACGCCGGCGCCGACGACTATCTCGCAAAGCCCTTTCAGATCGAGGAGCTGTTGGCCCGCGTGCGCGCGCTCATCCGCCGCGCCGCCGGGCACGCTTCGCCGATCCTCGCCGCCGGAACGCTCTCCGTCGATACCCGCCAGATGCGCGTGACCATCGGCGGCGCGAATGTCGCCGTCTCTCCGCTCGAGTACCGCCTGATCGCCTACCTGCTGCACCACAAGGGCCGCGTTGTCTCGCCCGGCGAGCTGATCGAGCACCTTTACGGCGACGACGATGCGCGCGACGCGAACGCGCTCGAGGCCGTCGTCATGCGGCTTAGAAAAAAGCTCGGCGCCGACGTCGTGCAAACGCGGCGCGGGTTCGGATACGTCATCGCGGACACCGACGAATGACATTCCGCTCGCTGCGTCTGAGGCTTCTGATCGCGGGTGCCATCTCCACCGCCATCGCACTCGGACTGGCGGGCTACGGTCTTACGGTGCTGTTCGAGCGTCACGTCGAACGGCGCATCGATGCCGAGCTCGAGGTCCACCTAAACCAGCTCACGGCTCACCTCGAGCGCGGACCTTCCGGCGCGCTCGTACTCGCGACGCAGCCTGCCGATCCTCGCTTCGAGGTGCCGCTGTCGGGTCTCTACTGGCAGATCGTCCACGAGCAGAACGGCACGGTTCTACGGTCGCGCTCGTTGTGGGACGCGGAGCTGGCGCTGCCCGCCGAGGCAGAAACCGACGACGCCATTCACCACCACCACATTCCCGGACCCGGCAAGACGGAGCTCTACCTACTCCAACGCCGCGTCGAGCTGCCGGCGCGCATGGGCGGCGGAACGGCGCGCATCGCGGTCGCCTGGAACGCTGCCGAGATCGCGACCGCCGTCCGCGAGTTCGCGTTCGACCTGACGCCGCTTCTCGCGATCCTGGGCGCACTGCTCCTGGCCGCCGCGTGGCTGCAGGTTACCGTCGGCCTGCGCCCGCTCTCTGCAATCCGCACACGGCTTGCAGCCGTGCGTTCCGGCAAGACCCAGCGCATGGGATCGGCGTTCCCGGACGAGGTGCAGCCGCTCGCACACGAGATCGACGCCCTGATCGACGCCCGCGACGCCGAGCTGGCCCGCGCCAGGACGCGCGCCGGCGACCTCGCCCACGGACTGCGGACGCCGCTGCAGGTCCTCCAGGCGGAGATCGAGCGGCTCGCCCACGATGGACAAGCCACCGTCGCGCTCAATCTCTCGACCGTCACCCGCGCCATGCAGCGCACCGTCGAGCGAGAATTGGCGCGCGTACGCCTCGCCTCATCCCGCAGGACATCCCAGGCCAATGTCGCTGCCGTGATCGATCAGGTGGTCCGCGTCGTCCAGCGTACACCAAGCGGGGAGCGCCTCGATTGGATCGTCGAGGTACCATCCGATCTCACGGCCCCCATTGATCACGACGATCTGTCCGAGGTCATAGGTAATCTTGTCGACAATGCCGCCCGCCACGCTCGCCATGCCGTGAGCATTACCGGTCACGGCGATGCTGCGACGATCTCCTTGACCGTGACCGATGACGGACCGGGCATTCCTGAGGACCAGATGCAGGAGGTCTTGCGCCGCGGCGGACGGCTCGACGAGCGCGGCTCAGGCGCCGGCCTCGGCCTCGCCATCGCAAGCGAGATCGCGGAATCCTGGGGTGCCACGCTGACGCTCGAGAACGCCGCGCCCGGCCTCTCCGCTAGCGTCCGTTTCTCCGTCGCGAAAGCATAGGCCGGTCACGCAGCGTCCCGGACAGCTCGCTGACCACCTCGCATTTTACGCGACTCACGCGCACTGCTTTTTGACGAGAAGTGCCTTGAGCGCGTCGCTCTCAGCCTGTGCGCGCTGGAAATCCTTGGTGGCTTTGAGCCCTTCATCGGGACCGCCGAACATGCGGCCCAGCGCCCGGCCGACCGTCGCAGGCTCACTCTGACGCTCGAGCTCGGCCTGTTGCGGAAGGGTCTGAATCTGACGGCTCAGGATCTCGATCCGCTCTTCGATCTGACGACAAGCCAGCTTCTCCTCGTCGGGACCGACGACATAGCTGCCGTCCGCCTGATATCCGGTACGGGGAATGCCGGAAAAATCCATGACCGACGCACAGCCGCCCAGCGCGGCCGACACACAGGCCGCGAGTACAAGAAACCACTTGCTGGCAGCAGTCGAAGACATCGAAGCTCGCCCCCCGTGGCACGAGCGGAACTGCGCAACGACCCAAGAATTAGGCAAGCCGCGCCAAACGTGCAACCCAGGCCCCTATCCTCGTCCGATAAAGGGCATCTTCGTGGCCATGAGCGTCATGAACTGAACGTTCGCCGAAAGCGGCAGCGATGCCATGTAGACGACGGCCTCGGCCACATGCGCGACGTCCATGCGCGGCTCCGGCTTGACGCTACCGTCCGCCTGGAAAACGCCCTGTACCATCGCCTCCGTCATGTCCGTCGCCGCATTGCCGATGTCGATTTGCGAGCATGCGATATCGAACGCGCGCCCGTCGAGCGAGAGCGACTTGGTGAGCCCCGTAATCGCGTGCTTGGTTGCCGTATAGGGCGCTGAGAAAGGGCGCGGAACGGCGGCCGAGATAGACCCGTTGTTGATGATGCGCCCGCCCCTGGGGTCCTGCGCCTTCATGATGCGGAACGCCGCCTGGGCACACAGAAAAGCGCCCGTCAGATTGACCGCAACGACGGCGTTCCATTGTGCGAGCGTAAGCTGGTCGATCGGAACGGCCGGTGCAAACGTCCCCGCGTTGTTGAACAAAAGGTCGAGCCGGCCGAACGTCGCCTGCGTCGCCTCGAAGAGCCGCGCAACGTCCCCGGCATCGGCAACGTCCGCCGCAACGGCAAGAGTCCGCCCTGGACGCGCCTTGCAGGACGCCGCCGTCTCCTCGAGCGCCGTCTGTCGCCGCCCGGCCAGCACCAAGTCGAAGCCGGCATCGAACAGCGCAACGGCAACCGCGCGCCCAATGCCGCTTCCGGCACCGGTCACGAGAGCCACCTTGCCCGTTTGTGTCATGTCGTCCGCGCGTGGATCAGCGCGTCGGAACCGGCTTCTCGCCGCGGTAGTCGTAGAAGCCGCGGTTGGTCTTGCGGCCAAGCCAGCCCGCCTCGACATACTTCACGAGCAGCGGGCAGGGGCGGTACTTCGAATCCGAAAGCCCTTCGTAAAGAACCTGCATGACAGCGAGACAGGTATCGAGGCCGATGAAATCAGCCAGCTCGAGCGGTCCCATGGGATGGTGCGCGCCAAGCCGCATGGCTTTGTCGATACCCTCGACCGTGCCGACGCCCTCGTAGAGCGTGTAGACGGCCTCGTTGATCATCGGCAGCAGGATTCGATTGACGATGAAGGCCGGAAAATCCTCGGAGACCGCCGTCGTCTTACCGAGGCTCTCGACGAAGACCTTGGCGACACCGAACACGTCGTCCTCGGTCGCGATCCCGCGAATGAGCTCCACGAGCTCCATCAGCGGCACCGGGTTCATAAAGTGCATGCCGATGAAGTGCTCGGGCCGGTCCGTCGTCGACGCGAGACGCGTGATCGACAGCGACGAGGTGTTGGTGGCGAGCAGCGCCGACGGCTTAAGCTTGGGACACAGTTCCTGGAAGATCTTGCGCTTGATCGCCTCGTCTTCGGTGGCGGCCTCGATCACCATATCGCAGTTGTTGAACGCATCGAGGTTTGGCGCGAACTTGATGCGTGCCATGGCCGACTTCATGTCAGCCTCTTGGACGAGTCCCTTCGCGACCTGCCGTCCCATGTTCTTCTCGATGGTCACCAGCGCCTTGTCGACGGCCTCCTTGTGGATGTCGTTGAGAAGCACATCGTATTTGCCGAGCGCAATGACATGGGCGATGCCGCTGCCCATCTGGCCGGCGCCAATAACACCGATCAGCTTGATGTCTGGAACCGGCCTTGCGTCCGGTTTTGCCTTGCTGTCGGCTTTCACTGCAACATCCATGGTGAATGTCCTTTTTGTCCCGGTACCGCGGCCCTAAAGGCCGGCCTTCCCGAGTTCCGCATCGAGTTCCGGCAACGCCTGAAAGAGGTCGGCCACAAGTCCGTAGTCGGCTACCTGGAAGATCGGCGCCTCGGCGTCCTTGTTGATCGCAACGATGACCTTGGAATCCTTCATGCCCGCGAGATGCTGGATGGCACCCGAGATTCCCACGGCCACATAAAGCTCGGGCGCCACCACCTTGCCGGTCTGGCCGACCTGCAGATCGTTGGGCACGAACCCCGCATCGACCGCCGCACGCGAGGCGCCCATCGCGGCACCGAGACGCTCGGCAATCGGCTCGATGTACTTCTTGAAGTTCTCGCCGTTGCCCATGCCGCGGCCGCCCGAGATGACGATCTTGGCAGCAGTAAGCTCCGGCCGGTCGGACTTCGTGAGCTCCGCACCGACGAACGACGACAGCCCGACGGCAGGCGCCGCGGTGACGCTCTCGATCGGCGCCGAGCCGCCCTCCGGCTGCGCGGCGAATGCCGCGGTGCGCACGGTAATGACACGCTTGGCCTCGGGCGACTGCACGGTCTGGATCGCGTTGCCGGCATAGATCGGCCGCTCGAACGTATCGGCCGAGATCACCTTGGTGATGTCGGAGATCTGCATCACGTCGAGCAGGGCGGCGACGCGCGGCAGCACGTTCTTTCCGGATGCCGTCGCCGGCGCGATGATCGTGTCGTAGGAGCCAGCGAGCGAGACGACCGTCGCGGCCACCTCCTCCGCAAGGCCGTTGGCGAGATGCGGCGCGTCCGCGACCAGCACCTTGCTCGCGCCCGCGAGCTTGGAGGCAGCCTCCGCCGCCGCTTGAGCGTTATGCCCGGCGATCAGCACATGCACGTCGCCGCTAATCTCTTTGGCTGCGGTGAGCGCCTTGGCCGTTGCGCCGTTGAGTGCGGAATTCGTGTGCTCGGCAAGAAGAAGAACGGCCATCAGATCACCCCCGCCTCGGTCTTGAGACGGTGCACGAGCTCCGCCACGTCTGCCACTTTCACGCCACCCTTGCGTTGGGCCGGTTCCGTGGTCTTGACCACCTTGAGGCGCGGCGCGACGTCCACACCGAGATCCGCCGGCTTCTTGACGTCGAGCGGCTTCTTCTTGGCCTTCATGATGTTCGGCAGCGACGGATAGCGCGGCTCGTTGAGGCGCAGGTCCGTCGTAACGATCGCAGGCAGGTTGAGCTTGATCGTCTCGAGCCCGCCGTCGACCTCGCGGGTGACGGCGATGGCACCGGCTTCCGGTGCGACCTTCGAGGCGAACGTACCCTGCGGCCAGCCGAGC
Organism: uncultured Hyphomicrobium sp.; assembly: GCA_964508485.1. Classification (GTDB taxonomy): domain Bacteria; phylum Pseudomonadota; class Alphaproteobacteria; order Rhizobiales; family Hyphomicrobiaceae; genus Hyphomicrobium_C. Next base: position 4,602 of record CAZDUD010000096.1, on the reverse strand, counting down.
AGCGCCGCCAGCATCTGCCCCGTCTGGTTGCAGTCGTCGTCGATGGCCTGCTTGCCGAGCACGACGAGATCCGGCTTCTCTGCGTCGACGACGGCTTTGAGAAGCTTGGCGACCGCGAGCGGCTCGACCGGCGTATCGTCCGCGGTCTCGATCAGCAACGCCCGGTCGGCGCCGATGGCGAGCGCAGTGCGCAGCGTCTCCTGGGACTTGGTCGTCCCGACCGACACCACCACGACCTCGGTCGCCGTTCCCTTCTCTTTGAGCCGCACCGCTTCCTCGACGGCAATCTCGTCGAAGGGGTTCATGGACATTTTGACGTTGGCCAGCTCGATCCCTGACCCATCCGACTTCACGCGGATCTTGACCGCAAAATCGACGACGCGCTTCACCGCGACGAGTACCTTCATGATGCGCGACGCTCCCCGGCGCACTGCCTTGTTCTTGTCATTTCTGTCCTGGTTTTTTATGTGTCCCGAATTGTGCCCGTGGAGATGTGGTTTGCGGCCGAATGTGCGCCGCCTACCTCCGTTGAGTGCCACCTGAGCCATCGCCACGGCGGGTGACTTCCGAGCCCTTCGCAAGTGCGAGAAGAGAAATTACGAGCCGTCATCGCGCAAGTCAATGCGGCCAACAGAGGAGTATCCGCCTCTTTGGCACCGGATCAGGCACCGGCCCCTATCCCCTTGTCGAACAACGGAACCCCCGGCCTGCGAAGGAAGACCACCAGCACAGCCCCGGCGATCAGCCCACCGATATGGGCCCACCAGGCGACCGGCCCGACCTGCGGCACGAGCACCATCACGATCTGCATGAGAATCCAGAGCCCGAGCGCGAAAGCCGCGGAAATCCGGAGCGGAATTGCCTTGAGCGCCAGAACCCATACCCGCACGCGGGGGTGCAGCACGAGGTAGGCCGCGATCACGCCAGCCACCGCACCGCTGGCCCCGATGAGAGGTATTTCCGACGTCGGATCGACCCACGCATGCACGAGCCCACCAAACACGCCGCATGCGAGATAGAACAACAGAAACTTGAGATGCCCCATGGCGTCTTCGACGTTGTCGCCGAACACCCAGAGGAACAGCATGTTGCCAGCGAGATGCAGGATATCGCCGTGGAAGAACATGTAGGTGAGCAACGTCAGACGCTCGGAGACCTGCGGACCAACGGACTCCACGGGGATCGGCAGCAGGCTGGTGTCGAACAGCTCTTTGGGCACGATCGCAAAACCGGCGATGGCGACCTCGTCGAACCGCGCGGTCTCGAGGAAGTAGACGATCACGTTGATCGCGATGAGGAGGATGGTCACCCACTGAAACCGGATCGACTTCAACGAGTTCTCGTCGTGCAGTGGGACAAACATCGCTCAATCCTTCAACGGTTTTGCCCCGGCACCCAGAGCACGTCGCTTCTGCCCCGGTCGTTCACATAACGGCCGGCGACAAACAGAAAGTCCGAAAGGCGATTGATATACTTGAGCGCAGCCGGGCTCACCGGCTCGTTCTCCTGCGCCGCTAGCGCCACCATCTCGCGCTCTGCGCGGCGGCTCACCGTACGTGCCACGTGCAAAGCCGCCGATGCCGGGGAGCCGCCGGGAAGAACAAACGACTTCAACGGCTTGAGCTCGCTATTCATTTCGTCGATCTCGGCCTCGAGGCGGGCGACCTGATCGTCCGAGACGCGCAGCGGCTCGAACGCGGGCTTCTTGCCGCGATCCGGCACGCAAAGGTCGGCGCCGAGATCGAAAAGATCGTTCTGAATGCGACCAAGCTTGGCATCGAGGCCCTGATGGCCCGCGAGATGGATGCGCACCATGCCGATGGCCGCATTGGTCTCGTCCACGGTGCCGTATGCCGCAATCCGAAGCGCGTCCTTGCGCACGCGCTCGCCCGTGCCGAGGCCCGTCGTGCCGGCGTCGCCTGTCTTTGTGTAGATCTTGTTGAGTTTGACCATCGAGCAGCAATTCCCCCGTCCGGCGCACACACTAGTTCGCCAGCCGATCGGTGAAAACCAGTTTTGCGAAATTGCCCGGCCGGCAACTCTAGAGGTGCTGCACGTAGGCGTAGGCGACCAGGAGAACGATCGCAACAAACTGCAAGCCGACGCGCCAGCGCATCAGCGTCTGGCTGAGATTGGGGCTTTTCCCGCGCGCCATCACCCATAAACCGGCAATCAGCACGAGCAGCACGGCATACATGGCCAAGGTCGACAGGTGGGAAAGGATGGTTTCCATCGGCAATCGGCCTCAAGTGCAAGATGACGAACAGCCATCAATATACGATGCCGGGACCCCAAATGCCATGAATCCGCATGCAAAGCCCCCACCTCGGCGGACGCGGCATGTGGCCCCGCCACCTTTGGTAAACCTTCCTGCCCTAATTCTAACCACTTATCGGAGCGTGGTACCTGGGGGTCGTGCGGGGGATACACGGGTCCCGATACAGGCTGTGCGGAAAATATGCGTTCCCGCGTCGGGTGAGGTCCTCCGGCGCGTGGATCGGGTCTCGCGAACACTTCGCGCCGGAACGTTTGGATCCGGCGCGGTCGTGTTCTATGACCGTGGGTCTCAAGCGACTTGGAGCATGTGAGAAACGTAGCAGTCGGCCGGATGGGCGAGGGCGTGAAGCGGATCGGGGACACGACGCACTGGGCAAGATGGCGCGCGCACGTCGCGGCGGCGGCGCTCGGCGTTGCCGCAATCGCGCCGGCCCTGGTGACGGCAACCCGCACCCAAGCCGAGACACCGCAAACTTCCGACGAAGCGGCCAAGAAGCTCGAGCAGGAGAAGGAAGCGCTGGCGGCCAAGGAACACCGCGGCCGTGAGCTGCAGAAGGATGTCGCCGGCATTGTCGACGAGCGCCGCGAGATCAACGCGCGCCTGCTCGAGACCGCTGCCCTCGTTCAGAAGAGCGAAGAGCAGATGACCGCCATCGAGACGCGCTTGGCGGGCTTCGAGCGGCAGGAGCGGGAGGTTCGCGCCTCGCTCGCCAAGGAGCACGGCAAGATCTCGGGCATTCTCGCAGCCCTTCAGCGCATGGGCCGCAATCCGCCGCCGGTCATCATCACGCGGCGCGAGGATGCGCTGCAGATGGTCCGCAGCGCCATGCTGCTCGGCGTTGCCTTTCCGGGATTGCGGGCGGAAGCCCAGGCGCTGACCGTCAAGCTCAACGAGCTTGTCGGCATCATGACGAGCATCCGCAGGGAGGGCGACAACCTGCGCGCCGAGCGCGAGCGCCTCGAAACCACGCAGACGCGCCTCGCAAGCCTGCTCGATGCGAAGAAGCAGTCGCTCGCAGAGCGCGAGACCGAGCTGAAGCAGGTCCGCGCCGCCACCGCCGAGATCGCCAAGAATGTCACCGACCTCTCCGAGCTCATTGCCAAGCTGAGCCGGCAGGTGAGCGCAGCGCCCGCCATGGCCGCGCCGGAAGCCACGGGCGACGATCAGGTCGTCGCCGTCCTACCGCCTGCAGCAGCACCCACCGAGCCCGCCGCCGAAGGCCCGCTCGGCCCCGCGGCTGCCACCGTCCGCGAGACCGCCATAGACACGGCACCCGCCGATGTCGCGCCGCGCGGCGAGGAGGAAGTCGCAATGCTGACGCCGCCCCCGGCCGCCACCCGTGGCGGGGCGCCTCCCTCGGTCGTCGAGCTGGCGCCGTCCGCGACCGCGCTGAGCCCCGGCAAGCCTGACCGCATCACCCCCGCGGTCCCGTTCCAGCTCGCCAAAGGCAAGCTGCCGATGCCGGCCCGCGGGCGCCGGGCCTTGGGTTTTGGCGACAAAACCCAATATGGAGGCACATCGAAGGGCATTGTGCTCGAAACCCGCTATGGCGCCCGGGTCACCTCGCCCTGCGACGGTTGGGTTGTCTACGCCGGAGAGTTCCGCAGCTACGGGCAACTCTTGATCATCAACGCGGGCGGCGGGTATCATGTGTTGATTGCCGGACTGTCGCAAATGGACGTCGGGCCGGGGCAGTTCGTGTTGGCTGCCGAGCCGATTGGGACGATGAGCGGTGCGCCACGCACGGCACAACTGGCTACCGAGAAGACGGGCATGGGCCAACCGCCGCCGTCCAGCGCGCCCGTGCTCTATATTGAATTCCGCAAGGACGGGGAGCCCATAAACTCGGACCCTTGGTGGGCCTCCCCTCATGAGAAGGTACAGCAATGATGCGCAAGACCGATCTTGTGTTCTGGACGTTTCTGACGATGACAGGTCTCGCCGGCGCGACCACCGTGTTCAACGTCACGCAAACGTATTCCGCGAACTCGCCGAACTCCGAGCTCTACAGGCAGCTCGACCTGTTCGGTGACGTCTTCGAGCGCGTCCGGTCCGACTACGTCGAGAAGCCCGACGACACCATGCTGATCGAGAGCGCGATCAACGGCATGCTGGCGGCGCTCGACCCGCATTCCTCTTACATGAGCCCAAAGAACTACCGCGACATGCAGGTGCAGACGCGCGGCGAGTTCGGCGGTCTCGGCATCGAGGTCACGATGGAGAACGGCGTCGTTAAGGTCGTCGCCCCCATCGACGACACGCCGGCCTCCAAGGCCGGCATCCAGGCCAACGACCTGATCACCCATCTCGACAACGAGCAGATC
>CAZDUD010000095.1:0-14154 GCA_964508485.1 uncultured Hyphomicrobium sp. | reverse complement strand
GGGCACTTAGCTCAGCGGTAGAGCACTACCTTGACATGGTAGGGGTCAGAGGTTCGATCCCTCTAGTGCCCACCATCCGCCCGTCGTGCCTCAAATTTGGTCGAGACCGATGAAAGTAAGAAACTCGCTCAAGTCCCTGCGTTCGCGTCATCGCGACAATCGCCTCGTCCGGCGCAAGGGCCGCGTCTACGTGATCAACAAGACCCTGCGCAAGTTCAAGGCGCGTCAGGGCTGATTACGCACGCGTCGAGAACGCGCAGCATCGAACGAATGGGTCATCCGCCCGGCGCTCAAGAAGTGTGCGGGCGGTTTTGCTTGCGCTGCCTTTGACGGCGCCGCCCCGGCCTCCTATCTTGTGGGCATGACAGCATCCCTGAGCTTGAGCCGTCTGCAATGCGGTCTGGTGCTGGCCGCGCTTGCCGTGGCCGTGATGCCGCCGGCCGGTCGCGCACAAGACGTGCCGGACCTGATGGCCCCTGAGAACAAGCGGCCGCTGCCGAAAGGCGTTCCGAACCCGGCCGCACCCCCGGCTGCGGAGAAGAGCCCATCCCAAAAGGGCGCCGCGCCTCCCGACGCGAACGCGCCCGAGCAGCACGCCAAACTGCTGGACGAGCTTTATACGCGCCTCGCGACGGCCCCGGATCCGGAGACCGCGGCGCAGATCATGCAGGCCATCGAGCAGCTCTGGGCGCACTCCGGTAGCCCGACGGCGGATCTCCTGGTGGCGCGGGCTGGCGCTGCGGCGGAAGCGCAGAACCGTGACCTCGCCATGAAGCTCCTGAACGCGGCGGTCGAGCTGCAGCCGGATTACGCCGAAGCCTGGAGCCGGCGCGCTTACCTCTACTATCTCGACGACGACTATAAGCGTGCGCTGGGCGACCTGCGCCGCGTGCTCGCGCTCGATCCGCGCCACTACAAGGCGCTCGAAGGTCTCGGCAACCTGCTCTTGCAGCTCGGCGAGAAAAAAGCGGCCCTCGAAGCCTACGAGAGCGCGCTCAAGGTCAACCCGAACCTGCCCGACGCGAAGAAATCGCGCGACGAGCTGAAGGTCGAGGTCGAGGGCCAAGGCATTTAGCCGGCCTCTCTTCTTTCCCGATAGCCACGCAACCGTTACGCGGCCTCTTTGCACGCCGCTCCGATGCAGGAGACGTGGCGGTGGTCCGTGCCGCAGCAACCGCCAAGAACGCGGATGTGCGGAAACCGCTTCAGAAGCGCGCGGTACTGGCCGCCGAGCTCCACCGGATCGCCGGCATCGAGCTCGGTAGACTCGTTGAGCTCCGCATGGCTGCGCCGGGACGCGTTGGCGCGCAGCCCCATGAGCCGCGAGATCCAGGCGCCGTCCTGCTCAAACACATGCTCGAAGTGGGTCGGGTGCGCGCAGTTGATCATGTAGTACTGAGGTCCGTCGCCCGTTGCCGCATCGACCGCCGCGATCGCATCGCTAAGGGCATCGCCCGTGGGTAGAAGCCCATCGGTCTCGAGCGTGAACGAGATCGCGACCGGCATGCCGAGCGCCTGCGCCGCCCGCGTGATGCCGATGGCCTCGTTGATGTTCGTGAGCGTGTAGGCCGAGACCATGTCCGCCTCCGTCTCGGCGAGGACGGCGATCTGCTCGCGGTGATAGGTGAAAGCCTCCTCTTCGCTCATGATCTCGCCGGGCACGTACCCGTCACCCCGCGGACCGATGGCGCCGCTGATGACCATCGGAAAGCCGGGCATCGCATAGGCTGCACGCAACTCCGCCATGAGCGAGATCGCGTCGCGGTTGACAGCGGCAAGCGCATCCTTCGAGTAGGCGAGCTTCGCACCCCAATCTGGGTTCGCGCGCCAGGTAGGCGAATCCAGCAGGAAGCCGTAGCCGTTGCGCCGTGCGGCCTCGATATAGGGCACGTAGTACTGGCGGAGCGTCTCCCGGCCGGCCTGGGTCCTGAGAGGGTCGAACGCCGCGAAGTGCGGAAGCTCGAGACCCTCGTGAAAGATGAGCGTCGTCTCGAGGCCCCCGTCCGCAAGGAAGAGGCCTCCATCGAGCTGGGGCAGTCGGTTTCTGTACATCATGACGATGGCTCCTGTTCGGGGTGGGTGGCAAATTCACGTGCCGCCGATGAGCCGATTTGATATGCACACGGTGGATCTGCGGATAGCGAACCCGTGGTGCGGTTCGTTCGAAATGATGTTCATGATGGATTTCAACGGTTTGCGGCCTGATGAGAGCCCGCTGCCGGAACGCGGGAAGACCGCGGCACCCCTGCGACTGCACCGGTGGTACAGTTGGCCATGCTGACCGAGGCGCCAAAAAAGCGAGGAGACGCGAAGGAGCGCCTGCTCCAGTTCGCCGAGGCGGCCGTGCTCGAGAAGGGCTTCGTCGCTACCTCGATCGATGAGCTGATCGCGGCCGCAGGCATCACCAAGAGCGGCTTCTTCTATCACTTCAAGGACAAGACCGAGCTCGCCCGCGCCCTGCTCGAGCGCTACATCGCACGCGAGAACGACATCTTCGATGAGCTGTTCCGCCGCGCCGACGAGCTCAATGAGGATCCGCTGCACGGCTTCCTTGTCGGCCTGAAAATGCTGGCGGAGATGCTGGCTGACCTTCCGAACGGCCATCCAGGATGCCTGATCGCATCCTATTGCTATCAGGATCGTATGTTCGATCAGGAGATCCGCAATCTCAACGCGGAGGCGGTGCTGAGCTGGCGGCGCCGGTTCCGCGAGCGGCTCGATCGCATCGCCAAGGTTTACCCGCCGCGCGTCGCCGTCGATTTCGACGACCTCGCCGACATGCTGTCGGCGGTCGCCGACGGCGGCATCGTCCTTTCCAAGGTGCTGAAGGACAAGAACGCGCTGCCGCGGCAGGTGATGCTCTACCGCGAGTTCGTACGCACCGTCTTTGTCGGTACGGACCGCTAGCCGAAGGAAACGCTAGGGAGCGATCTTCGACGGCGGGCGCCGGTCGACCGGGACCTTGCCGCCTGTCGGTACATAGTCGGGGCTGTGGCCGTCCGGAAGCCCGTGCTCGTCGACGAAGGCGAGACGGATCATGTTGGTCGCGCCGGGCGATCCGAGCGGCACGCCGCAGGTGATGACCACGCCTTGCCCCGGCTTCACGAAGCCGCCCTCGTAGGCGATGCGCGTCGCCTTGCGCACCATGTCCGCGAGATCCTCGGGATCGCTCGTCAGCACCGTCTCGATGCCCCACACCAGCGCGAGGCGCTGCGCGGTGCGCGCGATCGGCGTCAGGCCGATGACGGGAAGGTTCGGACGTTCGCGGGCAACCCTGAGCGCGGTAGAGCCGGTCGCCGTGTAGCAGAGGATCGCCGCCACCTTGACGGTTTGCGAGATCGCATGCGCGGCGGCAGCGATGGCGTCCGCGCCCGTCGGCAGCGGCGGAAACTCGATGGCGTGCACGAAGGCATCGTAGCTCGGGTCGTTCTCGACCTCGTGCGCGATGCGATCCATCATCTGGATCGTCTCTACCGGGTACTGGCCGACGGCCGATTCGCCCGAGAGCATGATGGCATCCGCGCCGTCGAACACGGCAGTGGCGACATCCGACACCTCGGCGCGCGTCGGCATCGGCGACGACGTCATGCTTTCCAGCATCTGCGTCGCGACCACGATCGGCTTGCCGGCCGCCCGCGCCTTGCGTGTGATTTTCTTCTGCAGGCCCGGCACGCGCTCGACCGGCATCTCGACGCCGAGGTCGCCGCGAGCAACCATGAAGCCGTCGCCGGCCGCGATGATGTCGTCGATGTCATCGATGGCAGAAGGCTTCTCGATCTTGGCGAGCACGGCGGCACGCCCGTCGATGATGTTCTTCGCCTCGATGATGTCCTCGGCGCGCTGCACGAACGACAGCGCGATCCAGTCCGCGCCGAGCTTCAGCGCCAGGTCGAGGTCCGTGCGGTCCTTGCTTGTTAGAGGGCTCACCGCGAGCAGCGTGTCGGGCATGCTGAGGCCCTTGCGGCTCGACAGGACGCCGCCGGTCACGACCTCGGCGATGATGCTCTTGGGTCCGACCTCGGTGACGCGCATGCGCAGCTTGCCGTCGTCGATGAGGAGCGCGTGGCCCGGCTTGATGGCATCGAAGATCGGAGGATGAGGCAGGCTGACACGCTGGGACGTCCCCGGCACGCCGGTCTGGTCGAAACGGAAATGCTCGCCCACCTTGACCAGCGCGCGCCCGTCGGCAAAGTCGCCGAGGCGGAACTTCGGCCCCTGCAGGTCGCATAGAACGCCGATCGAGCAGCGGTGCTTGGCGCTCACGTCGCGCACGGTCCGCACCAGCGCGTGCGCCGTGTCCGGGCTCGAGTGGCTCATGTTGATGCGGAAAACGTCGGCACCCGCGAGGAACAGGCGCTCGATTGTTTCGGGCGCTGATGACGCGGGTCCAAGCGTCGCGACGATCTTGACCCGCCGATTACGTCTCATTTGCCGACTGCCTCTTCGGTCTCGTCTTTATCGTCCGGATCGGTGAGGCGGACCGTCCACTCTTGAGCCTCTCCGGTGTCGACTTCAAAAAAGCCCGTGCGCTTATATCCGCGTTTCGGGCAATCCTGAACCCCCCGGATGGCGAACGTTTTGTCGGCGGTGCACATGAAGTTGGTGCCCGCCCACTCACCGCCGCGGTCGTAGTCCACGGCGTGCACGTAGATAAACCGGCTCGGCACGGCCCCTTTCAAGAGCGTTTCGCACGACTGCGACGCGATGTTCCACCAGCCTTCCGTCGCCCAACCATTGGGGTCCTGATAGCCGATCGAGACACCGACGCGGCTTTGCGTGGCATTGCAGAACTTGAGGTCTGCAAACGCCGCGTGTGGCATCGTCACCAGGATGATGAGCGCCGCAAGCGACAGGGCTCTGAAATTTGGAATCATGGTTTCACGGGTGTCGACGGCTCGACGCGACCGCGCCTTGCTGGGAGGGCGAAACGTTGGCAATGAAAGCGGCAGCTTTGAGGTGCGCTGAGCCGAGCTGACCCCGCAGCCGGCGCGGCACCATTGAAGGCCGGGACGCGGCTTTGTGCAACCCCCCGCATTTTGCATGGATTGTTCTGAAAAACGCATGACCGCCGGAGACGAGATGCCGATGCGACCTGAAACCTCATCCGGTGGTGCAATGGTTGAGGCGAAGACGGCCGAGGCGTTCATAAGGCTGCCGGGCTCGCTCGCGTCGGGCATCATCGTCCTCTGCGACCACGCCGCCAGCGCACTGCCGGAGGACTACGGCACGCTGGGTCTGCCGCCCTCCGAGCTGGACCGTCACATCGCCTATGACATCGGCGCGAAAGGTGTGACGGAGCGCTTGGCGGCCCGTCTTGGTGCGCCCGCCGTGCTCACGCGCTTCTCGCGTCTGCTGATCGACTGCAACCGTGGCGAGGACGACCCGACGCTGATCATGCGCCTCTCGGACGGCGCCGTCGTGCCCGGCAACAAGACGCTCGACGACGCTGAGCGAACCAGACGCATCGATCGATACTACCGCCCCTATCACGCAGCCGTCGCGGAGGTCATCGACGGCGCGCTCGCGAAAGGCATCGTTCCGGTTCTCGTGTCCGTGCACAGCTTCACGGCCGTTTGGCGCGGCCGCCCCCGCCCTTGGCACGCGGGCATCCTGTGGGACAAGGACCCGCGCCTCGCACACCCGCTGCTCGCCGCGCTGAGGGCCGATCCCGCCCTCGTCGTCGGCGACAACGAGCCGTATAACGGAGCGCTCAAGGGTGACTGCCTATGGCGTCATGGAACGTCGCGGGGCTTGGCGCACGCGCTGATCGAGATTCGTCAGGATCTGATTGCCGACGAGGCCGGACAGGAGGAATGGGCCTTGCGGCTTGCAGACGCGATGGTGCGCATCCTTGCAGTGCCCCGCGCGGATGACGATGTGAAAGCAGTACGGTTCTACGGGTCCCACACCGACTGAAGGAAACGCCGATGAGCGCCATCGATCCCAAGACGACGCAGGAGCTGGAAGCGGCAGCTTTCCGCCGCCTCGTTGCGCACCTGCGCGAGCGCACGGACGTGCAGAATATCGACCTCATGAATCTTGCGGGCTTCTGCCGCAACTGCCTCGCCAACTGGTATCGCGAGGCGGCGGAGGAACGCGCCGTCGCACTCTCGAAGGAGGAGGCGCGCGAGTTCGTCTACGGCATGCCCTATGCCGAATGGCAGCAACGCTACCAAACGGAAGCCTCGCCGGAGGCAGCAGCGGCATTCGCTAAAGACGGGCCGCACACAAACCGCTGAACGCTGCGCCCATACAACGAGACAATCTGCAAACCGCCTCATCCACAGAAAATATTCCCTCTGGATGAGGTGGTACCGTGCCTTGCCGCTGTCCCGCCGCGGTCCTAGCCTTTTCGCTCGAAGGTATTCGCGTCGGCCGAGGGTTGCCGGCGAGATGGGACAGAGTGGGGGTAGCCATGACAACGCTTCAGGCCTCGGCGCAGAAGCAGCTTCGTCAGATGATCGAGAGCATCGAGCGCCTCGAGGAGGAGAAGAAGGCGCTCGCGGGCGACATCCGCGACAAGTACCTCGAGGCCAAAGGGCTCGGCTTCGACGTGAAGATCCTGCGCCAGATCGTGCGGCTACGGAAGAAAAGCCAGACCGAGCGCCAGGAAGAGGAAAGCGTCCTCGAGGTCTACATGCATGCGCTCGGCATGCTCGATGGTCCGATGTCGGCTGATGCGGAGGCCGCGGCAGACCGCATGATCGCAGCCGAATAGGCCGCACGGGCGCCTCGGGTGAAACCACCCGATAAGCGCGGAAAATCCGGCAGATCTGAGGGGAAAATGAAAACGTCTCGGGCCGCTTCGGCGCACGGCCCGAGACGCTAACGACGAGATGAACCCGAAGCTTCACCTGCCGTATCCGGGAAACTTCTGCAAACGGCCACTTATCGATCACGATCGTTTGTACACCGCGACCATAGACCGCTGCCGAGATCAGGGCTAATCGTTATTTGTTTCCCTCCTGATCAGGCCCTCTTATGACTCAGGTCACTCTCAAGCAGATCCGCTATTTCGACGCGCTTGCCCGCGAGCTGCACTTCGGGCGCGCGGCAGACGCATGCGCCGTAACGCAGCCGGCGCTGTCCATGCAGATCCACGAGATGGAGCAGAACCTGGGACTCGCCCTCGTTGAGCGCACGCGCTCGGGCGTGCAGCTCACGACCAAGGGGCAGGAGATCGCGGCGCGCTGTACGCGCATCTTGGGAGATGTCCGCGACCTCGTCGCCTACGCACAGCACGCCAACAGCGTTCTCGCAGGGACCCTGCGCCTCGGTGTCATTCCGTCCGTTGCACCATACCTGTTGCCGCCGCTATTGCCGCACTTGCGCGAAGCCTATCCGGAGCTCGAGCTCTATGTGCGCGAGACGCAGACGCACGTGCTGACCGCCGAGCTGCTCGAAGGCAAGCTAGACGTTCTGCTGCTTGCGCTGCCGGTGAAGCATCCGGACCTCACCAACCGTGTGCTGTTCGAGGACAAGTTTCTGCTGGCGTTGCCGAAGGAGCGTAAGCTGTCGGGTCGCGTGCGCGCCACCAAGGAGCTGATCGAGAACGAGCGGCTGCTGCTTCTGGAGGAAGGGCACTGCCTGCGCGACCAGGCGCTGACCTACTGCAATCTGCAGCAGGTCGACACCGTCAACACCTTCGGCGCATCGAGCCTGGCGACGATCGTCGAGATGGTCTCGGCCAGCTTCGGCATTACGTTGCTTCCTGAGATGGCCGTCGGCGTCGAGGGACGCGGCCGCGACATCACCCTGGTCCGGTTCGTAGAGCCCGAGCCATACCGCACCATCGGTCTCGTCTGGCGATCGACGTCGCCACGCACGCAGGATTTCGAGGAGCTGGGTCGTCTCGTGAAGAAGGCCTGGACCGACGGCCCGATGGCCGCGCTCCGCGCACGTTCTAAAAAGCCGGCTATCGCGGCAGGGTCTTGACGGCTCGCGAGACGAGCTGCGGACGCGACGGGTCCGCTGCAGGGGGCACCGCAGCCAGAGCCTCGAGGTGAACGGCGCTGCCGCTGAACTCCTGCGCCCACGCCATCGCCGTCTCGAGCCGGCCGGCACCGAACCGCATGGGTAGCACGGTACCTTCGTCGTCGATCAGGTCGAGCACTTGCGTCTGGTCGGGATGCACCATCGTCGCCAGCGCCGGATCGTCGAACGAAGGCGTCTCTGTCAGCAGCGGCGCAAGGGCGAACGGCCGGTAGGAAAGCTCGTCGGGGTGATCCTCGTCGAACTCCGGCGCCGTCGTCCAGCCGCTGCGCCAATCGGACGAGCCCTCTTCGCCGAACGGATGCGGGGGCTGTGCGGCCGGTGCCGTGACGGGAGCCGTCGTCCGCCCGCCGAACGGCCAGTCGGGCATCATGGACGCCTTCATCGGCGTCGATCCGGTGATGAGAGGCGCGGGCTTGGCGGCGGGAGCAGGCTCGGCTTCGAGCGACGCGAGCTTGACCAGCATGTCGAGACGCGAGCGGTCGCCGTCGGGCAGCTTGGCGACGAACTGAGACGGCCGGTCGACGGGCCGCGGCGCGGCGACGAGCTTCGGCTCCCACGCGGCGGGTGCGATCTCGGTGTCGGCCTTGGCGAGCGCGACGAGCGGCGCCTTGGCTTCCGGAGCCGTTGCAGAAGGCGGCGGGAGCGGCGCGCCGACGGCCATGCGCTGGTGCGAGACAGGCTCCGGAGGGCGCAGCGCCGGTGTGGGCTTGGGCGGAACGGGCAGACGCTCGGCCGCCGGAGCGGTCTGGGCCTCGGCAACCTGGATCACGCCCTTCGGGCTGTCACGCAACGCGTAGAACTGCGCAACTTCCCGTGCGAGATCATTGCGCCGCGCGCGCGCCGCTTTGACGTCCGCCGGCGTGATCGGACGCCCGTCCGCCGGCTCGTGCTTCGAATGGCCCGACGGGAACAGGAGCGCAAGCTCGTCGCGCACCATGCGCGGCCAGTGCCGCACGCGCGCGGTATCGACATGCACGAACGGTATGCCGGAGGTCGGATAGTAGCCGACGCCGCCGCGCTCGCGGATCATCGCCGAGTAGCGCAGTTGCTTGACCGGAATGTCGGGGAACGCGATGTCGACGGCTTTGCCGGTGATATGCTGGCTCTGGCTCGCCTGGCCGCCGCGCGTCTTGCGCAGCATCTCGTTCGTGCCGCGCGAGCGGTATCCGCAGATGATGCTGACCGGCTGCTGCGAGCCGAGCTCGCGGTGCATTTCCCATATGATGTCGATTGTATTGGGATCGATGGGAACGGCTTTGTTCTGCCGCCAATCGCGCATGATCCAGTTGATCTTCTCGAGCGCGTCGGGAAGGAAGCGGCCGTTCTTCTTGTACTGGATCGTCAGCCGTTCCTGGGTGTGGATGTGATAGAAGGAGATCGTGCGGTCGTCGCCGGCGCGCGCAAGCACAGGCTGCGTCACGGCAGCCACGAGTGCGGCAGCGCCGAGGCTCAGGAACCGGCAGGTGACGTGTCCCGCCCTTACGCGCAACGATGGTCCCCCATGGGTATCATCCAAGGTTAACAATTATCCCCCGTTCGTTAACGGTTCGTAACCTTGGAATGCGGCGATCAAGAGGGCTTGGTCGCGGCATAAAAAGGGCAAAGGGCGCCCGCCGGACGCCATGCCGATCCAGAAGGTTAACGGCGAAGCGTGGGCTCAGAATCCGCCGAAGACGTTGTTGAAGAACGTCTCGAGCGGGTTTGCCGCATACTTCGGCTTTTCCAAACGCACGGGCGCCAGATGGTCGGGACCGACCGCAATGGCATCGAACCGCCCGGCGAGGGCGAGCTTCACGCGCTCCACGTGCCCGTAGACGTCCTTGAAGTGGAGTGCTTCGCCCGCATCGTTGATCCGCTCGGTGAAGTAGGTGATGTGCACCGGGATTTTCGTATCGAGCGGGATAGGTTTTTCGAGGGCAGGTCCGTCGGCAATCTCAGCAACTTGTTCCGGCGTCCAGCCCTTGTCGGCCTGAAGCACGAGCTCCGCCAGCCGCGCCGGGTTGCGCACGCGCATGCAACCATGGCTGAACGGACGGCTCTCCTTATCGAACAGGTGCTTGGTCGGCGTATCGTGCATGTAGACGATATGCTTGTTGTGGAACGTGAACTTGAACTTGCCGAGCACGTTGGAGGCGCCGGGCGGCTGCTGCACGTCGAACTGACGGATGTCCGCGCTGCTCCAGTCGACATAGGAGGGATCGACCGGCTTGCCGTTGCGGCTCATGCGCAGTCCCTGCTTCTCGAAGTACGTGCCGCCGCGCGCAAGGCTCGGGTAGAGCTCCCTGACCTTGATGGAATCCGGCACGTTCCAGCGCGGGTGAAACGTCACCATGTCCATGACCGCGGAGAACACGGGCGTCTGCTTGTCGACGAGACCGGCGATGAGGCGCTCCTCGTGCACGACGCGGCCGTCGTGGACGAACTGGAACGTGAACTCGGGCAGGTTCACCCACACGTGCGTCGCGCCGAGATCGTCGGGGATCCAGCGCCACATCTCCATGTTGGCGCGGACCTTCTCCGGGTCCGGCATATCGACGTCGTTGAGCGCCGCGCGCGTTCCGGGGCCGACGATGCCGTCCGGCGAGAGCCCCTTTTCGGACTGGAATGCCTTCACGGCGGCAACAAGGGGCTCGTCGTAGACGCTCGCATCGGCTGCTGCGTCCCCGGCCGGTGCTGACACGTTGAGGCGCTCTCTGAGCAGGGCGACCTGCTCATGCTTCTGGCCGGGCGAAAGCGCGGGCCCATTCGGTATGCGCACACCCTCAGGCGCCTGAACGGACCATTCCAGCAGCGCGAGATAGAGGTGGCGAAGTTTCTCGAACTGCGGGTGTTTGGGATGGAAGCCCCGCAGCGTCGCGTCGGGCGGCGAGCCGGCTGCAAGCTGCTCGAGCACGACCTTGGGATCGAGAAGCTGAGGCTTACGGTCGAGATAGGACGAAAGCTGCGTGGCGGGATCGGTGATCCGGCCGCCGCGGGCATGACGCGCATAGGTGAGCGCGGCGAGCGAGACTTTAAGTTCCGCCTCTGCAGCGCTCTCCTCGGAAAGCCCGGTCGTGGTGTCCGGCAGCTTGAACGCCGTCGGATCGAGACCCCAGTCGGCCGCCTTGAGGATTTCGCCGACAGCGAGCATGCCGCGCTCGTTGAGCGCGCCGTCAGCAACCCAGAGCGGTGCGTCGGCGCGGGCTTCGTAGAAGGCCCTGAGGGCCGTCGCGTCCTCCTGCTCGGCGGCTGTCATCGTTTTCGACAGATCGTCGATCCGGGTGCGAACGAGAGCGCCGAGCTGAGGCTTCGCCGGCGGCGGGGCGGCAGCTTCCGTCGCAGGAGCCGGAGTCGCAGCCGGCGCGGCTGGCTGCGCCGCGGGCGCCGGCTCGGCGGGAGCCGGCGATGGCTGTTGTAGAGTTGCGGACGGAGTAGGCGCGCTGGGCGCCTGAACGGCGGGAGCGGCAGGGGCCGTCGGAGCCGGAGCAGTTGTTGGCGCGGCTGTGACCGGAGTAGCGGGAGGCGCGACGGCTGTCGTGTCGGTCGGATCGGCGCGGCCGGTTGCGGGAACGACGATCAACGCCAGAGCGGCGCCCAACGGCGCGATGGCTCGGAACGCGGTACGCATGACGAATGTCCCCCAATGCCCGCAATACTTCCGGGCACGCTAGCCGAGCAACGGCGCGATGAGAAGCCAAGAACGGGACTTCCCGCCCGAAAGATCAGGAAATTGGCGGCGGACTGTTGTGGAATTGTGAACACGCGGCGCAGGCGCGGTACCCGGCGGTCGCTAGCACGCGACCGCCTCCCTCCGCAGCCCTACTGCCGTATTCTAGTTCACGCGCGGCTCGAGGCCGTATTCCTGCATTTTGCGGTAGAGCGTCGAACGGCCGATCTTGAGCCGCTTGGCGACCTCCGTCATGTGGCCGCGGTAACGACCGAGCGCGAGGCGGATCATGTCGGCCTCGATGTCCTCGAGCGCGCGGATCTCGCCGCTCTCGGTGACAGCCGGGATCCCGAGCGCCGACGAGCCGGACGAGGGGCGCACCTCCACGGTCTGCGGGATGGTGTCCTCTGCGCCGAGCAGAGCCGGGCCGGTATAGGCGGGCGGCTTCTGCAGGCCGAGCGGCGCGGGCGGGATCTCGGCCTCGAAGCCGTCGACGTGGCTCGCGATCTGCGGGAACTCGGCAACCGAAAGCTCCGATCCGTCCGCGAGAACCACGGCGCGGAAGATCGCGTTCTCGAGCTGGCGCACGTTGCCCGGCCAGTCATAGGCCGTGATCAGGCGCATGGCGTCGTCCGTGAAGCCCGAGACGCGCTTGCCTTCCTCGGCGCCGAAGCGCGCGAGGAAATGTTGGGCGAGCTCGGGAATGTCCCCTCTACGCTCGCGCAGCGGCGGCACCCAGATCGGGAACACGTTGAGCCGGTAGTAGAGATCCTCGCGGAAGCGGCCTTCCTTCACGAGCTGAATCATATCGCGGTTGGTCGCGGACACGAGGCGGAAGTTGACCTTCACCGGCTTCTTGGAGCCGACCGGGTCGATCTCGCCCTCCTGCAGCGCGCGCAAGAGCTTCACCTGCGCTTCGAGCGGCAGCTCGCCGATCTCGTCGAGGAACAGCGTGCCGCCGTCGGCCTCCTGGAACTTGCCGACGCGCCGGTCGACGGCGCCCGTGAACGAGCCCTTCTCGTGGCCGAACAGCGTGCTCTCGACCAGGTTCTCCGGAATGGCGCCGCAGTTTACGGTGACGAACGGGCGGCCCGCCCGCTCGCTCTCGCCCTGGATAGCGCGCGCGATCAGCTCCTTGCCGACGCCGCTCTCGCCTTCGATGAGAACCGGGATGTTGGAGGCGGCCGCCCGCTTGCCGAGCGCCACCACGCGCTGCATGGCCTCGCCGCGGATGATGAGGTCGTCGAAGGTCAGCGTGCCTTCGGTCTTCTTCTTGATACGCAGGATCTCGTCCGAGAGCGCCTCGATCTTCATGGCGCTCTTCATGGAGACTTCGAGCCGCTCAGGCGAGGCGGGCTTGATGACGAAATCCACCGCACCGAGCTTGATGGCGTTGATGGCGGCGTCCACCGACCCGTTGGCGGTGAGCACGATGATGGGAGGCGACGGCTTGCCCTTGAGGTTTTCGAGCACGGCCATGCCGCCGATGCCGGGCATGACGAGATCCAGGAGCACGAGAGAAATGCCGGTGCGCTCCGGTCCATCAAGAACCTCGAGCGCCTGCTCGCCGGAAACCGCAGAGCGGGTTTCGAAGCCGAACCGCTTGACGGTCTCTTCTAGGATGCGGCGCTGGGCGGGATCGTCGTCGACGATAAGAATACGCTTTGCCATTGAGCACTCGTACACAACACGAACTGAACATTGCCGATCTCTGGCGCGCGTGTCTCTGAATGGAACGCGCAGGCCGACCGGCAACTCGACAGAGGCAAGACTGCCCCACAAGGGTAAACAAGCTCTTGCCAATAAGCTCACCTTGAACCTTTTTTGATCCGCGGGTCCGGCGGCCAAACCCGCCCGGAGCGCAAGGCCACGTAACGGCACGTATTTCTTGCCGCTTGAACTCGGCGGCCCGAGCCCGCAAATTAAGAGTTCATTTCCCCAATCATTGGAGCCACTGATGTCGCCGACCCTGCGCGCCCCCTTCATTTCGGACATCGTTCGGACGGCAAGCCAAAGCGGTGCGCCGGCCGAGGCGCCTGATCTGGGGACCATTCCCGAGTGGGACCTGTCGGATCTCTACAAGGGTACCGACGATCCGGCCGTCGCTCGCGATCTCGAGCGCGCCGCGACGGAAGCAAAGCGCATCAAGGAGAGCTACCAGGGAAAGCTCGCGGGCCTCGCGTCCGACGGCGCAGCGCTCGCCGACGCCATCGCCGCTTACGAGCAGCTCTCGGATCTGATGGGCAAGCTCGGCTCCTACGCGGGGCTGCTCTATGCGGCGAACCAGACCGATCCCGCGCGCGCGAAGTTTTATGGCGACATCTCCGAGACGCTGACCCGCATCTCGACCGATCTCATCTTCGTCGAGCTCGAGCTCAACCAGATCGACGAGGCCGCGCTGGCGAAAGCCGTCACGGCCCCGAAGCTCGCGCGCTACAAGCCCTGGCTCGAGGACTTGCGCAAGGAGAAGCCCTACCAGCTCGACGAGAAGCTCGAGCAGCTCTTCACCGAGA
>CAZDUD010000094.1:0-14268 GCA_964508485.1 uncultured Hyphomicrobium sp. | reverse complement strand
GTCGGCAACCCGTTCGGCCTGGGCGGCACGGTGACGGCGGGCATCGTCTCGGCGCAGGGCCGCGACATCGGCTCGGGCCCGTACGACTTCATCCAGATCGACGCGGCCGTGAACAAGGGCAACTCCGGCGGCCCGACGTTCAACCTTCAGGGCGAGGTCATCGGCGTCAACACCGCGATCTTCTCGCCCTCGGGCGGCAACGTCGGCATTGCGTTCGCGGTCCCGGCCCGCACGGCGACCGAGGTCATCGCGCAGCTCAAGCAGAGCGGCTCCGTGAGCCGCGGCTGGCTCGGCGTCAAGATCCAGAACGTCGATGAGGACACGGCCGCAGCCATCGGTCTTGCCGACGCTAAGGGCGCGCTCGTGAGCGAGATCACGCCCAACGGTCCGGCCTCCTCCTCGGGCCTCAAGGTCCAGGATGCGATCGTCCAGGTGAACGGCGACAAGATTGCGGACAGCCGCGACCTCGCGCGCAAGATCGCGAACTACGCTCCGGATACCACCGTCGACGTCAAGGTCTGGCGCGGCAACAAGGAAGAGACCGTCAAGGTCAAGCTGGGCAAGTTCCCCGGCTCGACCGAGGAGATCGCCAAGCTCGAGCAGGGCAAGTCGGCCGATCCGACCTCGACCGCGCTCGATCAGCTCGGGCTGACGCTCGCACCGGCGAAGGCCGGCGACGAGGGCGTGGCCGTGACCGAGGTCGATCCCGACTCGGATGCTGCGGAGAAGGGCATCCGGGCCGGCGACATCATCCTGCAGATCGGCGGCGAGCAGATCACGGGCCCGGATGACGTTGCCCAGGGCTTGAAGAAGGCGAAGGAGCTCGGCCGCCAGGCGGTGATGCTCTCGGTCAAGTCCCAGAACCAGACCCGCTACGTGGCCGTGCAACTCAAGAAGAGCTGATCCCACAAGGCAGATCATTAATCAGTGGGGCGGCGCGGCTCTTGAGGGGCCGGGCCGCCCCGATGTATCTGACGGGAGACGGAGGGCGGCCGGACCGGGCCGCCCGGCCATGCGAAGGAAGGCGGCCGATGCGCGTCCTTGTGATCGAAGACGACCGTGAGACAGCGCACTTTCTCCAGAAATCGTTGAAGGAGAGCGGTCACTCCGCCGACGTCGCGGGCGACGGCGAGACGGGTCTCTCCATGGCTCAGTCGAATGCATACGACATCCTGATCGTCGACCGCATGCTGCCGCGCCTCGACGGCCTCTCTGTCGTCAAGACGCTGCGCACGGAGGGCAACCGCACGCCGGTGCTCATCCTCTCCGCGCTGGGTGACGTCGACGATCGCGTGAAGGGCCTGCGCGCGGGGGGCGACGACTACCTGACCAAGCCCTACGCCTATACCGAGCTTCTGGCGCGCATCGAGGCGCTCTCCCGCCGCGCCGTGCCCGAGGAGCAGGAGACACGATACGCCGTTGGCGACCTCGTCCTCGACCGCCTGTCCCACCGCGTCACGCGTGCCGGCGAGCCGATCCAGCTTCAGCCGCGCGAGTACCGCCTGCTCGAATACCTGATGAAGAACGCAGGCCAGGTGGTCACGCGCACCATGCTGCTGGAGAACGTGTGGGACTACCACTTCGACCCGCAGACAAACGTCATCGACGTGCACGTCTCCCGCTTGAGGTCCAAGATCGACAAGGGTTTCGACAGGCCGCTCCTGCACACGGTGCGGGGCGCTGGATACATGGTCCGTGACGGCGCTCTCTGATCTCACCCTGCGTCCGATGCAGACGCACGCATTCCGCCTCGCGGCCGCGAGCGCGGCCGTCTTCCTCGTCGTCGCCACGCTGATCGTCGGTGCGCTCTTCTGGCAGACCAACACGCTCTTGACCGATCATGTGGTCGAGGAGCTGCGCCGGGAGGCGGCGGAGCTGGCGCACGAAGCCGAGGGCATTCCGCCGGACGAATTCGCCGAGAAGATCCAGGCCCGCAGCCGCGCCGGAGGCACGAACCTCTATTTTCTCGCGGGTGCCGCCGGAGCGAAGCGCGCCGGCAACCTGTCCGCCCTTCCCCCGGAGATTGCCGGCAGCGCGACGGGCGGCGTGTTCCGCTATCCGCGCGAGGGCGACCCGCCCGGCATCGACAGGCTCGCCGTCGGCATCCCGGTCCCGGTCGGAACAAGCCAGCGCCTGATCATCGGGCGCGATGTCGAGGCGCAGACGGAGCTTGCGGAAAAGATCAAGCGCACGTTCCTGTGGGGCTTCGGCGCGCTGGCCATCGCGGCGCTGATCGCGGGGCTCGCCATCGGACGGTCCGTGCTGCGCCGTGTCGAGACCATCAACGCCACGACGCGTTCGATCATGGCCGGCGACCTCTCGCGCCGCGTGCCGGTGACCGGCAGCGACGACGAGCTGGATGAGCTGTCCAGGAACCTGAACGGCATGCTGGATCGCATCGAGCAACTCATGAGCGGCCTGCGCGAGGTATCGGACAACATCGCCCACGACCTGAAGACGCCGCTCAACCGGATGCGCAACAGTGCCGAGGCGGCGCTTCGCGACCCGCGCGGCGCGGACGCCTACCGCGAGGGCCTGGAAGCGGCCATCGAGAAGGCCGACGACCTGATCAAGACCTTCAACGCACTCCTGCTGATCGCGCGCTTGGAGGCCGGCGTCGTCGAGGAGAGCGCCGAGACGTTCGACCTCGGCCACCTCGTGCATGACGTTGCTGAGCTTTACGAGCCCGTGGCCGAGGAGGCGGGCCTGACACTCACCATAGACAGTGCGGACGGCATCGAGATCCGCGCTAATCGCCAGCTCGTCGGACAGGCCGTGGCCAATCTCGTCGACAACGCCATCAAGTATTCGGCCAAGGTCGTGGTCGCTGCCGGCGGCGCAGGCCATCCGAAGGAAACTATGGTCTCCGTCAACGTTACGACCAGAGGCGACAACGCCGAGATCTCCGTTGCCGACCGCGGACCCGGCATCGACGCGAAGGACCGGGATCGGGCGCTCCGCCGCTTCGTCCGCCTCGAAAAGAGCCGCACGCAGCCGGGCACCGGCCTTGGCTTGAGCCTCGTCGCGGCCGTTGCGCGGCTGCACAACGGCACAGTCCGTCTCGAGGACAACGATCCGGGCCTCCGGGTGGTGGTCACGCTCCCGCTCTCGGCGTAAAAGCGTCGGACAACAGGGGCGCAGGGGCGGTTGAAGTCCCGCGCGATGAGACGAGGGGAGGCGGCATGGTGGGCGACACCACGGGTGCGGGCGGAACGCTGCGCGATCGGATCGATGTTTCGAAGCGGCTTCCGCAGGATCCGCTGGGCGGCGCGAGCCTCGATCCCATCCTCGACGATTGGCGCAGCGACGCTTCGCTCGCGGGGCTCGTGGCGACGGCCGAAAAGGGGCCGGTCCGCGCGCTGCTCGCCGGCATCGTCGCCGGCTCGCCCTATCTCAGAAGCGAGATCGTCCGCAATCCGAAGCGCCTCGACGGCCTCCTGCGCGCCGTGCCCGAGCACCGCTTCGCCGCGCTGACGATGCACCTCGAACAAAGCCTTGCCGAGCTGAACGCGCTTCCCGACGCCATGACGGCGCTGCGCGTCTACAAGTCGGAGGTGGCGCTGCTGACGGCGCTCTGCGACCTCGGCGGCCTCTGGAACGTCAACGAGGTGACGCGCACGCTCTCCGAGACGGCCGATGCAGCCCTTCGGGGTGCCGTGCGCTTCCTGTTCCGCCAGGCCGTCGCCAAGGGCGATTGGCTCGAGCCGGGCGACAGCGAGCCCGACGTCTCGTCCGGATATATGGTGCTCGGCGTCGGCAAGTACGGCGCCTTCGAGCTCAACTATTCGAGCGACATCGATCTCATCGTCTTCTACGAGCTTCAGCGCGCACGCCTGAAGCCCGGCCTCGAGCCGCCGACGTTCTTCGTGCGCCTCACGCGCGATCTCGTACGCCTCATCGACGAGCGCACGGCCGCGGGCTACGTCTTCCGCACCGACCTGCGTCTGCGTCCCGACGCGGGCGCGACCCAGATCGCGCTCTCGACCGACGCCGCCGCGCTCTACTACGAAAGCTTCGGCCAGAACTGGGAGCGAGCAGCCCTCATCAAGGCGCGCGCCGTTGCCGGCGACATCGAGACCGGCGAAGCGTTCCTCGAGGAGCTTGCGCCGTTCATCTGGCGCCGCAACCTCGACTTCGCGGCCATCGCCGACATCCACGCCATGAAGCGCCAGATCCACGCCTTCCGCGGCTTCGGCTCGATCGGCGTCGCGGGTCAGAACATCAAGCTCGGCCCCGGCGGCATCCGCGAGATCGAGTTCTTCGTGCAGACGCAGCAGCTCATCGCCGGAGGACGCCAGCGCAACCTGCGAACGCGCCGCACGCTCGAGGCGTTGCGCGTGCTCGTCGTCTACGGCTGGATCAGGGAGGACATCGCCGACGAGCTGACCGATGCGTATCTCTATCTGCGCTGGATCGAGCATCGCATTCAGATGGTCGCCGACGAGCAGACCCAGGAGCTGCCGCGCGACGAAGCAGATCTCGAACGTTTCGCGCGCTTTGCGGGCTACGCGAGCACCGCTGAGTTTTCTGCCGAGATCATATCCATTCTGAAGCGCGTGCAAGGCCACTACGCCCGCCTGTTCGAGGATGCGCCGGAGCTGACGGCCGAAGGCCAGAACCTCGTGTTTGCCGGCGAGACCGACGACCCCGGCACCGTCGAGGCGCTGACGCGTATGGGCTATGTGCGCCCGAGCGACGTGCTGGCCGCCGTCCGCGGCTGGCATCATGGCCGCTATCCGGCCGTGCGCTCGCCGCGTGCCCGAGAGTTGCTGACGGAGGTGCAGCCGCTCTTGGTTAAGGCATTCGCCGACACTGCCGATCCCGACCGCGCGATCGCAACCTTCGACCGTTTCCTCGCCGAGCTTCCGGGCGGCGTGCAGCTCTTCTCGCTGCTCAAGGCCAACCCGGCGCTCATGCGCCTCATCGCCGATATCATGGGCACGGCCCCGCGTCTTGCGCGCATCCTCTCGCGCCGCCGCCGTCTGCTCGACGCGGTCATCGATCCGCGCACGTTCGCAGCGCTCCCGTCTCCCAAGGAGCTTGAGGACGTCATCCGCGCCGAGCTGGCGTTGGCCGTGGACGAGCAGGACGTGCTCGACCGTGCACGCGTCATCGGCAGCGAGCAGGCATTTCTGATCGGCGTCAAGGTGCTCTCCGGCGCCATCAACGCCAGCGAGGCCGGTGACGCCTACGCGCGGCTTGCGGAGACGTTGATCGCCGCACTCGCCGCCCACGTCGAGAAGGAGCTGGAGCGCACCCACGGACACGTCCCCGGCGGCGGGGCCGTTGTTGTCGCCATGGGCAAGCTCGGCGGCCGCGAGATGACCGCGGCGTCCGATCTCGATCTGATCGTCGTCTACGATTTCGATCCCGCCGCGATCCAGTCCGACGGGCCGAAGCCGCTCGCGCCGAGCCAGTACTACGCCCGCTATACGCAGCGCCTGATCTCGCACCTCTCGGCGCCGACCGCCGAGGGCGCCCTCTACGAGGTCGACATGCGGCTGCGCCCGTCAGGCCAGAAAGGCCCGGTCGCCGCCCAGCTCTCGACGTTCCGGGAATACCAGGCCACCGAAGCCTGGACCTGGGAGCACATGGCCTTGACGCGGGCCCGCGTCATCGCCGGACCGCCGGAGCTCAGGGCCAAGGTGGAGGCGGCGATCCGCGACACGCTTCTGCGCCCGCGCGCCCGCGCCGCCGTCGCCAAGGATGTGATCGACATGCGGGCGCGTATCGCCGCCGAGAAGGGGACCGACAACATCTGGGACCTGAAGCAGGTGCGCGGCGGCCTCGTGGACCTTGAGTTCATCGCCCAGCACCTGCAACTCGTGAGCGCCGCCGCGCATCCTGAGGTGCTCGACCAGAACACGCTGGCCGCCTACCGCAAGCTCGCCGACGCGGGCGTCGTTCCCGCCGCCGAGACCGACCGCCTCATTCAGGCCACGCGACTTATCCACAACCTGACCCAGGTTCTAAGACTTTGTCTTGAAGGGGCTTTTGATCCATCGACGGCTCCGGGCGGCCTCAAGGCTCTGCTCGCGCGGGCGGGCGGCGCCCCGGATTTTACCGCCCTAGAGCGGGACGTCCGCGAGACCTTGGCCAACGTCGAGGTTCAGTTCAAAGAGTTAATCTCCTAAAAACAAGGATCAGCGACGGATTCCGATGGGCACCCCCGTTTCCGCATGTGAAGCCATCTGCAGAGCAGAGACCGGCGATGCTGCCCAGCGGACGTCTGCGACATGACGGGAAAACGGTGAGGTCGGGGCCAAACGGACCCATGGGGACGACGACGCCAGGAACCAACGTGCGGACAGGTCCGTGGCCGGATGCGCCGGAGGACCGCGTGCTGCTCGCGCGCGTGGCACGGCAGGATTCCCAGGCGTTCCGCATCCTCGTGGACCGCCACCTCGGCGCCATCGTCACGCTCGCGCGGCGCATGCTGAAGGACGAGGCCGAGGCCGACGACATCGCTCAGGAGGCCCTGTTGCGGTTGTGGCGGGCAGGCGAGACGCTCGACGTGGGGCCGCAAGGGCTCCGTCCCTGGCTGCGCCGGGTGACCTCGAACCTCTGCCTCGACCGCATCAGGTCGACACGGCGCACGGTGGTGACCGACGAGGTCCCCGAGGTGGCCGAGCCGCCGACCCAGGCCGCGGGCCTCGAGGAGCAGGACCTCGCCAAGCGCGTGGGCGAGGCGATGAACGCACTACCCGAGCGCCAGCGCCGCGCGCTGACGCTCTTCCACCACGAAGGCCTGAGCCAGGCCGAGGTGGGCGAGATATTGGGCGTGTCGGACGAGGCGGTGGAAAGCCTCCTCTCCCGCGCCCGGCGCGCGTTGCGCGCGAGCTTGGAGAAGGATTGGAAGTCCTTGCTGCAAAGCGAGGGCTGAAATTGGAAGACCGGGATAACGGCCATGACTGAGAAGAACATCATCGACGGAACCGGCCTCGACGCACTCGAGCAGGCTCTGGAGCGTTTCGGAAGCGACCGCACGCGCTGGCCCGCCCCCGTGCGCCGTAGTCTCGCCGGCTTGCTTGCCTCCAGCGCCGACGCCAAGGCGCGCCTGCGCGAAGCCGAGGCGCTCGACCGGCTCCTGGACCTCGCACCTGAACCGGCGATCGACACCCGCGCGCTCGCCGACCGCATCATGGCTGCCGCCGCGGCCGAGATCCCGGCTGCCGCGCCTCCGAAGGCGCGCGTCGCATGGGCGAGCTTCGGCGGCGGCGCGACGGCTGCTCGCGCCGAGTGGCCGGCAGCGGCTCTGCTTGCCGCCTCGCTCGTCGTCGGCATGTTCTTCGGTCTCAACGGAACGCTCGACACCGCGGTTGCGCCGCTCGTGGCCCAGGCTTCGACGGACGCCGACATCGATCCCGGCCTGCTCGCCTTCGACGGCGACGCCATGGGCATGTTCGAGGAGGATACGCTTTGAGCGACGTTTCTCGGCCTGAGCCGTCCTCCTCTCAGGAGACCGGTTCGAGGCGCCTCAAGTACGCCCTGATCGCGTCCCTGGCTCTGAACCTGCTCGTGGTCGGAGCCGTGGCCGGCACGATGGTCATGCACGGCTTCGGCAAGCACCCGCTGCCGCGTTTCGGCTATGGGCCCCATCAGGACTTCGGCTTGATGGGCCTCACGCGCAAGCTTCCCGAGGAACGGCGCAAGGAAATCCGCCAGAAGCTGCGTGAGGATCGCGAGAAGCTGCGCCCACTGATCGACGACCTTCGCGCCGCGCGCCGCGATGCGGCTGATAAGCTTGCCGCGGACCCGTTCGACAGCGCAGCCCTGAAGGGGGCCTTCGACGTTGCAGGAGAGAAGGATCGCACGGTGCGAGAGGCTGCCATCGCGGCCTTCCTCGTGCATGCCGAGCAGCTGAAGCCGGACGAGCGGCGCATGCTTGCGGACTGGTGGCGGAAACGGAACGAGCCCTTCAAGGAGCGCCGCAAGAAAAAGAAGAAGGATGCCGATGAGAGTGGAGAGGCCGACCCGACCGCCCCGGCATCTGCCAACTGAGCGAGACCGGCGCTAGGCGCAGGCCGCGGCCTCGCAGAGCGCAGGAGCCGGCATCCGCCGCGGCGCGGCCTCGGGAAGCGCGGCAAAGAAATCCTGCTGGGCGACGCACTTGAGCACGGTGACGGCGCGCCACGTCGAGCAGGGGTCGTCCACCTCGATCAGCGAGGCGCCGTTGAGCTCGAGCAGCGCACGCGCGAGGCAGACCGGCAGCGACGCCTGTCCGACGCTCGGCGCACCCGGCTGGCCGCGAAGGAAGACCTCGATCTGCACCAGGTCGCCGTTGACAGTCGCGACCACGCCCATGCTGCCGCCGGCATCCGAGCGGCGCACCGCCTCGGCGAAAAGGTTGATCAGGATCTGCCGTATGGCGCGCCGTTCGACGAGGACCTCGATATCGTCGGCGATGCGCGCATCGAGCGTGAGCCCGTGGCTGCTCGGATCGGAATGGAATGACCAGGCATCCTCCACCATCATGCGGAGGTCGACCCCGGTCGTGACCGCCGCGTTCGGATCGTGATCGAGCAGGCAGGTGATGGCGAGGGCATCCTCGGCCGACTTGAGGAGGTCGCGGCCGCAGTCGCCGATATGGCGCACGTATTCGCGATAGCGCGGATGTCCGACCGGCCCTAGCAACTCGGACTGCATGACATCGGAGAACCCGATCACGGCATTGAGCGGCGTGCGCAACTCGTGGCTCACGCGGGCCATCAGCTCGCCCCACGGATGCGCGCGTCCCGACGAGAGGTGGCTGAGCCGGGCCGCGGCACGGGCGAGCCCCGTGAGCTGCTGGGCGTCCGCGCCAAGCGCGATCCTCTCTCCTACGAAGGGCAGCGGGGAGGGCAAGGCCCCGCTGCCCCCAGACGGTGGGGAGAGATCGTGTTGGGTGGTGGACGATGGAAGGTCGCGTGCGAGCCGCAACTGCGACTGGGCCACGCTGAGCGTAACGAGTGTAATGGCAAGACCGCTGACGAGGACGACGAGAGACGGCAGCGCAAGCGGGTGAAACAATGCGAGCAGGAGACCGGCGCCATGAGCGATCACGGCGCCCTGGAGCAAGCGGATGGCGCCGGTCCCACCAACGAAGCCGAATGCCGCCGTTTCGCGGGCAGGCATCTCGTCCCCGAGGACAGACTCGTCCCGTGGACAGGCCGACAGGGTCCCAGCCATCCGTATCTCCCAGTGCGATTTTTGAGTGGTGCGCGTGACCAGATTTCTGCCGGTACGCCGGCGAATCACACCTCTACTTCACCGATTCGAGTCGGCCGTGTCGAGGGAGTTTAAATGTGGCCAAAGAGAGATTTGGAGGGTGTTACTTATCGAGCATCTTGGTCACGATTTCGAACACGTCGCGCGAGAGATCGGGGGCCTTGGCTATGCTCTGCAACACGCGCTTGGCCGCCGCCCGCCGGCCCGGCTCGAGGGCGTGCCAGATGCGGAAAGCCCCGAGCATCCGGGCCGCGATCGAGGGGTTGAAGCGGTCGATGGCCAGCACCTGCTTGGCCAGGAACTCGTAGCCCGCGCCGTCCGGACGATGGAACTGCACGGGGTTCTGCATCGCGAAGACGCCGATCAGGGCGCGGACCTTGTTGGGGGCCGTAAGGCTGAACAGGGGATGCTTGGTCAGCGCCTTGACCTGGCCGAGCGCCGGCCGGAGCGGCGACATTGCCTGCGCGCCGAACCAGGTATCGATGACGAGGTGGTCGTCCTTCCAGCGGTCGAAGAAGCGCGCGAGCGCCTTCTCGCGCAGAGGTCCAGACTTGGCCGCGATCAGCATGAGGCCATGCGCCTCATCCGTCATGTTGGTCGCTTTGAAGAAGTGATCCGCAAGGCGTGTCTCGTCGGCGGCCGTGCCGCGCGCCGTGAGCAGCGTCAGCGCCGCATTGCGCAGCGCGCGCCGCCCTGCGCTCTGGGCATCGGGCGAGAACGCCCCCTTGGCGCGCATGTCCTTGTAGACGTCCTCGAGCAGATCCCCGAGCGTGCCGCCGGCAACTTTCAAGAGCTGGCGATGGGCGCGGAAGATGAGGCCGGGGTCCACGTTGCGCCCGATCACGCGCGCGATGTCCGATTGGCTCGGAAGTTTCAGGAGCTCCGCGCGATAGGCGGGCTCGAGATCGTCGTGGCCGACTGCCAGGCCGAGCGCCTTCACGAACGCATTTGCACGCGCAGTCGAGCGCTCGCCCTTGCGTAGCCCCTTGACCATGTCGACGAGCGTGCGCGTGGCGTACGTATTCGCCGCCTGCCAGCGGTTGAACAGATCCTGATCGTGCGCCATCAGGAACTCGAGGTCGCGCTCGGAGAGATTGAGCGTGAGGTTCACGGGCGCCGAGAAGCCGCGCAGGATCGACGGCACGGGCGGCGAGGGAACGTCCGCGAAACGGAACGTCTGCGAGCGCTTGGTCACGTGCAGCACGCCGTCCTCGATGACCTCGCCCGTGTCGCGCTTGAGCGTGATCTCCTGCCCATTGCCGCCAAGGAGGCCGATCCGCACGGGGATGTGCAGCGGCTTCTTCTTGCTTTCGCCCGGCGTCGGCGGCAGCACCTGCTCGATCTTTAGCTCGGCCTGCTTGTTGGCGCTGTCGTAGGAGAGCGCCGCCACGAGCTCCGGCGTGCCCGCCTGGGAGTACCAGAGCTTGAAGTGCGAGAGGTCGCGCTTCGATGCGTCCTCGAAGCAGCGGACGAAATCCTCGATCGTCGCCGCCTGCCCGTCGTGGCGCTCGAAATAGAGGTCCATGCCGCGCCGGAAGTCCTCAGGCCCGAGGATGGTCTCGATCATGCGCACGAGCTCGGCGCCCTTCTCGTAGACCGTGGCAGTGTAGAAGTTGTTGATCTCGATGTAGCTCTCGGGCCGCACGGGATGCGCGAGCGGCCCCGCGTCCTCGGTGAACTGCGTAGCCCGCAGTTGCCGCACGTCGATGATGCGCTGCACGGTGCGCGACCGCTCGTCCGCCGAGAACTCCTGGTCGCGATAGACGGTCAGTCCTTCCTTGAGGCAGAGCTGGAACCAGTCGCGGCAGGTGATGCGGTTGCCGGTCCAGTTGTGGAAGTACTCGTGCGCGACGACGCTCTCGATGGATTCGAAATTGCCGTCGGTCGCCGTGTCGGGTGAGGCGAGGATCAGCCGGTCGTTGAAGATGTTGAGACCCTTGTTCTCCATCGCCCCCATGTTGAAGTCGGAGACGGCGACGATGTTGAACACGTCGAGATCGTACTCGCGCCCGAAACGGATTTCGTCCCACCGCATGGATCGCTTGAGCGAATCCATAGCCCATTCCGCGCGCGCTTCCTTGCCGTGCTCGACGTAGATCTTGAGATCCACCTTGCGGCCGGAGGCCGTCTTGAAGGTCGAGGAGATCGGGGAGAGGTCGCCGCCGACGAGCGCGAACAGGTAGCTGGGCTTCGGATGGGGATCATGCCAGACCGCGAAATGCCGGCCGTTCGCGAGCTTTCCGCTATCGGTTGGGTTGCCGTTGGCGAGCAGGACGGGCACCGTCTTGGCGTCGGCCTCGATGCGGCAGGTATAGGTTGCGAGCACGTCGGGCCGGTCGGGAAAGAACGTGATGCGCCGGAACCCTTCAGCCTCGCACTGCGTGCAGAACACGCCGCGCGACCGGTAGAGCCCCTGCAGCGCCTTGTTGGCATCCGGATTGATGACGGTCATGAGCGAGAGCGTGAACGCCTTCGCAGGGACCTTGGCGATTGTGAGCGACGTCGCGTCGAGCTTGTAGTCGCGCGGCTCGAGCGCCTTGCCGTCGATGGCGATATGTTTGAGATCGAGCTGCTCGCCGTCGAGCACCAGCGCCTTGCCGGCTGCGCCCGTGGCGGCGGGGTTGCGCAGGATCTTGAGCGCGGCCTTGACCTCCGTCCGCTCGGGATCGAGCGCGAAGTCGAGATCCACATGGTCGACCAGATAGGCGGGCGGCCGATAGTCCTTGAGACGGTGCGGACGCGGGCTTTCGGGTTTCATGGCATCTCCGGTGGGGGCGCATTGGCTGTACGATCGGCACAAGGCCAAGGGCAGCGGGGCGGGCAGCAGGCGCAGCACCTTACGCCGCCGCACGGCGTTGCCAAGCGCGATACGCGCGCAGCGGTGGGGATCAGCGGTTGAGCGCGATCACAAGCGTGCGAGGATTGCCGCCGTTCTCCGAGATGTAGTTCTGGAACAGCGTATTGAGGAATGTCGTCATCTCGAAGCCGATGATCTCCGCCTCGCGCACCTTGTAGGCGCTGCCGCGCCGCACGATGCGCCAGCGCACATCATAAGTCTCGCCGCTCTTGAGCGTGACCCGGCTGTCGACGTAGGTGCCGTTGGCCGTCTCCTTCGTCTGCCCGACCATGATGGCCTTGGCCACGGGATACTTGGGTCCCTCCTGGGTGGCGTAACGCGAGATGAAATTGATCATGCCGGCGTAGTAGGCGGGCCGGTCCGACTTATCGAGGCTCTGCGCGTAAGAGCCGAGCGCCGTGATGGCGATCGACGGAACGTCCGCATGGCTGCGCAGCACGGTGGCATAGTCGGCTTCGGAGCCGGAGCGCTGGGCGGCGATGAGCTGGTTCGCCACGCGCTGCATGTAGGCCGCCGGTGTCTCGGCGAGTGCAGCAGCCGAGCCTGCCGCGAGGATGAGGAGTGAGAGTGCCGCTGCTCCAAGCCGGCCGGCGATGCTCCCCCCACTGCATACGGTCGTCATCGAGTTGTGCTCCCGCAGTCAACGCGGCCCCGGATCCGCAACGAACACTGGACCCGCGCGCAAAGAACGGGTTTCCGTCCTTCATTCAGCCATGCCCGCATAGTCTAGTCAAAGCGCAGGACAGCCCAAAGCTAGCCGGCTGCCAGCAAAGGCTTCGCCTCCGCGTGACCAAAATACCCGTGCAACGGCGTGACGCTAGCGGCCTCTCGCGACGGAATTTCGGCAAGGGCAAAAAGTCGCGCCGCCGAGGTGATCGCCTCGGGCGGGACCTGAGAGCCGGAAAGAAGGATGACGGAGCGCGACGGGCGGCGGTGCACCAGGACGAGCTCGTGCCGCACCCCGGAGAGCGACGTCCGCACCCGGTGCGTGAGCCCCGCGTAGCCGGTGAGCGGCTCGGTCCAGGAGCTTGTCCCGAACAGTCCGACGGCCTCCGAATGGACGGCGCCGTTGCCGATCCTGACCCGGCGCCGGCGGAGCGCCCGGCGGGCAAGGACGACCAGCGGCCAGCCGAAGATCGAGCCGAGAACCAGAAGCCCGCCCAGGAGTTGCACGCCGACGATAGGGCGGGCGGCAAGGATGGCGCGCGCGGCCGGGTCCGACGCCAGTTGAACGGCCACCAGCCAGAAGGGTGCTAAAAGACCGATCAGCAAGGGTACTAGCACAGCCAGCAGCACGAACCGGCTGCCCCCCTCAGGAGCCTGGTCGAAGGTCACTTCTGCCGGAATGGATTGAGAAAAAGACGAAGACTCGAAGTCCGCAAACGTGCCGTGCATGAGATCCTGCCCCCCAGGATGCGAGCCGCCCGAATCGAAGTTTGTAGCCCCTCGGACTTTCTCCGAGGTTACTGCGCAGCTCATCAAAGGTGGTCTTGACACATAAACATATCTTTATATGTTGTCCGGCAAGATGCGGCAAAGCGAGCCGAGACCCCACGAGCCGAGACCCCAAGATGTCCGGAACCCTCGAGACCCATGACCTTGTGCTGGCGCTGAAGGCGGCGGCCGAGACGACGCGTCTGCGCATCCTGCTGCTGCTCGCGGCGGGCGAGCTCAACGTCAAGGACCTGACCCAGATCCTCGGACAGAGCCAGCCGCGCATCAGCCGCCACTTGAAGCTGCTTGCCGAAGCCGGGCTTATCGAGCGCTTCCGCGAGGGGAGCTGGGTCTATTTCCACGTGTCGGACCGCTCCGAGGGCGGCAAGCTCGTGCGCCGCATTCTCGAGACCGTCGACACCCGCGATCCGGTCCTGCGCCGTGACAGCACGCGCGCTGAAGCACTGAAGCACGAGCGCCAAGCGGCGGCGCAGACCTATTTCCGTGAGCACGCGGCGGACTGGGACCGGATCCGTACGCTTTACGTGTCCGAGACCGCCGTCGAGAGCGCCATCGGTGCTGCACTCAACGGCCAGCCGTTCAAGCTGCTGGTCGACCTGGGAACCGGGACCGGCCGCATGCTCGAGGTGCTCGCGGATCGCTACGAGCGCGGTCTCGGCCTCGATGTGAACCAGTCGATGCTGGATTACGCGCGCTCACGGCTGAAGAGCGCGGGCCTTGGGCGGGCCGAGGTCCGCCACGGCGACATC
>CAZDUD010000093.1:0-14401 GCA_964508485.1 uncultured Hyphomicrobium sp. | reverse complement strand
CTCGGTCTGCGGCTCGACGCCCTGGTTACTATCGAGGACGCATACGGCGCCGTCGAGCACGCGCAGCGAACGCTCGACCTCGATGGTGAAGTCGACGTGGCCCGGCGTGTCGATGATGTTCAGGCGGTGCTTCTTGTTGTTGCGGTCGACCCAGAAGCAGGTGGTCGCAGCAGACGTGATGGTGATGCCGCGCTCAGCTTCCTGCTCCATGAAGTCCATCGTCGCGGCGCCGTCATGGACTTCGCCGATCTTGTAGGACTTGCCGGTGTAGTAGAGGATCCGCTCGGTCGTGGTCGTCTTGCCGGCATCGATGTGGGCCATGATGCCGAAGTTGCGGTAATCCTCGATCGGGTATTGGCGGGCCATCTGTCTCTTCCTTTGCGCTTCGGTTGCCCGAGCCAAGCTCCGCTTGGACGCAACCGCGCAATTCCTTTCGATTTACCAGCGGTAATGAGAGAACGCCCGGTTGGCGTCCGCCATCTTGTGAGTGTCTTCGCGCTTCTTGACCGCGGTACCGCGGTTCGAAGCGGCATCGAGCAACTCGCCGGACAGGCGCTCGACCATGGTGTTCTCGTTGCGGCCGCGGGCGGCAGCGATGATCCAGCGAATAGCGAGGGCCTGACGGCGCTCGGAGCGGACCTCGACCGGAACCTGGTAAGTTGCACCGCCGACGCGACGCGAGCGGACCTCGACGGCCGGCATCACGTTGTCGAGCGCCTGATGGAACATGGCGATCGGATCCGACTTCGCCTTCTGCTCCATGCGCTCGAGGGCGCCGTACACGATGCGCTCGGCGACCGACTTCTTGCCGTCCGACATGACGGCGTTCATGAACTTGGTCAGCACCAGATCCGCGTACTTCGGATCCGGATTGACTTCGCGCTTCTCTGCACTGTGACGACGGGACATGTGTCCTGGTCCTTCGCTTCGATTTCTTCCAGCTCACTCCCGGGCGAGCCGCTTTGGAACTTCGAGATCCCGGATCTTTCCGCTCCCAAGCGGCTCGTCCGGGATACCTCTGTGCAGAGCGCCTACTTCGGACGCTTCGCACCGTATTTCGAACGACGCTGCTTGCGGTTGGCGACGCCCTGGGTGTCGAGCACGCCGCGCAGGATGTGGTAACGGACGCCGGGCAAGTCCTTGACGCGGCCGCCACGGATCAGGACCACGGAGTGCTCCTGAAGGTTGTGGCCTTCGCCCGGGATGTAGCCGATGACCTCGAACCCGTTGGTCAGGCGGATCTTGGCCACCTTACGAAGGGCCGAGTTCGGCTTCTTCGGCGTCGTCGTATAGACGCGGGTGCACACGCCACGCTTCTGAGGGCATGCCTCCATGTGGCGAGACTTCTCGCGATAGACCTTCGGGCTCCGGGGTTTCCGGATCAGCTGCTGTATCGTCGGCATCAAGCGCCCCGCTTCTCGTTCGGCTCCAACCCGCTTCCCGGTCTGCTCCCACCGCGCATCGAGAACGAGCGCATGCGGCAAACAAAACCTGCCGAGCTCCGGAGCCCCGGAAGCCTGGCACGGAAAAAACCAGAGGATCATCCGGCTTGCCTTTCGGCTCGCCAGCGATCTTGGTCCGAAAATGTCCTCTGCTTTGGGACGGCAGCGTTTAGGCTGAAGCGCAAACGAGCGCGGAGATGGCCTACCACCTACCGTGAGAGTGGCGTTCCTATATACAAACGCGGATTCCCGGTCAACACCTTGTGGACAACGGAATTGCAAGAAGTGACGGACTGTTTTTCGTTCGGGCGCTTCGCAGCCCGTCAGCACGCCGTTTATCATAGGAAAGACGCTTTTGCGGGCCAAATCTCGCCATTAATGGGGATGGAGCGGGGCGGTGCGCGCGCCGTCGTTTCGACCGGATTTTCTCTCCTTGGAGGGGCCAATGCCTCCATTACTCGAAGCGGCCGGCCTCAGCGGTAAGGTGCTTAGCGGCATTTCGCGCCCCAATCTTTGGCACGTCGCCCTGCTTTTTCTCGGTTTTTTCGTGCTGATCAGCGTTCCGACGGTGCTCATCTGGGGGGCCGCCGGGACCATCGCCGCCGGGCTTCTCATTGCGCTGGTCTGGCCTCTGACCATCCGCATGCCGCCCGAGACCGTCATGCGGCTCTATCAGGCCATGCATATCCCTCCGGACCAGAGCCAGCTTTCGAGCCTCGTCGACGTCCTGGCCTACCGGGCGGACCTGCCGAAGCGGCCTGATCTCTACGTCATTCCGAGCGCGACGCTCAACGCCTTCGCGGCCGGCTGCCGCGAGCATTCGGCTATTGCCGTCACCGAGGGGTTGCTGAGGCGCCTGTCGCTCGCCGAGACGGCCGGGGTGCTTGCCCACGAGATGGCCCACATCCGCAACAACGACCTCCTGGTCATGGGGTTCGCGGACGTCATGACGCGCGTGCTGCAGCTCATGAGCTACGTGGCGCTCGGGCTTGCGCTCTACAACGTGCTCGCCTTCGTGCGCGGCGAGGACATGATCTCCTGGTGGGCGGTGCTGGCGTTCTACCTGGCGCCGGCCCTGTCGAGCTTTCTGCAGCTCGGCCTGTCGCGGGCCAGGGAGTTCGAGGCCGACCGGACCGCGGTGGCACTCACGGGCGATGCCCGCGCGCTTGCCTCGGCGCTGCGCAGTCTGGAGACCACCACGGGACATTTCTGGGAGGATCTCATGTTCCCCGTGCCGGGACGGCGGGTTCCGTTTCCTTCGATGCTGCGCTCGCATCCTGAGACCGAAGAGCGCATCCAGAGGCTCGGGGCGCTCGACGCAACCGCGCAGCCGCAGCATGACCCGCTCGTCATCGTCGAACAGCCAATGTTCTCGCTCGTCGGCTATGGCCCCGGCGACATGCGCCCCCGCTACCGGTGGCCGGGGTTGTGGTTCTGATCTTTTTCGCTCACGCGCCGTCATGGCGAAGCCATGCTCCGCATGGACGGCGCTCCGCGGGGGCGGCGTTTACGCCGGGTCGGCTTGCTCCCGGAGCCCTGCGGGCTCTCTCGGTGATCCGCTCACGCGCCGAATGCGCTCCGAAGGCGGGGATGTGACGGGCAGAGGCATTGCGGATAGGCGCATTTGTGCGTATCAGCGCCGACATGGATGACGCGACCAACCTCGGCCCGCCGCCGCCCCGCTCGACGCTGAAGCTCGAGGCCATTCCCGACCTCGTGCAGCGCCTGCGCGCGGGCGAGCGCCGGGCAATTGCGGCGGCCGTCACGGAGCTCGAAAAGCTTTCGACGAGCGCGCCGCCGCTGCTCGAGGCGCTGCAGCCCTACCTCGGAAGGGCTCTGGTCGTCGGCTTCACGGGGCCGCCGGGCGCCGGCAAGTCGACGCTCGTCAACTCCGTCATTTCCCACGTGCGGTCGCAGGGCGGCACCGTCGGCGTCATCGCCGTCGATCCGTCGAGCCCGATCTCGGGCGGCGCGATCCTCGGCGATCGCATCCGCATGACGGCCGCGCTCGACGACGACGGCGTGTTCGTGCGCTCGCTCGCGAGCCGCGGCTATCTCGGCGGGCTTTCGCCGGCTGCCGTGCGCGTGATCGATGCGCTCGATGCGGCGGGTTTCGATCTCATCCTGCTCGAGACGGTCGGCACCGGGCAGAACGAGATGGACGTGGCGGAGGTCGCGGACGTGCGTGTGGTCATTTCGGCGCCGGGCCTCGGCGACGACATCCAGGCGATGAAGTCGGGACTGCTCGAGATCGCCGACATTCTCGTCGTCAACAAAGGCGACCGCGAGGGCGCCGAGCTTACGCTGCAGCAACTCCTCGGCGCGCTTTCGATCCGCTCGCTCCGCGCGCCCGTGCCGGTGCTCAAGACCACGGCGACCACTGGCGAGGGCGTTCCGGAGCTGGTCAAGACCATGCAGGAGATCGGACAGCGCGGCGCGGAGGCCGGACCGATGGCGCGGCGGCGGCGGCGGGCGCGCTATCTCATTGCGCGGGCCGCGGCCGATATCGTCGCGCGGCGTGTGAAGGAGGACAGCAACCGCGAGATCGACGGGCTGTCCGACGAGGTGCTGTCCGGCCGCGTCAGCCCGGACGTCGCGGCGCGGAAGCTGCTTGGGAAGTAGTCGCGGAGCATATCTTCCAGCGTTCTAACTTCGCGCCAATTTCCTGATCGATCATCGCTCGCTGAACCGCATCGCCCGATCCACCCGTCGCACGCGTGGAGGCTGGCGTGGGTGCCGGCCTGCGCCGGCATGACGTCGAGAGAAGGCGAGTTGCCTGCCGCATAGGCAACGTTGAAGGTCGGCGCAAGAGTTGAAGTACTCCGAATTTCTTCTCGTCATGGCCGGGCTTGACCCAGCCATCCAGGGCCTATGCTGAAGCGTCCAACAAGCGGCCCCTGGATGGCCGCCTGTCGTGGAGAAGCCGCGCTGCGCGCGGACGGCGGCCATGGTGTGAAAGGCGATGCTGATCCATTGATTGTGTAATGCGGCGCTGGCACACCGCGCTGTGTGCTATTCTAAGTACGCCCGCACCAGCCAGCCGATAAGGAACATCAGGCCCATGGCGACGCCGATGAGCGCCGTGCGGTAGCGGGCGAAGAACGCCTGATAGGCGGGGGGCTCGACGATGCGCTGTGTCGTTTCCACGCCGTCGTCCTCCGGCTCCTGCGGCAACAGCGCAGCGACCGAAATGTCGTGGCGCAGGATGCGGGTCGGCGCATCCTCCGAACCGGTGTGCGCGCTCACGTCCTCGGCGATCCGGATCACGATGACGGTGGTGTTGTCCTGCTCGGGCTCCTGCTTCGCCAGGACGGCCGCGATCAGGTTATCCGCCATGGTCTCGGGTGCCCCCTCCCGGCTCGCGTAGACGATGTCGCCGATCTCGTCGCCGTCGAGACTCGCGATGCCGTCGCTGGCGAGGACCACCCAATCGCCGGCGGCGAGCGGGTAGGGCTCGGCATGGAGGTCCACGATCTCGATGGCCTTGCCGGTGAGCGCCGAGCGCAGGGCGTTGCGGTAGGGATTGCTCTCGGCTTCGGCCGCCGAGATGAGCTTCTTGTGCGCCTGGTCGTCGAGGAATGCGCCCAGCGAGTGGTCGGCGTTGAGGCGCAGCACCTCCGGAGCGCGGAACAGAAGCAGCAGGGAATCGCCGACGCTGACCCAACGCAGACCCTCGCCATCGACCCAGGCGCCGATCAGCGTGCAGCCCATGCCGCGCAGCTCGTCGTCCTCGGCCGCGCGGGCGGCAATCGCCTTGTTGCCGGCATCGAGCGCACCCTCAAGGCGCTCGCCGACGGCGCCGTCCGCGGCCGTGAACGCCGCAACGAAGGTTTCGCAGGCAAGCTCGCCAGCGACCTCGCCTCCGGCATGTCCGCCCATTCCGTCCGCGACCACCGCGAGCAGGCCCTCGCCGCGTGCGGTTGCGGCTTGGGCTCCGGGCGGCCAGATCGCGAAGGCGTCTTCTTGATTGGCACGCTTGCCGGTCGTGGCTCGGGCTGTGCCTGCCACGCGCCATGTCATGCGTCTTGAACCTCTGTCGTCCAGTCGAAATCGGGCCCGCAGCACGGGACAAAGCGGAATGTCGTATTGCCGATGCGGAACTGGTCACCCGCCTTGAGCTCCGCGGGCTGCAGCACGGGCTTGCCGGCGAGGCGCACGAGATTCGTCTTGCCGCCGTGGTGCAGGTAGAAAATCCGCGTCTCGTCGTCGTAGGTGATGAACGCGTGCTCCTCGCGCGAGATGCTTTCGTCCCCGAAGTCGATGCAGATGCGCTGGCTCGGGGCGCGGCCGACCGCGTTCATGCCGACGAAGACCGGGCGGAAGGCGCCGCGTCCCGGGCCTTTGACGACGACGATCCAGCCAGCGACAGGTTCGGTGTCGACGGTGCCTTCGCGCAGGAGCTGGGTCTTGGCCTGCGCTTTCGTTTTCTTGGTCGGGTCGGCTGGGGGAGCGTCCGCGGCCGGAGATGATTGGCCGATGGTGCCGACGAGGCGCGTGGTGCCAATCACCGCTCCGGCGCGGGGCTGCGGCGCGGACACGCCCGGCTTGCCACTCTCGGCCACGTCGGGCCGCATGATCAGGCGTGTCTTCTTGTTGGCCTCGGGATCGCCGTCGCCGGGGTGCCGCGGATCGTTGCTCATCGTCTGGTCTCCTTGATCTCGCGCCTACGCTTCAGGCCGGACTCTCCGTCCCGGCCCTGAACCGCAGCCGGACCTCGCCGAGCTCCACCATGTCGCCATCGTTGAGCTCGCGCGACTTGTATCTGGTTTTGTTCACGATAACGCCGTTCCCCGCGCCAAGATCGGTGATCACGACACGGCGCGTCTTGGAATCGTAGTTCAGCACCGCGTGACGGCGTGAAATGGAATCGTTCAAAAGGCAGATGTCGTTGTCGCGATGGCGCCCGACGTGGACGCTGGCCGTGCGCAGGGGATGGCGCGCAGCGTCGCCGTCGATCCCCTCGAGCCAGCCGTAAACGGCGGAACGGTCTCCAACGTCGTGCGGAGGCTTATTCGGCACAGCGCTTTCGCTCGGCAGTGCGCTATCGCCGGGCTCGACACTTTCGCCTGCCGCGGCGCTTCCTCCTGCTACGGTAATCTCCTCCTCTTCCACCTCATCCTCGGCGGAAGCCTCCGGTGCGGTGGCGGCGGGCGTTGCTGCAGGATGCAGCCTGTGCGCGTACATGCGGTAGCCGAATGCGCCAAGCCCTCCGAGAGCAGCGAGAACTGCGATCACGGTGAGGATATCGAGGCCGCCTTCCGCCTCGGTCTCGGCCTCAGGCTCGCTCGTCTCGACGGTGGTTTCGAAGGATGGCTGCGGGGCCGGCGGGACCTCGACCGTCTGCTCAGCGGCAAGCGCTGGTCCCTCGGCCACATTGGCCGTAAGCACGAGGGTCTGGCTGCCTGACGGTCCCGCCAGATCCGCGGTCAGCGTGCCGCCGTTCTCCAGCACCTCGCCGGCGAAGCGGCTCGATATGATGCCCTTCGCGACCTCTCGGCCGCTGCCCTGCTTGACCTCGGCGGCGTAACCGCCGGTGTCCTCGGCGAGGCGGGAGAGGCTCGCAAACTTGGCCCTGCTTGCGCTCGTGCGGTCGTCGTAGAAGCCAAGGACGTGGATCACGACGCCCGCATCCTTGGCGGCCTTCACGAGTTGCTCGTGGGAATAGCCCGCATCGTCCGCGGTGCCGTCGCCGAGAATGACCAATGCTTTGCGGTCGCCGCCCTCCCTGGCCAGCGCCTCCACCGCCTCAAGTGCAGCCTTGTAGAGCTGCACCTTGGTGCTCTCCGGTTCCATGGCGATGATCTGGCGCACGAACTCGGCCTTCGAGGTGCCGGAGTCGGCAACGAGCGCGAGATCGTTGCCGTAGGTGTAGGCCGAGAAGCGGCGTTTGCCTTGCCGCTGGTCCGTCAATGTGACGACGGCATCGCCCATCTGGGTCAGGGTCGTGCGGCGGGCGTTCGGCAAAAGCTGGATCAGATAGGCCGTGTTGGTGGACTGCTCGGCGGAGTCGAACGCCTTGAAGCTCGATTTAAGCTCGCCCGCGCCGCCCTTGAGGGCTGCCGCGACAGTCTCGACAACGGCGAAGCCGCTGGCCCTGACGTCGCAGGCGACACGCGGCTGCTGACCAGTGGTGGGCTTCCGGCAGCTTGCGATCAGCTTCGTTTCGGTGGCGCCTGCGCCGCACGATCCGAACACGGAGAGCAACACGCCGATTGCAACAATCGCTTCGCGTTGCCTCGCCAAGCGCCGCATGCCAGCCTCTCCAAGTATCGCCGCATAAAAAAAGAAAATCATCCTACGCTGACGAGGTTTGCCGTTCAACAACGGGCCGCCGCGGCCCACAGGGAGGCTTGTCGTTAGTGTTAGCGCCGCGGGCCGCCCGAGTGCGCGAGTAACTCTTTCCGCGGTAAGGCGAATGAGGCATTGTTAGGCGCGTGATGCGCAGGGAGGCCTCCGTCCCAATGGACGCTCGAGACGAGACCGTGCTGCCGCGGGGGACGCGGATCGACCAGTACGTTATCACCGGCATTCTGGGGCGCGGCGGATTCGGCATCACCTATCTTATCCGCGACGAGATGCTGAACGCCGAGTTCGCGCTCAAGGAGTTTTTTCCCGAGGATCTCGTCCGGCGCGAGGGGCTCAGCCTCAAATTCCTCTCAAGGGCCAATGCGGAAGAGGACTACCGCTGGGGGCTCAAGAAGTTCTTCGACGAGGCGCGGCTGCTCGCGCAGTTCAATCATCCCAACATCATCGGCGTCCGGCGTGTGTTCCAGACGAACGACACGGCCTACATGGTGCTCGACCTCGTCCGGGGCATGACGTTCGAGAAGTGGCTCCGCGGTCTCGACAGCCGGCCGACGCAGGACGAGCTCGATCTCGTCGCAGGGCCGCTGCTTTCGGCGCTCGCGCTCGTGCACGAGAACCGCACCTGGCATCTCGACATCTCGCCCGAGAACATCATGATCCGCGGGGCGGACGGCTCGCCCATCCTGCTCGACTTCGGCGCGTCGCGGTTCGAGATCAAGCAGCATTCGCAGCTCGTGTCGGCGCTCGTCTTCAAGAGCGGCTATTCGGCGCCCGAGCAGTACACTTCGAACGCGGATCGCTACGGCCCCTGGACCGACATCTATGCCTTCGCCGCGACGCTCTACCGGGCCGTCACTGGCGAGCGGCCGATGGAAGCGACCTCGCGGCAGCTCCAGGACGATCTCAAGCCCGCCGTCCAGGCCGCCCGGGGGCACTATCGCGAGAGCTTTCTCGCGGCGATCGACGAGGGGCTAAGGCTTTCGCCCCACGGCCGGCCGCAATCCGTGCAGGAATGGCGGCCGATGCTCCTCGAGGGCAGCGAGGTGGTTTCGGCCGACCCGTCGACGGCGTCGCGGCCTACCTCGCCCGTCTCGCAGCAACGCAGCGCCATGCGCGTGCCGCTGGCGTACACGCGGCTCATCAAAACGAGCCTGTCGAAGCTCGGCGGCGGAACACGCAAGCGGCGGGTGCTCACAGGCACGCTGGCGGCCTCTCTTCTGCTCCTGGTGGGCGGCGCGGCGGTGCTGCTCGCGGGCGGTCCCAGGAACCCATTCGCGGCGTGCGGCGGTCTCTTCTCGGGCGCCGACTGCTGGGCGGCGGTGGTGGACCACGGCGGCAACATCTTCGCCCGCGTCGAGGAGCCCAGCAAGGACGCGGCGGAAGCGGGCGCCTTGAAGCGGTGCAGCGAAAAGTTCGATCAGGGGTGCAAGGTGATCGCGACGCTCTCGAAGGACGAGTGCTGGGCGCTGGCCGAGACGCCCGCCGATCCCACGCGCTGGCGCGCCTCAGCGGGCAAGACGATGGAGCTTGCCCAACGCGACGCCCGGTGGGAGTGCGAGCGCTCCTTCGGCATGTGTCAGGTGGCGCTCACCTTCTGCGCCGACGGCACGCGGGCGGAGTGAGGTTGCAGTCTACGCTGCAGTGTGGAGGGCAGTCGCGTAGGCTCCGGCCGCGCGATTGCTGAAGCTTGCGTGGGTGCCGGCCTTCGCCGGCATGACGTTGAGCGTAGGCAATGGCGTTGCTTCAAATTCAACGTCATGGCCGGGCTTGACCCGGCCATCCAGGGCCGAGCACGCCAACGTTTGGACAAGTGGCCCCCTGGATGGCCGCCTGTCGATGCGGAGCATCGCTTCGCGTTTACGGCGGCCATGGTGTGAGGAAAGGTGTCGTTGCTACTCCCGGAAGCGGTTGGTGATGGGGTAGCGGCGGTCGCGGCCGAAGTTGCGGGACGAGATCTTCACGCCAGGCGCTGCCTGGCGGCGCTTGTACTCCGCGAGATAGAGCAGCCGCTCGACCTTCTTCACCACATCCGGGTCGTGGCCGCGGGCGATCACATCGGCGACGGGCATCTCCTTCTCGACAAGGCAGGACAGGATGTCGTCGAGGACGTCGTAGGGCGGCAGGCTGTCCTGGTCGGTCTGGTTCTCGCGCAGCTCGGCCGTCGGGACGCGGGTGATGATGCTCTCGGGGATCACCTCGCCCGCAGGCCCGAGGCCGCCTTTCGGCACGTGCGCGTTGCGCCAGCGCGCGA
Organism: uncultured Hyphomicrobium sp.; assembly: GCA_964508485.1. Lineage (GTDB taxonomy): Bacteria > Pseudomonadota > Alphaproteobacteria > Rhizobiales > Hyphomicrobiaceae > Hyphomicrobium_C. Next base: position 4,402 of record CAZDUD010000093.1, on the reverse strand, counting down.
GGCGATAGATCTCGAGCTTGTAGAGGTCCTTCACCGGGTTGAAGCCGCCGTTCATGTCGCCGTAGAGCGTCGCGTAGCCGACGCTCATCTCGCTCTTGTTGCCCGTGGTCAGCACCATGGCGCCGAACTTGTTGGAGATGGCCATGGTGATGACGCCGCGCGTGCGGCTCTGGATGTTCTCCTCCGCGATGTCCGGCTGCCTGCCGGCAAACAACGGCGCGAGGGCGTCCGTGAAACCGCTCACAGCCGGCTCGATCGGCACCGTGTCGATACGGATGCCCAGCGCCTCGGCGCAGGCGGTGGCGTCGGCGATGCTCTGATTTGAGGTGTAGCGGTAAGGCATCATGATCGCGTGCACGCGCTCGGGCCCCAGCGCGTCGACCGCCATAGCGGCGACAAGCGCGCTGTCGATGCCGCCCGAGAGGCCCAGCACCACGCCCGGGAAGCGGTTCTTGTCGACGTAGTCGCGCAGGCCCAGGACGCAGGCGTGATATGCCGCGGCGTCACCCTCGGTCAGGCGGTGCACCGGGCCTTTCGTGCAGGACCAGCCCGCCTCACCGTTCGTCCAATCGGTGATGGCGATATGCTCCTCCCAGGCCGGTAGCTGGGCTGCAAGCGAACGGTCGGCGTTGAGCACGAACGAGGCGCCGTCGAACACCAGTTCGTCCTGGCCGCCGACCTGGTTCACATACGCCAGCGGCAGACCGGTCTCGGTGACGCGCGCCACGGCGACGTTCATGCGCACGTCAGGCTTCTTCCAGTCGAAGGGGGAGCCATTGGGAACAATCAGGATCTCGGCGCCGCACTCCGCGAGGCACTCCGTCACCTCGTCCTTCCAGATGTCCTCGCAGATCGGCACGCCGATGCGCACGCCGCGGAAGCTGATGGGGCTCGGCAGCTCGCCGGCGGTGAACACGCGCTTCTCATCGAAGACGCCGTAGTTGGGAAGGTCCACCTTGAAGCGGACGGCGGCGACTGTTCCGCCGTCGAGAAGCGCGACGGCGTTGTAGATGGCACCGTTCTCGGGCCATACGGTGCCGACGAGGACGGCCGGGCCGGGGCCGAGGCGCGCGGCGAGCGCTTCGACGCGCGTGCGGGCTGCCGTGTGGAAGGCGGGCTTCAGCACGAGGTCCTCGGGCGGATAGCCGGTGTAGAACAGCTCGGGAAAGACGATCAGATCCGCGCCCTCGGCCGCGGCCTTGGCGCGTGCGTCAAGCAACTTCTGCTCGTTGCCAGCGAGGTCGCCCACAATGGGGTTCAACTGGGCGAGCGCGATTTTGAGGGATGTGCCTGTGGCCGGCGCGGGTGTGCTCATGGGGGTGAGATTTAGGGGGCCCTTCGCTTCGGGTCCAGTAGCTTCCGCCTCCGCGGATCAGGGCGATCAGCACGGCAGCATGTTGTGGTGCTTGGCGAATGCCAGCATTGCGTAGCGCAGGCCGGGACCGCCTTGGATCTGCATGTCGCCGCCGATGTGCAGGACCTGCGGGCCGCCGTCGAGCGCGTAGAACTCATCGGTTAACCCCGAAAGCTGCTCGTCCCATTCGCTCCAACCCTCGTGGAAGTGGGTTTCGCGCCGGAGCTGTGTATCGCGCGGATAGGGCTGCTTGAACATTGCGATGCCGCGCCTGATCAGCCCGGCCTGCCGGTCGAGCCCGATCTCGGCCATGGCCTCTGCCACATCGGGCGCCAGGGAACCCTCGGAGTTCAGGAAGAACTGGTGGACGCCGCCATTCTCGAATTCGTAGTTGAACGCGGCAAGAATGTAGAGCGTGCGCTGCGGCTTCGTCAGCGTGTCGATCCCCTTCCTGACCTCCTCGAACGGTTGCCAAAGATTGACACGAGACACGAGCGCGTTGGTGAGATACTCCAGGCGCGGCATGTCGCCCAGGGTCCTGCGCACGGCCTCGATACGCCGCCACAGGGCCGGCGTGCGATTGACGTAGGCGACGATGATACCGGTCCAGTCCTCGCGCGAGCCGAACTTGTCGCTCAAAGCGAGCAGCCTGCGGTCGAAATCGTTAAGCTCCTTGGACGGCGTCGAATAGCCGAATAGCTTCTCGCGCTGCTCGTCATCCTCCGGATAAGGCGCCCCGAACAGCGCCAAAGCTTCCGAGAACAGCGCATGCTCGCGGGCCAGACCAGCGGCCTGCAGCGCGTCACGCGCAAGCGGTGCCGAATGGCCGGATTTCAGGAAAAAGTAGGTGTGCAGCCCGTCACGTCCTAGGCCATTCCACAGGTAATGCAGAAGGGCGAGGGTCCGCAGATCGCTGTCGAGCGGCTCGAGCACTTTTCGAAACTCTTGAGGCGTATCCACGATGGCACGCACCGAATACGGCCCGGCGGCGTATTGAACCAGCTCCCAGAAAGGAAGCTCGGTCAGGCTCGTCAGGGCTTCCGCGCTGTGGGGGCTTGGCGCGCCGTGCAGGGGACAACCGTTGTCAGCAACGTCCTTGGACCAGCTCGGAATGGGGACGAGCCGATCCTCGAGGCGCTCCTCCTTCTTGGGCGGCGGTGCGCCCTCGTCGTCCTGAACGGCGGACGCCGACGACGCGAAGCACAATCCCGCAATACGGAGGTAAGACATCGCGCATATCGCGATCCGGGCTCGTTGCACCGTAGTTACCTCTGCGATTTCCGTCCCATGCGCTTCAGTCTGACCAGTCCTGCAAAATAGTGCAACGTGGGATTCCATGCACGGTAGACCTCAGCGAGCGCAGTCTCTATCAAGGCGGGATCGCCTCGTCCGCCCGAACCCTCCCGAATGCTCTCTGTGCTTTCGATTGTCGCCCCCGTCTTCGCGCTCATCGCCAGCGGCTACATTGCGCGCCGCATCGGCGTCATCGGGCTTGCGGCCGTCTCGGAGCTCAACCGCTTCGTCGTCTATCTCGCGCTGCCGGCCTTGCTGTTCGACGTCATGGCGCACGCCAAGGCGAGCGATCTTGCGCAGCCGGGCTTCATCGCGGCGTTCGGGCTTGCCTGCGGCGTGGTGTTCTACGGAACACTGGGGGCCAGTCTCATGCTCAAGCGTCCGCTCGCGTCGGCCAGCATCGACGGCCTGCTCGGCTCGTATGCCAACACGGCCTACATGGGGTTCCCGGTTCTGCTCATGCTGTTCGGCACGGAGAGCCTGGTGCCGGTGACCATCGCCTCCATCCTCACGGTGTGCGTGCTGTTCGCGTCCGCCATCGTGCTGATCGAGATCGGGAGCCACAGCGAGCGCAATCCGCTGCGGCTCGCGCGCAAGGTCGGCGCCTCCCTCATCCGCAACCCGTTGCTGATCGCGCCGGTGCTGGGCGCGCTCTACGGTGCGACGGGGCTCGGGTTGCCGGCTGCGGCCGAGACCTTCCTCAGGCTGCTCGGCGGCGCTGCGAGCCCGTTGGCCCTGGTCGTGATCGGGCTTTTCCTCGGCGAGCCGCGCCCGGTCGGGGCCACCGAGCGGCGGTCGGCGGCAGCGCTCGCGGCGGTCAAGCTCATCGTCCACCCTGCCCTGACCTGGGGGCTCGCGGCCGCTTTCGCGGTGCCGCCAAAGCTCGCGGCCATGGCGGTGCTGCTCGCGGCCCTGCCCACGGGCACGGGTCCGTTCATGCTGGCGGAGTTCTACAGGCTGCCGGCAGTGGTGACGTCGGCCGTCATCCTCCTCTCGACGCTCGGAGCGCTCGTCACGCTGCCGCTCCTCATGCTGGCGCTCGGTGTCGGGACTCAACCTTAACACCTGCAAAATGGCCTAAAGGACACTTGCTCAATGGCCTAAAGGCCAAGGGCAGGCGACACCTGATCCTCTTGTGCTGACCCCGGCCATGGGGCACAGCATGTGCCCAACCCAACTTGAAGGCTTACCCTCATGCGCCTCGACGCAATCGCTATCGGAAAAAACCCGCCGGAAGACATCAACGTCATCATCGAGGTGTCGGTCGGCGGAGAGCCGATCAAGTACGAGATGGACAAGGCATCGGGCACACTGGTGGTGGACCGGTTCCTCTACACGCCGATGCGCTATCCGGGAAACTACGGATTCGTGCCGCACACGCTGTCCGAGGACGGCGATCCGATCGACGTGCTCGTCTGCAATACGCGCACGATCGTGCCCGGCGCCGTTATCAACTGCCGGCCTGTCGGCGTGCTCGTCATGGAGGATGAGGGCGGCGGCGACGAAAAAATCATCGCCGTGCCGTCGCTCAAGGTCTCGCGCCGCTACGAGAAGATCAACAACTACACGGATATGCCGTCGATCTCGCTCAAGCAGATCGAGCACTTCTTCGCGCACTACAAGGATCTGGAGCCCGGCAAGTGGGCCAAGATCCATCACTGGGGCGACAGCGAAGAAGCGCAGCGCCGCATCGTCGAGGCCGTCGAGCGCGCCAAGAGCCACGGCTAGGCTGCGCTTTAGACAAGTGGCCCCTGG
>CAZDUD010000092.1:0-14628 GCA_964508485.1 uncultured Hyphomicrobium sp. | reverse complement strand
CGCCTACGCGCGGCCGGGCGCTTCGCAGGACGAGATCGAGCGCGCGGCGCGTCTCGCCAACGCGCACGACTTCATCGCGCGCCTGCCGAAGGGCTACAACACGCTCGTCGGCGAGCGGGGTGTGAAGCTGTCGGGCGGCGAGCGCCAGCGCATTGCCATCGCGCGCGCGTTCTTGGCCGATGCGCCGATCCTGATCCTGGACGAGGCAACGTCGAGCCTCGACTCGGAATCGGAGCAGGCTATCCAGGCGGCGGTAGAGCGCCTGTTGAAGGACCGCACGGCGATCGTCATCGCCCATCGGCTGTCGACCGTGCGTGCGCTTGACCGCATCCTGGTCTTCGACCAGGGCCGCATCGTCGAGGACGGCCCGCACGGCGTTCTGATGAACCGCCCGAACGGCCGTTACCGGCACCTGTTTGAGCGCCAGGCCGGCGACTTGCGAGCGGCGGAGTAACAACATCCCCTCTCCCCATTCGCAGGAAGGAGCGAACGGGGAGAGGGGGAAGACTAGTGCACCTTCTCTTCCATCGCGCCGAAGCGGCCGTTCTGGAAGTCGAGCATGGCCTGCTTGATCTCGCCGACCGTGTTCATCACGAACGGCCCATGCGCCACGACAGGCTCCTTGATCGGCTCGCCCGAGAGGACGAGCACGGTCACGTCGTTGTTGGCCTCGAGCGTGATCGCGCCGCCGGTCCGCTCGAACGCGACGAGTTGCGCCGCCCGCACGACCTCCTCGCCATTGACGAGCACCGTGCCGCCGAGCACCGCCAGAGCGACCGTGTGGCCGTCGGGCAGGTTGAGCGTCGCGGTCTTGTCGCGGTTGAGGCGGACGTCCCAGATGTCGATCGGCGTGAACGTCCGCGCCGGTCCCTTCTGGCCCTCGTAGTCGCCCGCGATGAGACGCACACGGCCCGCCCCGTCCGCGAGATCGACGGACGGGATGTCGCCGTTGAGGATCGTCTGGTAGCCCGGCGCCGCCTTCTTGTCCTTGGCGGGCAGGTTGACCCAGAGCTGCACCATCTCGAGCGTCCCGCCGTTGCGCGTGAACGCCTCCGAATGGAACTCCTCATGCAGGATGCCCGAGGCCGCCGTCATCCACTGCACGTCGCCGGGACCGATCGTGCCGCCATTGCCGGTCGAGTCGCGATGCGCGAGCTCGCCCTGGTAGACGATGGTGACAGTCTCGAACCCCTTGTGCGGGTGCTCGCCCACGCCGCGCGGAACATCCGTCGGCGTGAACGTGGCGGGCCCGGCATAGTCCAGCAGCAGGAACGGGCTCAAGCCGCTCTCCGGCGACAGCATCGAGCGGACGGGGAATCCGTCGCCAACCCAGTGCCCGCGCGGGGCATTCGTCACTCCGAGGATCTTACGCATGGGGGCTCTCTCCTTTCCGGCCGCGCTGCGGGAGTGCAGGGGCCTCGTGTAAGCCCGCGAAATGGGGGGTGAGACGCCGATAACAAGGGGTTGCGGCAAACGCTGCGTTTCCCGCCCGGCACCACAGAATTCACTTGTGGGAACGCCTGACGACCGGCCGGTGCACGTCGCGCGCCGGCTTGTCCTGCCGAAGGCCCTTGAAGGCCGCGTGCCGCAGCAAGCCGTCACCCGTCCAACTCCGGTATTCGATCTGCGCGACAAGCTCCGGCTTGACCCACACCACACCGCGCCGCTGGATGGCCGTAAGCGGGCTTGCGAATGGCGACGTTGAGCTCTTGAGCGGCTGCAACGCTCTCCAGACAGCGCGCGCCGTGTCGTGGGCGAACCCCGTGCCGACACGCCCGCGATAGACGAGCTTCCCCTTCTCGAACGTCCCGAGCGCCAGCGCTCCAACGGCTTTGGCATCGACGGACGACACCAGATACCCTCCGATAACGAATTCGTCGGTCTCGATGCACTTCGACTTAAGCCAGTCGCCGTTGCGGCCCGAGCGGTACGGCCGGTCCACCCGCTTCGAAACCACGCCTTCGAGACCGAGCGCACAGGCTTCCTTGAGAACCGCAGCCCCATCGCCGGCAATGTGCGCGCTATAACGAAGGTGGCTGGAACGGCTCTTCTTCATCACGGCTTCGAGCAGCTCTTTGCGTCCGAGCAGCCCCGCAGACGTGAGGTCCACGCCATCGAGGTAAAGCAGATCGAAGGCGATGAAGCGCATGTCGCCGGAACGCCCGGCTTCGAGCGCCTCGACGAGACGCACGAAGTTCGTCACGCCCTTTTCATCCTCGACCACCGCCTCGCCGTCGATCAGCGCGCTCTTGACCTTGAGGCCCTTGAGCGCCTTGGCGATCGAAGGAAAGCGCGCCGTCCAGTCGAGGCCCGTGCGCGTGAGAAGCTGCACCGAGCCGTTCGCGATGCGCGCCTGCAGCCGGTAGCCGTCGAGCTTGATCTCATGCACCCAGTCGTGCCCCTCGGGCGGTGCATCGGTGAGCGTCGCAAGGCAGGGCGGAACGAACGCCGGAAGCGGATCAGGCTTGCGGGCCGCAAGGACGCTCATCGATGCGCATCCACGAGCTTGCGAATGGCGTCCTTGAGCGAACGCGCTCCCTTGTCGTAGTCGGCCCAGGCTTTTGTCTTCCCGAGCAGCCCAGGTACCGTCCGCAGCGTGAACCGCATCGGATCGAGCCCCTTGCGCACCTGTGACCATGTGAGTGGCATGGACACCGGCGCACCCGCGCGGGCGCGCGGAGACAGAGGCGCAACAGCCGTCGCCATGCGGTCGTTGCGCAGATAGTCGAGGAAGATCTTGCCACCGCGAAGGGCTTTCCGCATCGTCGTCAGGTAGCGGTCGGGACTGTCGTGCGCCATCGCTTCGCAGACGGCATGCGCGAAGGTCTTCGCTTCGTCCCAGCCGAGTGCGTCTTTGCCGCCGGCCTTGAGCGGAACGACGACATGTAACCCTTTCCCGCCCGTGGTCCGGCAGAATGGGACGAGGCCGAGCGTTTCAAGCCTGCCGCGCAACTCGTTTGCCGCCGCGACGACGCCACCGAACGACACATTGGGACCCGGATCGAGATCGAACACGAGACGTCCGGGGACGGTGGGCTCGTACGGTGCGCAGTTCCAGGGATGGAATTCCAGCGCCGCCGCCTGCGCCATGGCAATGAGCCCCTCGACGCTGTCGATCTGCAGGTACGGCTCCCGGTCACCCGCAATCCTCACCAGCGTCACGTGTTCGGACGTGCCGCGCATGGCGTGCCGCTGGAAGAACGTCTCGCCGTTGATGCCGTCCGGCCCCCGGATAACAGAGCAGGGACGGCCCGCGATATGCGGAAGCATCCAGTCGCCGACCGTTTCGAGATAGCGTGCAAGATCGGCCTTGGTCACGGCCGGCTCGTCTTTGGTTGCGGGCCACAGCACCTTTTCCGGCTTCGTGATCGTGATGCCACGCACGGGATCGTCGCCGTCCGAATGCCAGACCGCATCCGGCATGAACGCGGCGCTCTTCGCCAGCATGAACGGCTCGGGCCGCTTCCCTTTGCCCGCCGCGATCTCCGCCATGCTGCGCCTGGAGGCGACGGAACGGTCTTTCTTGAGCAGCGCATCCTTGTCGCCGGGCCTCGCGTACTCGTCGCGATGCTTGATCAGCAGCCAGTTGGTGCGCTTGCCGCCGAAACGGTCTTGCTTCATGCGCACGAGCACCCAGCTTCCCTTGAGCTTCGTGCCCGCGACCAGGATCTTGAGATCGCCATCGGCAAGCGCCTGCGCGGCCGGCTTATCGCCCTCGGGCATCCAGAAGCCGCGGTCCCACACCATCACGGTGCCGCCGCCGTACTCGCCCTTGGGGATCGTCCCTTCGAAGTCGCCGTAGTCGAGCGGGTGGTCTTCAACCTCGACCGCAAGCCGTTTGTCCTTGGGGTCGAGCGACGGCCCGCGCGTCACCGCCCAAGACTTGAAGACGCCGTCCATCTCGAGCCTGAGATCGTAATGGAGACGCGTCGCGTCGTGCTTCTGGATGACGAAGCGCGGATACTCCGCCGCGCGGACCGCCTCACGCCCGCTGGGCTCCTCGGTCCTGGTGAAGTCGCGCTTGGCACGGTAGGAGGAGAGCTTTTTCGCGGGTCTGGCCATCTCTCATCAATCCGCGACGCGCCCGTCAAGTTGCGTCAGGCCCGCTTCTTGGTTCCGCGTGTGGATTTGGTTTTTGAAGCGCCCGTCTTGGGGGTTCCCTTTTCCGACGACGCGTTGACGCTGCGCTTCAGCGCCTCCATGAGATCGACGATGTTGCCGCCCTGCGGCCGCTCCTGCTCGTGAGCCACGATCTTGCGACCCTTGAGCTTGTCCTGGACCAGCGCCTTGAGGGCGGTCTGGTAGTGGTCCTCGAATTTCTCGGGCTTGAACGCCCCCGACTTTTTGCCGATGAGCTGCACGGCGAGATCGACCATCTCCTTGTCCGGCTTCGTGCCCGGCACCTCGTCGAAGAAATCCTCCGGCTGCCGAAGCTCCTCCGCATAGCGCAGCATCTCCATGACGAGCCCGTCCTCGAGCGGCGCAATGGCGACCAGCCACTCGCGCCCGGCGATGGTCACCTGCGCGAGCCCAACCTTGCCGGTTTTCCGCAGGGCGTCGCGGATCACGACATATCCCTCGCCCGAAAGCTCGTCCGTCGGCGCGACGAAATAGGGTCGCTCGAAGTAGCGGTAGTCGATGTCCTTGGCATCGACGAACTGCACGAGGTCGATGGTCTTCTTGCTCTCGAGCTTGACCGCGTCGATCTCCTCGGGGTCGAGCGTCACGTAGGTGTCCTTGTCCACCTCGTAGCCCTTGACGATGTCGCGGCTGTCGATCTTGCCGATCCCGGCTACGACCTTCTCGTAATTGACCCGTTTGCCGGACGGCTTGTGGATCTGGCGGAACGAGATGTCCGCCTTGGATTCGACGGCGTTGTAGATTTCGACGCCGATCGTGACGAGCGACAGTCTGAGGAAACCCTTCCAGTAGGCACGGGCCGCTTTGGGCATGACGCAACACTCGGCAATGACGGCAGGGACCAAGATGTTGTGGTCCCTATTTCTTGAGAACGCAAGATGACGGGGATGAGTTTCGCGCGCGCCCTGGCCATTTCCATGAGGCGGGAGTTAACCGGAGCCGAATGCGGAACCCAAGTGCATATGCACGAAGCGTACGCAGTGAAGCGGTGTTGACCCCGCGGCGGTGAGTTGCGAGGCTCGTTAACCGGTTGAGGACATGGGGGAGCGTCATGCAAGACACCGCGGACGACAGCACCGAAGGCCCATCCTCCGGCCACGCGGAGCCGACCCTGCACAGGGTCATGGGCCCCTGGCTTCTCTTGCTCTTTATTGTCGGCGATATCCTGGGCACCGGCATCTACGCGCTGACTGGCAAGGTCGCGAACCTCGTCGGCGGCGCCGTCTGGCTGCCGTTCCTCATGGCCTTCGGCGTCGCCCTGCTGACTGCATTCAGCTATCTCGAGCTGGTCACGAAGTACCCGCGTGCGGCCGGCGCTGCCCTTTATACGCACCGCGCCTTCGGCATCCACTTCGTGACCTTCCTCGTCGCCTTCGCGGTGATGTGCTCGGGAATAACCTCGGCCTCGACAGCATCGCGCGCGTTTGCGGCGAACATGTCGGACGCCTTCGACCTCGGCCTCGCGGACGGCATCGGCATAACGATCGCCGGCCTGTTGTTCATGGCGGCTGTGGCCGCCGTGAACCTGCGCGGCGTCGGCGAGAGCGTGAAGCTCAATGTGGTTTTGACCTGCGTCGAGCTGACGGGCCTCCTGATAATCATCGTCATCGGCTTGTGGGCCATCGGCGGCGGCAAGGGTGACGTCTCTCGAATCTTCGAGTTCAAATCCGCGGAGGGCGCGGGAGGCGCGGTGTGGGCCGCCATCGCCGCGACGACGCTAGCCTTTTTCGCCATGGTCGGCTTCGAGGATAGCGTCAACATGGCCGAGGAGACGAAGGATCCGGTGCGGACCTTCCCGAAAATTCTGCTCGCCGGCCTTCTGATCACCGGCACGATCTATCTTCTCGTCTCGGTCTCCGCGATCACGCTGGTGCCGCCCGCTGAGCTGGGCGAGGGCGAGACGCCGCTGCTCAAGGTCGTTGCCGCCGGCGCACCGAATTTCCCGCTCGGGCTGTTCGGGTTCATCACCATGTTCGCCGTCGCCAACAGCGCGCTGATCAACATGCTGATGGCAAGCCGCCTCGTCTACGGCATGAGCCGCGAGCACGTCTTGCCGCCCGTGCTGGGCAAGGTGCATGCAACCCGGCGCACGCCGTATGTCGCCATCGCCTTCACGACACTGCTGGCGTTTGCGTTGATCGGTTTCGTAGGCGAGGTGCCCGCGCTCGGCGGCACGACGGCGCTCTTGCTCATTTGTGTCTTCACGATCGTCAACATCGCGGTCCTCGTGCTGCGTCGGGATCCCGTCGAGCACACGCATTTCCGCACGCCGACCGCACTGCCCGTTCTGGGCGCCGCAAGTTGCGCCTTTCTCGCCGGCCCATGGACCGGGCGTGATCCGGTGCAGTATCAGATCGCGGGCGCTTTGCTCGCGATCGGCGTCGTGCTCTGGCTCGTAACAATTCTCATCAACCGCGCCACGGGCATACGGCCGAGCGAGCCGATGGCCGAGGATATCGGCGGCACAGGCCCTAGAAACTGAGAGATTTCAAGCGCCAAAGGCGGGCGGCGGAACCGGAGTCCGCCGCTGGACGTTTTCCATTGGCACGTACCCTCCAGATCAGGAGACGTCCCAATGGCAAACGAGAACCGGAACCCCGGACAGCAGGGCGGCCAGTCACAGCGTGACCAGCAGCAGGCCCAGCACGATCAGCGCCGCGATCAGCAGCGGGGCAATCCGAACAAGCAGCAGGATCAGCAGCGTCATCGCAAACCCCAGCCGGGTGATCCTGAAGACAACCGCTCTGGCGAGCAGCGTCAGAGCGAGCACAACCGCCGCGACCAGCAGCGCTGAGTGAGATCAGGACGACCAAGAGCAGGTGGTCCGAGCCGAATTTTGGGAGCCGCAGCAACGCGGCTCCCTTTGCGCGCCCCTCCGCCGAATAGACTTTGCGCTCCGAGTCAACCACGCAAGGTTCCGGATATACAAAAGGTTGACCGGCTAGGCCTCAGCGCGCAGCATGCGCCGCACATCCATTCATCAGATCACGTCACCACACATGTGGGAGGCTTGAGCGAGGAGGATCCCGGCGATATCGCGGAATACAGACTTTTTGCTGCGTTACTGGGAGCGCCGTCCCAAGCTGTGGGCGGCAAGAGGGCGCACCGTTCAACTCGCGGCACGATACGGACTGATCGCCGCCGCCATTGCGCTCCTGGCGATCCTGCTTCTCGGGCCGCTCGTCACGTCGTTGGTCGACGATTGGTCGCGGCGGGATATCGAGGGACGGGCTTCGCTCGCCTTCAATTCCGTCAGCGTCCCGCTTGCGAACATGCTCGCAAGCGGTCAGGACGACCACATCAATCAGCTTTTCGAACGTGTCGCGACGTCGGACAGCCGCGTCGTCGCGGTAGGAGTGTGTAAGGGCGACGGCGAGCCGAGTTACGCGACGAAGCTCATGCCCTCCACGATCACATGCGCGGAGATCGCCCGTTCGGCCGTGGAGAGCTTCTCGACCATTGTCGTCAATGGCCGGCGGATGCTGATCGGCGCATTTCCCATCTCGGCGGACGCATCGCACGGTCACTTCATCATCGTGCAGGACCTGACGTTTGCGGAGCATCGCGGACAGGAGGCACGCAACTACCTGTCGCTGATGCTGGGAGGCATCATCCTGGCGAGCGGCGCGCTCGCTGTCGGCCTCGTGCTCTATCTGATCCGCAACTGGACGCAGAAGTTCAAGCAGGCCGTCACCGGCGCGACGCTCACGGGAAAGGCCGGGGCCACGCCGGTGACGTTCGGCATCCTGGATCGCGAGGTGCGCCAGGTTCTGCGCCAGCTCGAGATGAGTCAGAGCGCCATAGACCGCGATCAGGCGAACTGGAGCAAATCCACGCTGCGCGACATCGTGATGGCGGAGCTGCCGGGCGTCGAGGTGCTCGTGGTCGCGAACCGCGAGCCCTACATTCACAATCGCGGGGAGCACGGCATCGAGCTGCAGACGCCGGCAAGTGGCCTCGTCTCCGCGGTCGAACCTGTGATGCGGGCCTGCGGCGGAACATGGATCGCGCACGGCAGCGGAACCGCTGACCGCGAAACCGTGGATGCGCATGATCGCATCGCCGTGCCGCCCGGCAATCCCGAGTACACGTTGCGCCGCATCTGGATTACGGAGGAGGAGCAGGACGGCTACTACTATGGCCTGGCGAACGAAGGCCTCTGGCCGCTCTGCCACATCGCCTTTACGCGCCCCGTTTTCCGGGAATCCGACTGGCGTATCTATCGCGCCGTCAACGAGCGCTTCGCCGACGCCGTGGCCGCCGAGGCGAAGACCACGTCTCCCATCGTCCTGATTCAGGATTACCACTTCGGTCTCTTGCCGCGCATGGTGCGGGACCGCCTGCCCGATGCGACGATTGTCACCTTCTGGCATATCCCGTGGCCGAACGCGGAGACCTTCGGCATCTTCCCTTGGAAAGAGGAGCTTATCCGCGGCCTGCTCGGCTCGACCATCATCGGCTTCCATACGCAGTTCCACTGCAACAACTTCCTTGAGACCGTGGACCGCTTCGTGGAAAGCAGGATCGATCGCGAGGAGGAATCCGTCACGCACCAGGGACACGAGACGTTCATCCGTCCGTATCCGATCTCGATCGACTGGCCGCCCGCAGCGCTCGCGCACCAGAAGCCCATCGCCGAGTGCCGCGAGGTCGTACGCAAGCGTTTCGGGTTGCCGATGGATACCAAGATCGCCGTTGGCATCGAGCGCTTCGACTACACCAAGGGCGTGCTGGACCGCATCCGCGCGGTCGACACGCTGCTCGAGGCCCATCCCGAGTGGCGCGGACGCTTCGTGCTGATCCAGGCCGCCGCTCCGACGCGCAGCAAGCTCTCGACCTACCAGGGCTTGCAGGATGAGGCGCTGGCGCTTGCGGACGAGATCAACGCCAAGTACGGCGACGTCTCGCCGGCGCCTGTCAGGCTGATTATCCGCCACCACGAGCCCGCCGAGGTCTTCGAGCTGTTCCGGGCCGCCGACGTCTGCATCGTCTCGAGCCTTCACGACGGCATGAACCTCGTCGCTAAGGAGTTCATCGCCGCCCGCGACGACGAGCGCGGCGTCCTCGTGCTCTCGCATTTCGCGGGCGCCTCCCGCGAGCTTGCCGAAGCGCTGATCATCAACCCCTATGATGCCTATGCGACCGGCGAAGCGCTCCACAGCGCGCTCACCATGTCGGATGTGGAGCAGCATGAGCGCATGCGTCTGATGCGCGCCTACGTGAGCTCGCGCAACGTGTACCGCTGGGCAGGGCGCATGCTGCTCGATGCAAGCCGGCTCCGGAAGAAGCAGCGCATCTTCGAGATCGCCGCGAACGACCCGACCCTTCGCGGGCGCTGAGGCACGATCTAGAGGACTTCCTTGCGCCCGCCGACGAGATGCTGAACGAGGATCTCGGCGGCCTGACGCTGGCTGGCGTCGAGATGTAGCCCCGCCTTGGTACGGCGCCAAAAAACATCCTCGGCCGTGCGCGCCCATTCGGTCTCGCCGAGATAGAGCACCTCGCGCTCGGTGAGCCCACCGCCGATCACATCGCCGAAATCGTGGTCGGTCTCGGCGTCGTCCACGATGCGCTCGGCGCGCGAGCCGTAGAGCGATGCCAGCCTGAGCAGCGTTGCGGGCGCGATATCCGGATGACGCCGCACAAGGTCCTGGCAGAACGCCTCGAACTCGCGCCCGCCGAGATCGCCGCCCGGCAGCGGCGCTTGCGCGGTCCAGGGCGGCTTCATGTCCGGGAAGAACGGGCCGAGGCGCTGAAGCGCCGCTTCGGCAAGACGGCGGAACGTCGTGATCTTGCCGCCGATCACATTGAGCAGCGGCGGCGCGCCCTTGGCCTGCAGGAGATCAAGGCGATAGTCGCGTGAGACAGCCGACGCACGCTTGGCCCCGTCTTCGACCAGCGGCCGCACGCCGGCAAACCGCCACACGATGTCGTCGTGCGTCGGCGCCTTGGCGAAATAGCGCCCGGCTGCCGCGATCAGATAGTCCTCCTCGTCCCGGCTTGGCGTGAAGCCGTCGCCGGGGGTCTCGACGCCGACCTCCGTCGTTCCGATCAGAGTGAAATCCTGTTCGAACGGCAACGCGAACACGACGCGCCCGTCGGGATTCTGCAGGAGATAGGCATCCTCCGCCCCGGCGATCCGCGGCACTACGATATGCGTGCCGCGAACGAGCCTGAGCGCGGGCGTCCGGTCCGCGACACCGGCGAGGCGCGCCACCTCTTCGCACCACGGCCCGGCCGCGTTGACCAGCACGCGGGCCGTGACGCTCAGCGACCCCGACCGGGATTCGGCGGTGATCTCCCAGTGGTCGTCGAGCGCGGAAACGGCGGTAACGGGCGCGCGCGTATGGATCTCTGCTCCGCGCTCCGCCGCATCGAGGGCGAGCGTCACGACGAGGCGCGCATCGTCCACCCGGCAGTCGTAGTAGGAGAAGCCGGTCCGGAAGGCCGGCTTCAACGGCCGCCCGGCGGGATCGCGCGAAAGGTCGATGGCCTCGGACGCGGAAATGCGCAGGCGCGTGGCCAGATGATCGTAGAGGAAGAGACCGATCCGCATGAGAAAGCGCGAACGCATGCCGCTGCCGTGCGGAATGACGAACCGCAGCGGACGAATGAGGTGGGGCGCCCGGCCGAGCAGAACCTCGCGCTCGAGCAGCGACTCGCGAACCAGCCGGAGCTGGCCATGCTCGAGGTAGCGCAGCCCCCCGTGGATGAGCTTCGAGCTTGCCGAGGACGTTCCGCCCCCGAGGTCGCCCTTCTCGAATAAGATGACCTTGAGCCCGCGCCCTGCCGCGTCGGCCGCAATGCCGGCGCCGTTGATGCCGCCGCCGACAATTGCCAGGTCGTAAGGCTCGCCCTGCATCGGCCGGCCGCTCCAAAGGCTTCAAACTGTGGGCAAAAATCCCCCGTGCCCAACACACTGTGGCTCCCGGCCGTCTGCACGCGCGGCAGGATCGATGAATCGCAAGGGACATGATACGCAGGAACGGAAATCTCCGCGATGGCCTCGGCGCCACGAGGCCGCCGCCTTCCGAAAACATGCTGGATGCGATGATGAAATTTGCGATTCAAGCCCTGACCGCCGTGCTGGCGGTGCTCGGCATCGGCCTGACCCTGGCCCCGGCGGAGGATCTGCCGCCTCTCAAGACCGGCGATATCGTCTTTCAGAAGACAACCACGAGCGCCAGCGACGCCATCATGCTGGCCTCCGGAACTGAGTACACGCACGTCGGCATCGTGAACATAGACAAGAACGGCCGGCCTCGCGTGATCGAGGCCGTCGGCCCGGTGCAGGAGGTGCCCCTCGACGCCTGGATCAAGAAAGGCGTCGGCGCCCGCGTGACGGTCAAGCGCATCAAGGGGCTCGACGAGGCACATGCGAAAGAGGCCATCGCGAGCGCGCGCCGCTACCTGGGCCGCCCGTATGATCACTACTTCTACGAGACCCGCGACCAGATCTATTGCAGCGAGCTGGTCTACGCGGCCTTCCAGGACGGCCCGGGACTGACCGTCGGACGCGAGGAGATGGTGCGCGACCTCAATATCGATACGGCCGCCGCCCAGAAGCTCATCGCACAGCGCTGGCGCAGCCATCCGCTCTGCAGGACCAAGGGCGCGAAGACGTTCAAGGAATGCTACGCGTTCATCCTCGAGCAGACGCTGGTGACGCCCGCCAGCATCGCCCGCGACCCGCAGATGGAGATGATCTACACGAACTTCGGCTTTGGAGCCGAATAGGCCAGCGCGTTTGCCTTCCGGGGAAGGCCCCCCGCCCGCCGAGCCGGCATGGCTCGTACGGTTCGGGACGGGGTGTGGTGCCGACGCACTTGCGACGACTCGCAATCGATATTGTGATGGCGAACAGAACTGCATGGAGCTGGCCATGTCGAAGAATGACGACGGCTTTCTCGTGTACGGTGCACCTGTTTGGTATCTGGTCGAGCGCTACCGCGAACGCGTCAGGCGCAGGGTGCTGATGCTTTCGCTACCGAAACATCACAGCGCTCAGGTCATAGACCTCGCCGAGTGGAAGGCGGCGAGGGACATGCCGAACTGACGGCGGATCGGAGCTGGATCTGCCGCACGCGGAAGGCGCAAAGCCTCGCGCGGGAGCGGCGATCCTCCGGCAGCCGGATGCTATTTCACCCGCGCCTTCTCTTGCTCCAGCTCTGCGAGCAATTGCTCCTGCTCCGCGATGCGATCGGCAGTGCGCGCTTCGTCGGCAGCTCCTGAATAGGCAGCAGCTTGCTCGATCAGCGTGCGAATATTTTCGCGTACCACAGCGATGCGACGGTCAAGCGCGGCATCTGCTTCCTCATCGGCCATGAAGGCACCTCCTGACGATTGGCGAAAAGAATAGTGGGGCGGTTAGCGGCTCCCGGTCGTGTCTCTCTTGTTCGCTTCGGACAGCAGCCGGGTGATGTCATCCTGGATGGCATCGGATTGCGTACAGACAGCGCGCGTCAAGGCCTTGAGCCTGTTCCGCGTGTCATGCAGTTGATCGATCAGCGAAAGAATGACGGGCAGGCTCGCGTGCTCGAGCCCCATCCGATAGTGAAGGTCGCACGCAAGCGCCACGCGCGCCTGGTCGATGCGATCGAAAAGGTAGCCGGTCTCGTCGCGATGCGGGGCGATGACACCGTCCTCGATCCACGTCAGAAGTACGTGCTGCTCGAGACAGGTGAATTGCTGGAAGAGTTCGCTTTGCCGGATCATGTCACGACGCGCCCTTTCCGCGTGGGTTTTGCGGGTGGGATTTCTCCCAATCCGCCATGAACTGAGCAAGGGCATCGTCTGCCCCCTCGGGCGGAGCGATATGGATGGTGACGAGCTGATCGCCGCGGCTGCCGTCCTTGCCGCGCGTCACACCCTTGCCGCGAAGCCGGAGCTTCGCCCCCTCCTTGACACCCTTCGGCACCGTAAGATCGACCGGGCCGTCGACAGTGTCCACACGCACGCTGGCTCCGTTGAGCGCCTCGCCCAGCGAAACGGGGAGCGTGCTCAGGATGTCCTGTCCCTCTCGTTTGAAGCCGGGATGTGGCCGGATCGAGATCTCCACATAGGCGTCGCCTGCTTTGCCGCCGGACCCCGGCAAGCCTTGCTCCTTGAGACGCAGCACCTGTCCCTCGCCGATGCCTGCCGGAATCGCAATGTCGAGCGTCTTTCCGTCGGGCATCGACACCGTCTTGCGCGCGCCCTTGATTGCGTCGAGGAAATCGACTTCCAGCGCATATCGGATGTCCTGGGGCGGCACGCGGAAGCTGCCGCCGCCTGCGCCGCGACCCCGAAAGAGATCGGCGAAGATATCGTAATCGAAGTCCGCCCCATCGCCGCCCGCGGCGCGGCGACCATAGCGGCTGTTCGGGTCGGCTTCAGCATACTCGCGGTAGAAGTGCCGCTCCGGCTGGCGCTCGGCCCCGGTTTCGTCGATCTCGCCGGCGTCATAGCGCTTGCGCTTGTCGGCATCGCCAACGATGTCGTAGGCGGCGTTGATCTCCTTGAAGCGCTGCTCGGCTTCGGGCTTGCCTGGATTGAGATCGGGATGCGTTTCCTTTGCCGCTTTCCGGTACGCCTTGCGGATGTCGTCCTGGCTGGCATCGCGGGCTACGCCCAGCACGTCGTAAGGATCGGCCATCCTTGAGCATTCCGTCGTTGTGTGATTCTGCAAGCAGCCTAGCCTGGACAGTAGGCCGCCGCTTGATTTGCGATCAACACCGTCAACGAAGCGCGAAAGTCGCCAGCGCCTCGTCGACGCTCGGACCGAAAGAATAGCTAAATCATTGAAATTATTGGTGGGTGATCACGGACTCGAACCGTGGACCCGCTGATTAAGAGTCAGCTGCTCTACCAACTGAGCTAATCACCCATCGCCGGCGGCAGGGATCCCGCGGGACCCCAAAGGACGGCAAAGGGGCCCTGTGGAGGGCCCCAACGCCGGTTCGTCTAACACCAGCCACCCCCCTTGTCCAGTCGCATATGACGGGAGGGAAACGCACTGCCGGTGCGTCTCCCGGGCGGATGGCCTCGATCAGCCGATCTGCTCGGCTTTCGCGGTTTTTTGCCGCTTGAGCATGAGCTTGTTGAGCGCCGCCACGTAGGCGCGCGCCGAGGCCACCATGGTGTCCGTGTCGGCGCCGCGGCCCGTCACCACGCGCCCGTCCTCGGCGAGTCGCACCGAAACCTCGGCCTGCGCGTCGGTCCCCTCGGTGACGGCATGCACCTGGTAGAGCTCGAGCTTGGCCGTGTGCGGCACGAGCTGGTGGATGGCCGCGAAGATGGCATCCACGGGACCGTTGCCGTTGGCGTGCACGGTCTTCTGGCTGCCGTCGATGTCGAGCGTCAGCGTCGCCGACTGCGGCCCGCCGGTGCCGGCGATCACCTGCAGCGCCACGACCTTCATGCGATCGTGTGCGTGCGCGATCTCCTCGTCGACGAGCGCCTCGATGTCCTCGTCGTAGACGTGCTTCTTGCGGTCAGCGAGCGCCTTGA
>CAZDUD010000091.1:0-14744 GCA_964508485.1 uncultured Hyphomicrobium sp. | reverse complement strand
CCATGCCGGCGTAGTTGGCAACGCCGAGACCCATGGCGGAGCAGCCCCAGCCGTCTTTCAGCTTCTCTGCACCCGGATAGGGCTCCTGGTGCGGATACTGGGACGCGGGAAGCACGCCGACGATCGGGCACTTGTCGTCCGGTCCGGTCATCGGATGGCAGTTGGTGCCCATGTTGTGCTTCCAGCCGTAGTTCTCGCCACCCTTGCTGGAGGCCGGCTGCCAGTTGATCTCCTCGAGGTGATTCTGCCCCACCTCTGCCATGAACAGGTCGCCCGTCTTCTTGTTGAAGTGGAAGGCGTAGGGGTTGCGCAGGCCGTAAGACCAGATCTCGCCCCGCGCTCCCATGTGGATCTTGGAGAAGCCCTCCTCGGTGATGCCGAAGAGCGTCATCATGCGATCCTGATAGGCACTGGCCCACGGATTGTCCTTGGGGATCGTGTAGGCAACGTCGTCAGGTGTATCGACGTTGATGCGCAGCATCTTGCCCCAGAGCATATTCTTGCTCTGGCCTGCATCGAGGGGATCGCCTTCCCAGCCTGCGTCACCTTTGCCGATGTAGAGATTGCCGTCGGGCCCGAACTGAATGCCGCCGCCGTAGTGATTATAGTAGGGCTGCGGGATGTTCATGATGACCTTGACGGTCTTATTGGCGTGCTCGACCGACACGACGTCCGGGCTCGCCGGATCGACGGTGTAGCGCGCGATGATATGTGCGCCGTTGAACGGCAGCGACGCGTAGCTGACGAAGAAGTGGCCGTTCTCCTTGAACTTCGGATGGAAAGCGATGGCCCAGAGGCCTTGCTCGACGAATCCGGTCTGGACCTCGCTGCCGAGCGGGCTGTTCTTGGTGAGGTCGAGGAACGGCTTCTCGTTGACCTTGCCATCCTTGGTGACGACACGGATCTTGCCCTGACGCTCGACGACGAAGATGCGCCCGGTGCCGTCATGGGCGGACGCAACGCCGACCGGATCAAGGAAGCCGTCGGCGACCTTGACGAGGGCGATTTTCGGATCGCCCGGTAGTTTTCCGCCGGGGCGCGCCACCTGATCGGCTGTCTTGGGGACTTCCTGAGCAACGGCGGCAATCGAGCCGGTTGCAAGGAGGCCAGCCGCCAACATCGACGCGGATGTTATAAACCGCATTCGCATTTGGACGTTTCTCCCATTTTCAATTTGTTTCTATGCTGATCGTTATTTGCGCGACGGCTGATATTATTGCATCGCGCAAAATACAAGCGCCGTGCCGAAACTTCGCTTGTATTGCATTTCAGAGTACTGAACGCGCCCAATAGAGCAACGAGTTCATTACTCCGGTCAATCAACAAAATTTGAATATGAGGAAATTGATTATAATCGGGAAAATTTCTGATCTTCGATTTCCTGAAATCCATTATTTAAATGGGATTTGTTCCCGAATGGCGCGCACTGGTTGATGGAACGCGATAAATACATCTTCTTTCCCATCTCGCGTGCCCCATCGTCTGCCCTTCCGGAGGTTGCCAGTGGCGGGCGATTGGAGCAGAACTGAGTGGGGATGGGCTTCGTCGCGAATGGTCGGCGCCATTGGCGGACTGGGAAATATTCCGGACTTACGCTGGAATTAATTCCCTCTAAAATAAGTCCGTCGCGGATTAAATAGAAAATAGCCGGGGAAACGCCGTGTCACGCGAGACCGCCATCGCACTTCCGTCGCTCGACTCCAAAAGTAATGACAGGCTGTTTTTACAGCGCTTCTCCGTCGTTTATGAATTTGCCGTTACATTTACGCGCGATGTCTTTTCAAGCGACAATTGTACGCTCGCTGATTTGATTGGGGATTGCCGGCCGGATGCGCCGAATCTGGTGGCTTTTGTTGTCGATGAAGGCGTGCTGCGCGAGATGCCCGATCTCAAGCGCCGCATTTCAGCCTATGTCGACGCGTCGCCGAGCCTTGCGCTTGCAGGCCCCATTGAGACGGTCGCAGGCGGCGAAGCTGCGAAAAACGATCCCGCGCGATTGGCGGCGCTGCAGCGGCTCTTCGTCGACTGCGGTCTCGATCGTCATTCTTATGTGGTCTGCATCGGCGGCGGCGCGGTGCTCGATCTCGTGGGTTATGCGGCGGCGACCACGCACCGCGGCATCCGCCATATCCGCGTGCCGACCACCGTCCTCGCCCAGAACGACTCCGGTGTGGGTGTCAAGAACGGCATCAACGCGTTCGGCATGAAGAACATGCTGGGCACGTTCGTTCCTCCTCATGCCGTCATCAATGACTCCGCCTTTATCGATGTGCTGCCGGGCCGCGATAAGCGCGCCGGCATGGCGGAGGCGGTCAAAGTGGCGCTCATCCGCGACCGGGCCTTCTTCAAATGGCTCGAGGAGAAGGCTGAGGCCCTAGCCCTCTTCGCCTCCGAACCGCTCGACAAGCTGATCCGGCATTGCGCGCTGCTCCACATGCGCCAGATCGCCCATGGGGGCGATCCGTTCGAGCGCGGCAGCGTGCGCCCGCTCGACTTCGGCCACTGGGCGGCGCACAAGCTCGAGGTGCTCTCGCGCTACGAGCTGCGTCACGGGGAGGCCGTGGCTATCGGCATCGCGCTCGACACACGCTATTCGGTTCTCGCGGGGTTGCTGCCCGCGGGGGAGGAGCTTCGTGTCACCCGCCTGTTGAAGCGACTCGGGTTCACGCTTTGGCACGACGCCTGCGACCAGCGCGACACCGAAGGGCGGAGGCTTCTGCTCAATGGGCTTGAAGAATTCCGCGAGCACCTCGGCGGTGATCTCACCATTACGCTGCTCGGCGCCCTTGGCACCGGCATCGAGGTCCATACCATGGATGCCCGCTTGATCGGGGAAGCTCTGGACTGGCTGCGGTCGGAGGGCGGCGCTTGATGCAGCTTTCGCTCCCTGGCCGGCCGCATCTCACGTACTGCACGAACATTCATGCGGGCGAGAGCTGGGCCGAGATCCGGACTGCGCTCGCGCAGCATTTGCCGCGGGTCAAAAGCGAGATCTCAGCGGACAGCCCGATGGGGGTTGGTCTGCGGCTGTCGGCGGCCGCCGCGAGCGACCTGGCCGATCCCGCTACTCTTGCGGAGTTCCGGTGCTTTCTTTCCGATGGCGGCTTCTATGTGTTCACCATCAACGCGTTTCCCTATGGGAGCTTCCACGGCGAGCGCGTGAAGGAGCGCGTGTACGCCCCCGACTGGCGTACGCCCGAGCGATTGCGATTCACAAATCAGGTCGCGGACCTTCTATCGGAGCTTGCTCCCGACGGCATGGCGGTGAGCATCAGCACCGTGCCGGGCGCGTTCAAGGCCGAGGTCAAGGGGCAAGGCGACATCGCGCGGATCTCCGAGGGGTACGTGCGGGCGGCCGCGCACCTTCACGGCATCTTTCAGGCGACGGGCCGAACAATCGTGCTCGCCATCGAGCCGGAACCCGCCTGTTTCCTCGAGACAACGGAGGAGGCGGTCCGCTTTTTCCACGACCACCTGTTTTCCGGCGCCGCCTGTCGCCTGTTCTCGTATCTGACGGGCTCTCCGGCCGCTGAGGCCGAGCGCGCCCTGCGGCGCCACATCGGTCTCTGCTTCGATGTCTGCCACTCGGCGGTCGCGTTCGAGGAGACTGTGCCGACGCTGGAAGCGGTCCGCGCGTCCGGGATCGCTATCGCCAAGCTGCAACTCAGCGCCGCCCTGCGCACGGCGGGTGATGCGTCGCATGTCGAGCGTCTGCTCCGCCGCTTCGACGACGGCATCTATCTGCACCAGACCGTGCAGCGGCGTGACGGCGAGATCACGCGCCATACCGATCTTCCTGACGCGTTCATGGCCGCGCGGCGCGGCGAGGCGGGGGGAGAATGGCGCGTCCACTGCCATGTGCCGGTGTTCCTCGATCAGTATGAGGACCTTGGATCCACGCAGCAGAACCTGCGCGAGGCGCTCGCGCTGTGCCGCACGCAGGCGATCTCGCCCCACCTCGAGGTGGAAACCTACACCTGGAACGTGCTTCCCGATGCGCTCAAGTCGGCGGAGGTTGTCGGCGATATCGTGCGGGAGCTGCGATGGGTACGCACGGAGCTCGGCGCGTGAGAACGACCGCCGCGCTTTTGCGGCTCGCCCGCATTTCGAACCTGCCGACGGTGTGGAGCAACGTGCTCGCGGCGTCAGTGCTTGCGGGCGGCGTGTCGCTGTGGAGCCTTGCGCTCATCCTGGCTGCCATGTCGGCGCTCTACACCGGCGGGATGTTTCTGAACGACGCGTTCGATCGCGAGATCGACGCTCGCGAGCGGCCCGAGCGTCCGTTGCCCACAGGCGAGATCGCGCCCGCAACGGCCTGGACCATCGGTGGCGGTCTTCTAGCGGTGGGAGTCGCCGGTCTCGCAACGTTCGGTTTGTGGAGTGCTGTCGCTGGCCTCGTGTTGGCAGGGTTCATTCTGCTTTACGACGCGTGGCACAAAGGGAACCCGCTTTCTCCGTTGATCATGGGGGCTTGTCGCGCGCTGGCCTACGTTGGAACGGCGCTTGCGGCGAGCGGAGCGCTCTCATCTACCGTCCTTGCCGGCGCATTTGCACTTCTCCTCTACGTGCTCGCGCTCACGGCGCTTGCGAAACGGGGCTTTCGAAACGTCGGCGTCCTGATAGCAGGCATAGCCGTGCTGGATGCAGCCATCGCTGCGCTTGCCGGCAGTCCGATCGCGGCAGCGATCTGCGTCGGATGTTTTGCTCTCACCCTGCTGCTTCAGCGCATCATCCCAGGAACATGACGAGCATGCTCATGGCGACACCTTCTCTCACGCAAGCCGATATCGAGACGCGCAAAGCGGTTCTTCGGACATGGCTCGCGCCGCGCCTTTCCGCCGATGCGATTGATTGGATCGATCGGCAGATCGCATCGATTGCAACGGGCGATCGCCCGCTCCAGCTCGGCGTCGCCATCGGGCTCGCCCCGCGCAAGGTCGGAAAGGCGGATCTTGAACTTACGCCTGCCGAGCAGGAAGCGGGCCGGGCGGTACGCGCGGGTCTGGACGCGACGGGCTGGAGCGTGGATCAAGCGGCGCGGATCCTTCTGGTGCTCGCGAGCTATCGAGGCGACGACGAAGCATTCGCTGCGGGGATCGAGCGGTTTTTTGCGAACGCCGAGATCGGCGAGCAGATCGCGCTTTTGAGGGGGCTGCCGCTTCTCCCGGCACCGGAGCGGCTGCTTCCGATTGCGGCAGAGGGCATCCGGTCGGCCATGCAGCCGATCTTCGAGGCCGTCGCCCATCGCAATCCCTATCCGCGCGAGCACTTCAGCGACGCGCAGTGGAATCAGATGGTCGTGAAGACGCTCTTCATCGGCAGCCGCCTTGCGCCGATCCAGGGATTGGATGCGCGCCGCAACGCGGACCTCGCGCGCATGTTGATCGACTACGCCGCGGAGCGGCGTGCTGCCGGCCGCTCGATCTCGCCGGAGCTGTGGCGCTGCGTGGCTCCCTTTGCCGGGGAGGCCGAGGTCGCGACACTCGCCGCCATCTTGCGCAGCGGAACGGACGCGGAGCGGAATGGGGCAGCCCTTTCTCTCGCCGAATGCCGGCACGCCGCCGCGAAGGAGGCGCTCGCGTCCGCGCCCGATCTTGCCGCAGCCATTCACGACGGACGTCTCACCTGGGAAACGGCCGTCTGACCTTGCATCTTACGCCTTGGAGATCTCCGATGTTCATCGACCCGCACGCCCATATGATCTCGCGCACGACGGACGATTACGAAGCGATGGCGAAAGCCGGTGTCGTAGCCGTCATAGAGCCCGCCTTCTGGATCGGACAGGCCCGCACCAATGTGGGCAGCTATAGGGACTACCTCTCGCACATCCTGGGTTTCGAGCGCTTCCGTGCCGGCCAGTTCGGCGTGCGTCACTACTGCTGTATCGGTCTCAACTCCAAGGAGGCCAACAACGAGGCCCTTGCCGAGGGCGTGATGGAAATCCTGCCGAGCTTTGCCACGAAGGAAGGCGTCGTGGCGATCGGAGAGATCGGGTACGACGAGCAGACGCCGCTCGAGGACAAATACTTCCGGCTGCAGCTCGATCTTGCGCGCGAGTTGGATCTGCCTGTGATGATCCATACGCCGCACCGGGATAAGAAACGGGGCGCCTCGCGCTCGATGGATGTCATTCTCGAACACAAGGTCGATCCATCGCGGGTGGTCATCGACCACGTCAACGAGGAGACCATCCAGGAGGTGAAGGATCGCGGCTTCTGGGCCGCCTTTTCGATCTACCCGCATTCCAAGATGACCGCCGAGCGCATGGTCACGCTGGTGAAGAGCTACGGACCCGACCGCCTTATCGTCGACTCGGCCTGCGATTGGGGGATCTCAGATCCGCTGTCTGTCCCCAAGACGGCAACGCTGATGGCCGGGCAGGGCCTCTCCGCCGAGGATGTCCGCCTCGTCACCTACGCCAACGCGCTTGCCGTCTATGGCAAGAGCGGCCAGATGGCGGAGGCCGACTGGCTCTCGCCACCGCCCATCGATCAGCGAACCCTCTATCAGGGCAACACCATCCTCCGCGGCGGCCAAGCGCCCAGCGTTGCCAAGTCCAGTACTTGAACTCGGAACACCTTCTGAAGGTGCGCAAATCGAGAGCCGGAACGCTTCGTCGGACGGGAAGTCATGAGCACCATGTAGCGCACCTCTGTATCACAGTGGGTGCGGCGAATTACTCAACGATGCTCGATAGTTATTTCACTCAGCGGCTTACGAAGCCGTGGTGCCCAGAAGAGGACTCGAACCTCCACGCCTCGCGGCGCTAGTACCTGAAACTAGTGCGTCTACCAATTCCGCCATCTGGGCAAGCCGCAAAGCCTGCGGGCGCACTGAGTTACGGGGAGTGGGCGGGCTTGTCAATTGCGTGCGAAAGGACAAGACGTCCAGGCCCTTGCATAGCGAGATTTTGGCTGGCCACGGTTCGGGCCCTTGGGCTAGATCGTTAAAGGGCGCGCCCGTCGTCGTTGATCGCACGCATGGTCGGACGGTCGTGCGCCATCTCTTGTGCGGGGTGCGTCCTTAGTCTGCGGGCGCAAAGCGGGGCAGCGAGCGGCATGACGGCGCAGAACGGCAACAACCAGATCGTGACGATTTTCGGCGGATCGGGCTTCGTCGGCCGCCACGCGGTGCAGGCGCTGGCCAAGGACCGGTACCGGATCCGGGCGGCCTGCCGCCGGCCCGATCTCGCCGGCTTCCTGCAGCCGATGGGCGACGTGGGCCAGATCCAGCCCGTGCAGGCGAACCTCCGCTATCCCGATTCGGTGCGCCGTGCCGTCGAGGGCGCCCATGTCGTCATCAACGCGGTGGGTCTGCTCGCGAGCTCCGGAGCCCAGACGTTCAAGGCCGTGCATGTGGACGGCGCGCGCGCCGCGGCCCGTGCAGCGCGGGAAGCGGGCGCCAGGTGCTTCATCCATATCTCCGCCATCGGAGCCTCGGCGTCGTCGGCGGCGCAGTATGCGCAGACGAAAGCTGAAGGCGAGGCGGCCGTGCTCGAGGAGTTTCCGGGGGCGATCATCCTGCGCCCGTCGATCGTGTTCGGTCCCGAGGACGAGTTCTTCAACCGCTTCGCGGCCATGGCCCGCATCTCGCCGGTGCTGCCGCTGATTGGCGGCGGGCGGACGCGGTTCCAGCCGGTGTTCGTCGGAGACGTTGCGGCCGTGATCGTCGCGGCTGCGGGTGGTGCTGCAACACCGGGGACCGTCTACGAGCTCGGCGGACCGGAGGTGCTGTCGTTTCGCGAGCTTCTGGAGCGCACGCTCGCCTACGCCGGGCGCAAACGCGGGTTCCTTTCGATGCCGTTCTGGCTCGCCAAGCTGCAGGCGCTCGCGACGTGGCCGCTGCCGAACTCCCTGCGTCCGCTGACGGTCGATCAGGTGCGGCTCCTGCAATCGGACAACGTCGTCAGTGCTGGGGCGCTCAAGGAGGGCCGGACGCTTGCCGGGCTCGGCGTGACCGCGCCGCAATCGATCGGCGCGATCGTGCCGGGCTATCTCGAGCGCTTCAAGCCCAAGGGGCAGTATTCGCATTACCGGGGCTAGGCTGTGAACTCATTATTCGATGGGCACTGGCGCGCCCCGGCTCATCAATGCTCCATCGAATAATGAGTTCACAGCCTAGCGCTTCCAGAAGCGCTCTGAAAGATCGCAAGGGGGCATTGCATGAGCCGATCTCGGGGTCCGTCCGTCGCACGCCTGCTAAAAACGAAGTCGCTCGGAACCGTGGGGTTCCTCGCGCTCGCTGCGTTCTATGTCGCCTGGCCGCTCTATGCCGGCTACGAGATCAAGACCTCGCTCGATACGCAGAACGTCGAGGGGCTCAACGCCAAGATCGATTTTCCGAGCGTGCGCGTGTCGCTCAGGCCCGCGGTCGCGGCGAAGGTGGATCAGGTCGTGACGGATGCCTTGCGCAAGGCCGGCACGGCGGGCGGCGCGCTCGCCGACCAGCTCAAGGCGAGCGTGGTGCCGCGCATCGTCGATGGTGTGCTGGCGGCGTTCGTCACGCCCGAGATGCTGATTCGTATTCACGCGAGCGGGAAGAGCTTCAAGGAAGCGCTCGACGGCATGGTGCTCCAGCGCACGTCGCAGGCGCAGGGGCTCGGCGGTTTCATGGTCGTGCCGGAGGGACAACCCGGCGCGGGCGGCTCGCAGAGCGGTCTCGAGTCGATTGCCGGCAAGCTCGGTATCGACACGGGTAAAGTGTTCGGCGGCGCGACGGCGAAGGGTGCGGACGAAGCGATGAGCGAGCCCGCAGACCTCTTGCCGGCCAAGAGCGGCGAGAAGCCGAAGTATGGGCTCGGCAACATCAAGCATTTCTCGTTCACGGGGCCGCTCGGCCTTTCGGTCGGCGTCGCGCGCGATGCGAACGCGCGTAAGCCGGAGCTGACAGCGGACCTCGCGTTCGTCGGCGGCTCGTGGAAGCTTACGGGGCTGGTTCCCGGTCAGTAGCCTAAGTGCCCCCTCACCCGCGTCGCTTCGCTCCGCGACCTCTCCCCATCGGGATAGGTGAAATCGTGCGCACGGCGAAGCGCAGTCCTAGTTCGCCTACGATGTGGCCGCTCGGCATTCCTCGTCGGCGGGGAGCGGGTCGCAGGTGGCCTGAGAGACGCAAATCTCGAGTGCACGCCTGACGTCGCGCGTGTAGAGCCCATCGATGGGACCTCTGTAGATTCCCTGAGCCTCGAGCCCGCACTGGTAGAGCTTGACGAGATGCTCGCCGCCGTAGCGCATGGCCTGCTCGTAGTCGCGCAGCGCGGCCGTGCGCTCGCCTTGCGCCTGTCGGATGTGGGCGCGGGTGTCGTGGGCGTGCGGGCTTGCCGGGGCGAGCGTTAGCGAACGCTCGACGTCGTTCATGCCGTCGGAGAGCCGATCAAGCTTGTAAAGGACCCAGGCGCGGTTGTTGAGGGCCATTGCCGAGGCCGGATCAAGCTCGATGGCGCGGTCGTAGTCAGGCAGCGCCTGCGCCAAAGAGCCCTCGAGCGAGAGGGCGAGCGCGCGCATGGCGTAGGCGAGACTCTTGGTGCCGGCATCCAGGTTGGGGTTCTCGATCAGCTCGGAGCAGCCGGCGATGCGCCGCTGGTTATTCTCGCTGAAGCATTCGGAGATGGTGTTGGAGGATGCGGACGATGCCGGAGCGCATGCCGCTGCCAATGCTGCCAGCGGCACGATCAGGCGCCTAATATGACTTCCCAAAGACCGGAGCGTCATCGGTAACCATCGTCTTCCGCTCCCCGCAGGGCGGGGATGCATTTCATGATATCATAAATAATATGCTATTGGCTGGCCGCAATTGCGGCACGCAGCCGGTCTTGACCCCCTCAGCACCGGTTGTCCTAATCCCAGTGGGCTTTGGCTCGAGATTCCATGAAGCGTGTTCTGCTGATCATCGGCGGTGGTGTCGCTGCCTACAAATGCCTCGATCTCATCCGGCGGCTCGGCGAGCGCGGGATAGCGGTCCGCTGCGTGATGACCAAGGCGGCGCAGGAGTTCATCACGCCGATCGCGGTCGGCGCGGTCAGCAACGAACGCGTGGCGACGGAGCTTTTTGACCTCGAAGGCGAACGCGAGATCGGCCACATCCGGCTCGCGCGCGAAGCCGACCTCGTGGTCGTGGCGCCGGCGACCGCGGATCTGCTCGCCCGCATGGCGCAGGGGCACGCCAACGATCTCGCGACGGCGGTGCTGCTCGCGACGCGCGTGCCTGTGCTTGCTGCGCCCGCCATGAACCCCGCCATGTGGAGCCACAACGCAACGCAGCGCAACGTGCGTCAGCTCGAAGCGGACGGCGTGCAGTTCATCGGTCCAAATGCAGGCGAGATGGCGGAGAAGGGCGAGGCGGGCGTCGGGCGCATGGCCGAGGTCCCGGAGCTTGTCGCGCGCATCGAGTCGCTGCTCACAGACGAGAGTAAAGGGAGCGGCTTCGGGTTTCTGAATGTTTCGACGACGCGGACTGCGCGTCCGTCGGCGTCGCCGCCGCTGGTGCTTTCGGGGCGGCATGTGCTGATCACCAGCGGGCCGACGCATGAGCCGATCGATCCCGTGCGCTACATCGCCAACCGGTCCTCCGGAAAGCAGGGCCATGCGCTTGCCGCGGCTGCGCGCCGGCTCGGCGCCCGCGTGACACTCGTCTCGGGTCCGGTGCAGTTGCCCGATCCCGAGGGCGTCGCCGTGCACCATGTCGAGACGGCGCGCGAGATGCTCGCGGCGGTGGAAGCGGCGCTGCCGGCGGATGTGGCGGTGTTCGCCGCGGCAGTTGCCGACTGGCGGGTGGCAACGCCCGGCGCCGGGAAGATCAAGAAGGCGGTGGGTGCTGCGCCGCCTGCGCTCGAGCTGGTCGAGAACCCCGACATCCTGCGCACGATCGCCAAGCGCGGGCCGCGCCGGCCTGCACTCGTGATCGGCTTTGCGGCGGAGACGCAGAATGTCGTCGCGTATGCGACAGCCAAGCGCAAGGCGAAGGGTATCGACTGGATCGTCGCCAACGACGTGTCGGAAACATCCGGCGTGTTCGGCGGAGACCGAAATCGGGTGCATCTGATCACGGCCGAGGGTGTCGAGGATTGGCCGGACATGGGCAAGGCCGAGGTGGCCGACGCGCTTTTGCGCCGTGCCGGTGATTATCTGACCCAGAGCCGGGAATCGGTGTGACGCGCATGAGGGGGGACGTGCCGTGACGGAGCGGACGCGCGTCAGCGTGATGGTGCTGGCACATGGCGAGGGATTGCCGCTGCCGGCGTATCAGTCGGATGAGGCGGCCGGGCTCGATCTCCTGGCTGCGGTCGGTGCGAAGGAGACAGTGGTGATCGCGCCGGGTGCACGGGCGCTGATCCCGACCGGTCTTTCGCTCGAGCTTCCGCCTGGCTTCGAGGGCCAGGTGCGGCCGCGCTCGGGGCTTGCGCTCAAGCACGGCGTCACGGTGCTCAACAGTCCGGGGACCATCGATTCCGACTACCGCGGCGAGGTGAAGATCATCCTCGTCAACCTTGGAGATCAGCCCTTTCCGGTCAAGCGTGGCGAGCGAATCGCCCAGCTCGTGGTGGCGCCGGTCACTCGGGTGGCGCTCGTCAAAACTAGCGCCATCGCGGCGACGCGGCGGGGTGACGGGGGCTTCGGCTCGACCCGCGTCAGCACGCCGCCGGCACGCGCGAAACGGCCTAAGGCTCAGAAAAAACAGCCGAAATCCAGGTCTTAGGCAGCCCGGGCTGCGACCTTGGGGGAGGTCCGGTGGCGGCGATTTTCCGTCAGCGGCCTTTGGGCGCGTAAAAAAATGTGCGAGAAGCACTTCGAGAAAACAGCGTGACAAATCAAGGGTGGAGCGCAGCGATGACCACGGATGCAGTCGAGATCAAGACCCTCAAGGCCACCAAGAGCTGGGGGCGCGGCAAGGTCTACGGCGACATCACCGAGACGATCGGGCACACGCCGCTGGTCCGTGTCGCGCGCATGGCCAAAGATGCCGGCGCCAAGGGCGATGTGCTCATCAAGCTCGAATTCTTCAATCCGTTGTCCTCGGTCAAGGACCGCATCGGCGTCGCCATGATCGATGTGCTGGAGGCGGAGGGCAAGATCACGCCGGGCAAAACGGTGCTGGTCGAGCCGACGTCGGGCAACACGGGCATCGGTCTTGCGTTCGTCGCCGCGGCCCGGGGCTACACGCTGAAGCTCGTCATGCCGGAGTCCATGTCCATCGAGCGGCGGAAGATCCTTGCGCACCTTGGCGCGGAGCTGGTGCTGACGCCGGCCGCGGGCGGCATGCCCGGCGCTATCGACAAGGCGAACCAGATCCTGGCGGAGACGCCGGGCGCCGTGCAGCCGAGCCAGTTCGAGAACCCGGCCAATCCGCTGGTGCACGAGAGGACGACGGCGGAGGAGATCTGGACCGATACCCAGGGCAAGGTGGACGTGCTCGTGATCGGAGTCGGCACGGGCGGCACGCTGACGGGCTGCGGGCGCGTGCTCAAGGCGCGCAAGCCGTCGCTCAAGATCATCGCCGTCGAGCCCGAGGGAAGCCCGGTGCTTTCGGGCGGCGCGCGCGGCCCGCACAAGATCCAGGGCATCGGCGCGGGCTTCGTGCCGAAGGTGCTCGACACCTCGTTCATCGACGAGGTGGTGCAGGTCTCGAACGACAAGGCCTTCGAAATGGCGCGTTCGCTGGCCAAAGTCGAAGGAATTCCGGGCGGCATCTCGACGGGCGCCAATCTTGCCGCGGCGCTCGAGGTTGCAAAGCGGGATGACATGGCCGGCAAGACGATCGTTACGTTCGCGCCGTCGTCGGCGGAGCGTTACTTCTCGAGCGAGCTCTTCGTCGAGCCGCCGAAATCGGCATAAACCAAGTCGGCGCGTCCTTTGAAGCGGGGTCATTCGGTGCGGCCGTTTTTCATCTCAATCACAGTCGCGCTCGCGGCGGCGAGTGCAGCGGCGCATGCCGAGGGTGCCCGCTGGACACCGCTGACGGGGCTTCTCGCGCCTGACAGCGAGGGTCAGCCGAGCACGGCGACGTCGGTTCCAACAGAGACGTCGTCGACGCAAAAGCCTGAGTTGCCCAAAGACGTCGATACGGCGCCGGGCGACGCGGCGCGGCTCGTGCTCAAGCTGGCGCTCGGGCGCGACGCGTCGGGTGGCCGCACGCACGGGACGCTCGGCATCGATACGATTGCCGTGGATGCGGATCTCGCCCAGGGGCTTGGGCTCGCCAAGAGCCAAGGAGCGCTGGTGACGGCAGCCAGCTCGACGACGCTCGGCGCTGCCGGCGTTCTGCCGGGCGACATCATCGAGACGCTCGATGGCCGCGCGATCGGCGACGCCGATGCGCTTGCCGCCGCTCTCAAGGATCTTCCGCCGGAGCGTCAGGTCAGCGTGGGCGTGCGGCGTACCGGTGCGGGCGCGCAGGATCTCAAGCGGCTGCTCATCGAGCGCGCCAAGGACGGGAACGTCGGCGCGGCGGCGAGCCTCGGGCGTTTCACTGCGCAGGGTCTCGTGTTCGGCGAGAAGGACGCGAGCGAGGCGGCGCCTTATTATCTGAAGGCCGCGCAGGGCGGGCATCTCGCGTCGATGACGCGTTATGCACTCTACGCCAAAGACGGCATCGGCATTCCCAAGAACGAGGCGCTCGCCGCACAGTGGTTCCGGGCCGCCGCCGAGGGTGGCCAGGATGCGGCCATGACCAATCTCGGGACGCTCTACGAAGCGGGGCTTGGCGTGCCGCAGGATGATTCCGAGGCGGCGCGTTGGTACCGGGCTGCCGTCGACAAGGGCCATGTCTTCGCCATGCACCGTCTCGCGCTGCTCTATGAGGCGGGCCGCGGCGTGAAGGCGGACGATCAGGAGGCGGTGTCGCTTCTGCAGGCGGCGTCCGACAAGGGGCTCAGCGAGGCCACGTCGTGGCTCGCCGACAAGTACGAGCTCGGCCGTGGCATTGCGAAGAACGAAGAAAAAGCAGCAGAGCTCAACGCGCGTGCGGCGGAGCAGGTGCGGAACGCTGCCGATCGCGGGAACGCGGTGGCGACGTTCAACCTCGGCATTCTCTATCGCATCGGCAAGGGCGTGAAGCAGAGCGATACGGACGCGGCATTCTGGGTCGTGAAGTCGCTCAAGCTCGGTGACAAGTATCTGGTCTCGGAGCTGATGCGGAACCCAACCGTGCTTTCGGAAGCCGACCGCAAGTGGCTGCAGGAGGTGCTGCGCGATCAGGGGTCCTACAAGGGGCCGATCGACGGCACCTTCACGCCCGAGGTTCGTACGGCGATGGAGCAACTCGGCAGCAAGGTCTGATGCCGTAGCGGGGAGACAGTCCCACGCTATTGCCTCTATGATCGGGCACAGAGCCTCAAGCCTTTGCGATCCGAGATGTCAGGTACTGCCGCGCCGGCGCCCTATCGTACGCGTCTCAGCATCGTGTTCGCCCGGGCGGCGCCCAAGGCCGTCATCCTGCGGCGCGGCCCCAGGACCCATTGGCATCTCATCGATTGGGATCTCACGACCGACGCGCTTACACCCGGCCAGTGGATGAAGGGCGAAGTCATCCTTTGCGACCTGTCGCCGGACGGCCGAAAGCTGATCTACTTTGCTTCGCAGTATCACAAGCCCGGCATGGCCTGGCGTCGCAGCTCTGCGGGACCGTTCGATCCGCTGGCGGCAAGGCCGATCAAGAAATTGCGAAAGGGCCGCAAGCTGCCCCGCTATTTGCGGGGGCCAGTCGGACGTGCACTCCCTGCGCGGCTCGACGAGACGTGGACGGCGATCAGC
>CAZDUD010000090.1:0-14915 GCA_964508485.1 uncultured Hyphomicrobium sp. | reverse complement strand
CGGGGCCGAGGTCGATGATCCAGTCGGCGGTCTTGATGACCTCCAAGTTGTGCTCGATGACCACCACGGTATTTCCGGCGTCGGCTAGCTCGTGCAGCACCTCGAGCAGCTTCGCCACGTCGTGGAAGTGGAGGCCGGTGGTCGGCTCGTCGAGGATGTAGAGCGTGCGTCCGGTTGCGCGGCGGCTTAGCTCCTTCGAGAGCTTGATGCGCTGTGCCTCGCCGCCCGAGAGCGTCGTCGCCTGCTGGCCTATGTGGATGTAGCCGAGGCCGACGCGGGCCAGCGTTTCGAGCTTGTCGCGGATCGGCGGCACGGCCTGGAAGAAGCCCGCGCCTTCCTCCACCGTCATGTCGAGCACGTCGGCGATGGACTTGTCCTTGAAGGTGACCTCCAGCGTCTCGCGGTTGTAGCGCTTGCCCTTGCAGACGTCGCAGGTGACGTAGACGTCGGGCAGGAAGTGCATCTCGATCTTGATGACGCCGTCGCCCTGGCAGGCCTCGCAGCGGCCGCCCTTGACGTTGAACGAGAAGCGCCCCGGTCCGTAGCCGCGCACCTTGCTCTCGGGCAGGCCCGCGTACCAGTCGCGGATCGGCGTGAAGGCGCCGGTGTAGGTCGCCGGGTTCGAGCGCGGCGTGCGGCCGATGGGCGACTGGTCGATGTCGATCACCTTGTCGAGGTTGTCGAGGCCTTCGATGCGGTCGAAGGGCGCGGGGTGCTCGCGTGCGTTGTTGAGCTTCCTCGCGACGGCCTTGTAGACGGTGTCGATCAGGAACGTGGACTTGCCGCCGCCCGAGACGCCGGTGATGCAGGTGAGGAGGCCGAGCGGGATCTCGGCGGTGACGTTCTGCAGGTTGTTGCCGCGTGCGCCTGTGACTTTCAGCGTGCGCGTCTTGTCGAAGGGGCGGCGCTTCTTCGGCAGCGGGATCTGGCGCTCGCCGGAGAGATACTGGCCGGTGAGGCTCTTGGGGCTCGCCATGATGTCGTCGGGCGAGCCCTGGGCGATGATCTCGCCGCCGTGGACGCCCGCACCGGGGCCGATGTCGACCACGTAGTCGGCGGTCAGGATCGCGTCCTCGTCGTGCTCGACGACGATGACGGTGTTGCCGAGGTCGCGCAGGTGGCGCAGCGTGGCGAGCAGGCGGTCGTTGTCGCGCTGGTGCAGGCCGATGGA
Source organism: uncultured Hyphomicrobium sp. (assembly GCA_964508485.1). GTDB lineage: Bacteria > Pseudomonadota > Alphaproteobacteria > Rhizobiales > Hyphomicrobiaceae > Hyphomicrobium_C. Next base: position 13,744 of record CAZDUD010000090.1, on the reverse strand, counting down.
GGGCTCGTCGAGGACGTAGAGCACGCCGGTCAGGCCGGAGCCGATCTGGGAAGCCAGGCGGATGCGCTGCGATTCACCGCCGGAGAGCGTGCCGGAGGAGCGCGACAGCGTCAGGTATTCGAGGCCGACGTCGTTCAGGAAGACGAGGCGCTCGCGGATCTCCTTCAGGATGCGGGTGGCGATCTCGGTCTGCTGCTTGGTGAACGTCTTCGGGATGTCGGTGAACCACTGGTTCGCCGCCTTGATCGACATGTCGCACACCTCGCCGATGTGCTTGCCGCCGATCTTGACGGCGAGGGCCTGGGGCTTCAGGCGGTAGCCGCCGCAGGCTTCGCACGGCTGGGCGGCCTGGTAGCGCGACAGCTCCTCGCGCACCCAGTCGCTGTCGGTCTCCTTGAAGCGGCGGGCGATGTTGCCGATGACGCCTTCGAAGGTCTTCTCGGTGGTGTAGTTGCGGGTGCCGTCCCAGTAGGTGAACTTGATCTCCTCGTCGCCGGAGCCGAACAGGATGGCGAGCTGCACGTGCTTCGGCAGCTTCTCCCACGGCGTCTTCATCGACACCTTGTAGTGCTTGGCGAGGCTTTCGAGCGTCTGCTCGTAGTAGGGCGAGACTGCGCCGGTCTTGGCCCAGGGGTAGACGGCGCCCTTCTCAAGCGAGAGCGAGCCGTCGGGGACGACCAGCTCGGGCTCGAAGATGAGCTCGGTGCCGAGGCCGTCGCAGGTGGGGCAGGCGCCGGCAGGGGCGTTGAACGAGAAGAGGCGCGGCTCGATCTCCTCGATGGTGAAGCCGGAGACCGGGCAGGCAAAGCGGGCCGAGAACGTGATGCGCTCGTGGGTCTCGTTCTTGCTCTTGTTGGCGCCTTCGGTGTCCTCTTTCGGGAGCGGCTTGTCGGCCAGCTCGGCGAAGACGATGCCGTCGCCAAGCCCGAGTGCGGTCTCGAAGCTGTCGGCGGCGCGCTTGGCGATGTCGCGGCGGACGACGAGGCGGTCTACGACGACGTCGATGTCGTGCTTGAACTTCTTGTCGAGCTTGGGTGCGTCGGGGATCTCGTAGAAGGCGCCGTCGATCTTGACGCGCTGGAAGCCTTTCTTCTGAAGCTCGGCCAGCTCCTTCTTGAACTCGCCCTTGCGGCCGCGGGCGATGGGGGCCAGCAGGTAGAGGCGCGTCGACTCGGGAAGCTCCATGACGCGGTCGACCATCTGCGAGACGGTCTGGCTTTCGATGGGGAGGCCGGTCGCAGGCGAATAGGGCACGCCGACGCGGGCGAAGAGCAGGCGCAGGTAGTCGTAGATCTCGGTGACGGTGCCGACGGTCGAACGCGGGTTCTTGGAGGTGGTCTTCTGCTCGATCGAGATGGCCGGCGACAGGCCGTCGATGTGGTCGACGTCCGGCTTCTGCATCATCTCGAGGAACTGGCGCGCGTAGGCGGACAGGCTCTCGACGTAGCGGCGCTGGCCCTCGGCGTAGATGGTGTCGAAGGCGAGGGACGACTTACCGGAGCCCGAGAGGCCCGTGAAGACGACGAGGGCGTCGCGCGGGATCTCGAGGTCGACGTTCTTCAGGTTGTGCTCGCGGGCGCCCCGGACGTGAATGGTCTTCATCAGCTCGGAGACGGGCCGGGCCGGGGATTTCTCGGGCGATTTCTTGGGGGACTTGCTCATGGCGGAGAGGTCTAACCCGGCGTCCGGGCGTCGGCAATGCAACCCAACGGCGCGGGGTGAAAAAGGGGGTGGACGCCGGAATATAGGGGCGCACCTTTCCCTTTTTTAGGCCCGGACATGGCGGGGCAGCGCGCGCTCTGCCCGTAACGTCCGGCGGCTCACCAGAGCGGGATGCCCGGCGTTCGCGGGCACTGTGCCCGTGTCAGGTGGGCGGTGCGGCGTCGGTCAACTGATCGGGCGTGATGAGACCGGCGCTGAGCGCGAGCCACACGAGATGGGCGTCGTTCTCCGCGCCGATCTTGGCCTTGATCGCGTAGTGGTGGTTGCGGATGGTCTTGTGGCTGAGATTCAGGATGTCGGCGATGGCCTCGCTTCTCATGCCGGTGGCGAGGAGGCGGAGAATTTCCGTCTCCCTCGGCGACAGCTCCTCGATGGCCGGGTTGTTTCCGGCCAAGCGATCCGCGGCGAGCGCCTCTGAGATGTCTGCGCTCAGTGCCCGTCCGCCGCCCGCCACGATCTCGACGGCGCGCACGAGCTCGCCCGGCGGACTGCTCTTGGTGATGTAGCCGCTCGCACCCGACTCGAACGCCTTCAGCGCGAAGGCGGAGCCTGCGTGCATGGTGAAGACCAGGATCTTCGCGGTCTTGTCCCAATCGCGGATGCGCCGGACCGCTTCGAGCCCGCTTGCGCCCTGCAGCGCCAGATCCATGACGACGATGTCGGGCCGGTGGCTCTTGTACTTGAGGTATGCTTCCGCGACGGTCTCGGCTTCGGCGCATATGGAGAACTTGCGCGTCGCCTCCAAGAGCCGCCGGTATCCCTCGCGGACGACGGGATGATCGTCGACGAGAAGGATGGTGATGTCGCTCATGCGGGGGCCTCGGAGAATCCGACCGGCACGGTGGCGCAAATGCGGATGCCGCGGGCGCCGTTGGCGATGGACAGCGCGCCGCCGAGCGCTGCAAGCCGTTCGCGCATGCCTAGGATGCCGTGGCCCGAGGACGTGCGGATGGCGCTCACGTCTCCGCCGCCGTCGTCCTCGATCATCAGGGCGACGTGCGGATTGCGGTCCACGCAATGCTCGAGATGGACGCTCACCTCAGTCGGATGCCCGTGCTTCGAGGCGTTGGTCAGGCACTCCTGCACGATGCGATAGAGGTCCACCGCAATACGCTTGTGCAACTCGGCGATGCGGCCTGCCATCTGCAGCTTGAAAACCGTGTGTCCCTTCGACTGCGTGTTGAAGTCGGTGATCAACTGGCGAAGGCTCGCCTCGAGTCCGACCTCCTCGATGCTTTGCGACCTCAGGCGCACGAGCGTGGTGCGCAATGTCTCCATCATCTGCTGCTGCGTGGCGGCGATGGCGCGCGCGTCCTTGGCGATGTCCGGCCGGTCGGGCATGGCCGTCGTCTCGATCAGGGCGGCGAGCGCAGAGGTTGCCGTCAGGGATTGGCCGAACTCGTCGTGCAGGTCGCGGGCGATTGCGCGGCGCTCCTCCTCCTGCACCTGGAACAGGCGTGCGGTCAGGGCGAGGCGCTCCGTATTGGTGTGGCGGAGCCTGGAGGCCAGCCGGTTGACGGCATCGGCGATGTGGTTGAACTCGGCGCTCTTGAACTTCGGGATGCGCAACGCGAGCTGTCCGTCCTCGAGCTTGCGCAACGCATCGACGATTGCGCGCGCGGGCAAGAGGGCATGGCCGATCATCAGGGCCGCCAGGATCGCGATGGCGCCGGCCATCAGAACGGCAACCTGGACGACGGTCGAGATCTCGTTCCACGCCCTGCGCAGGGCGGCGTCGGGGTCTACGCTGGTGACGACCAGGCCGGCGTTTCTATCCCGGATCGACAGGGGCGTGCTTGCCGGCTCGTGCGGGCCGAAGAACGCGAGGTAGGCGGTTGCGAACCATTGCGGGGCTGGCGGCCCAAGGGCCTCGACCTGGCTGCAGAGCGTGCTGCGGTCGGTGTCCGGCGGTGCGAAGGAGACGCAGACGCCGGGCGAGATGATGCTCTGGGTGGTGAGCGATCGCCATTCCGGCAGGGGCAGCAGCGCGCCGCGCTTCATGCCGTCGCGCCATAGCAGGCGCTGCCAGTAGAGCCCCTGGAAGTGTTGATTGACGCGCGTGGCGGTGGCTGCGACGTCGGCTTCGATCGTGCGGTGCGCGTCGAAGATCAGGCAGGCGATGGCGGCCGTGAGGCACAGCAATACGACCGACATCAAGCGAATGACGAGCAGGGTCAGAAGGCGCATGGGTCTCTCCCCATATTTTTGACGGCCCCACACTTTTGCCGGCAAGTCTCGCACATCCGGGGAGGGCATTTGAAGATGTGCCGCCGGTTGCCGGGCAAAATGCCCGGCAGAGGGAGCTGACGCCCGCGTGTGACGCGCGGGGCAAACGGCAGTCTGCCAAGGCAATTCCGGGCGCGGAAAGCAAGATGCGGTACCAGGGCCGTTAATGAGTGCCGGCGGCCGTCGTTGACGGCCATATCGCCATGCTCAAAGATCGAAAGAACGGGGGCTGATGATGTCGGTCGAACGGCCATATTTCCGGACCCGGAGCAGCGTTCATGCAACCCTCGGTGCGTCCAGATCCCCTGAAGCTCGGCGCCGAGACGCTGCGCTTCGTCAGCGATGTCGACCACTACAACAGTCCGGACGAGGTTCTGGACGCGCTGCATCGGGTCGTGTCGTCAGCGTGCCAGATCAACGTTCTCGGCGCGGCCCTGTTTCCGCTTCAGTGGGGAAACTGGGACCACTTCGAGAAGGGAAAGACGATTTTCCTTCATAAGAGCGTCCCGGACGGCTGGTGGGACGAGCACTTGGAGCTGGCCCGCGCTCATCCCGGCTCCGGGTTGATGTTTGCACAGCTCTCGCTTGCTCCCTTCACGATGTCGGAGCTGATGCGCATGCTCGAGCCGCTGGCCGCCGATCGGTGGCCTTTCGATCTGGCTCTGAAATATGGCATGCGCGACCGGTTGAACTGTCCCGTCGGAGGGCGGTGGCTGGTCACCTACTGGTCCCGCCATGTGCTCGCCAATAAGCTGTCCGAAGAGGCGCGCGCGGTTCTGTTCATGGGCGGAACGTTTGCGGCCATCCGTCTGCAGAAGCTTCTCGGGCCGCAGGCGTGCCGGATCGGCAAGGGTGCCGGTCTCACGCCGCGCGAGCTGGCGGTGCTGCGCCTGCTCTCGGCAGGAAACCAGATGGCCGAGATCGCGGGCCTGCTCGGGCTCGGGGACGAAACCGTGCGCAGCCATCTCAAGAAGGCGCAAGCCAAGCTCGGCGTACGCACGCGCACGCAGGCGGTGGCGCAAGCCATCCGGCGCCGGTTGATCCCGTAAAGGGGAAGTATGCGTCAAGTGCATACATCCCCCGTAAAGTCTCCCCCAAATCGGGGATGGCGTGACCCTGTCATTCTTCGCAAGTTCTCTCGCGTAAGCAGCTCGGGGCCAGAGCGGTCGGTGCCGCCTCGGAGCTGCTTTGCCGTTTGCCGGGTCATTCCAATCGGGGGGAGCACCGCCGGTGCTAAACGGCCCGGACCCTTGGGGCGGGCGCTATGCCAGCAGAGCTTCTTTCACCGCATCAGCTCTGCGATAGCGCCCGTCTCAAGTGGAGCCTTCGTGCGGATCGGTCCTCGTTCCATCTACAGGTGCATCGCTTTGCGACTGCAATTTTATCCGCACGAGCGGATCGGTCTTTTCGTCGACGGTCCAAATTTCCACGCGATGACCATCGCGCTCGGGTTCGACGCCGACTTCCGCCGCTTCTTCGACCTGCTTCGGAAGCGCGGGCATCTGGTGCGGGCTTCGTATTACACGACGCAGTACGACATGGACATGAAGCGCACGCCGTGCGCTCTCGTCGAGTGGCTTGCCTACAATGGCTTCACGACGTTCGTCGCGCCTCTCCGGGACAGAGGAACGACTGGGCGAGATGCGGCCAGAATGGCCGTGGAGCTTGCGGTCGACGTGCTGGCTTCGGCCGCCAATCTCGATCACGTCGTTCTCGTCTCGGGAAACGGCGACTATCGCTGTCTCGTGGCCTCTTTGCAGGACAGCGGAAAGCGGGTGAGCGTTATTTCTTCCCTGGTAACACGGCCGCCTATGGTCTCGGACGGCCTGCGCCGTCAGGCTGACCATTTCATCGAGCTCGCGGATTTGCGCGCGGACATCGCGCTTTCCTCGACGACTGCGGGCGGTCGTGGCCGTGACGATTGATTGAGGCGCTGCGGCTGTTGCCCGGCTAAGCCGCTTCGAGCTGCGCGTCACGCTGCAGCAGACCGACAAGCCGTCCGACTGCGACCAACGCTAGGCACAGCACGAAAAAAGCGACCGTCATGCCGCCGGCGTTTTGCAGCGTTTTGGCCAGGCCAATCTGGGATACGTCGACAAACGGATATGGGTAGAAGCCGCTCCAAGAGCCGTGCCAGAGCGTCCATCCCATGTAGAGCACCGGGTAGACGAGCGCCCAGAGGGCCGTGCTCCAGGGCACCGTGCGCTTGGGGACGAACAGCAGCCAGTCCAGCGCAAACAGGGCCGGTGTCACGTAGTGCAGGCTCACGTCGGCGATCCATTGCAGGCCTTTCGGGTCCCAAAGATCGCGCAGGATCAGGTGGTACACGATGGCGACGACAATGATGTAGGTGGTGATGGCCGTGCGGACCGCGGGACGGTCTAAGAACGAGCCCGGCGCGAGCAGCGAAGCCGTCATGGCCGTAGCGGCGATGATGTTGGTCAGGATCGTGAAGAAGCTGAAGAAGTTGATGGTGCGGTTGACCGGATCGGGGCCGATGTCGCCGGTGATGACAAGCCAGTATTGCAGGATGACCGCGCCCCATCCGATTGCCGCCGCCAGCGCGCGAAGACCTGTTGCCATGTGAGATGCTCCCTCCCAGGGGACGCCAGCGCGTCCCTCGCCCCATCGCGGCTTCGAGCTTATCAGGCAGCCGGGGTGCGGTCGACAAGCCCGTGGCGCGCTCGCGGCACGCGCCGGGGTGGCGCCCAAAGTCACGTGCTTCAAATGGCTTATTGGTGTGCCGAACTTTTTTGCTAGATTTTCATTGTGCCGTATCGGGAGCGCGCGGTGTCCAAGCTGCCATCCATCCTGGTTGTGCTCTGTGTCGTTCTCCTGCCCCGGCCGGCGCAGGGTGAGACGGTCTACGAGTTCGTTTCCGCGTGCCGGGAGCAGAAACTCTCCGCGTGCTTCACTCGCATCGATCGGCACCTGACGCGGCTGAACACCGGGGCCGACCGGCGGATCTGTCTGCCGCGCGCGTTTGGCGCTGTCCTTCTCGAAGACGAGGGTGTGCCCGTTTCGGTGCTCGAGCACGTGCGGCTTGCCCTTTCGGCCGCCCGGTTCGGCGATGCGGGATCGGAGGTCGACGACGTGATGGTGCGGATCGTCGACGGCCTTTATCCCTGCTCGTGAGACCGCGTACCGGCGTCGCTGGGCTCAGGCGAGGGGTTTGGTGCGGAACAGCGTCACGCGGAGGCCGCCGTGGGCGACGGGCGCGGACGGAGGCTCGAACGGGAGCCCCGTCGCTTTGGCGAGCGTAGCATCCGTCGTGACCAGGCCGACGCGCCAGCCGGGGAATTTGCTCATGAGCGATTGGCCGAGCGCGCGATAGAGGGGCTGCAATTGTTTTCTATCGCCGATGCGCGTGCCGTAAGGCGGGTTGACGATGACGAGGCCCGGCGGGCCATCAGGGGCCGTGAGCTCGCTGACCTTGAGCTGATGGAACGCGGTGACCGCGGCGACGCCTGCGCGCTCGGCGTTGGCGCGGCTCATGGCGATGGCGTTCGCGTCGCGGTCGCTGCCGTAGAAGCGCACGGTTGTTGTCGTCGCTTGCACGCACTTGGCGTCGCGGAGCTTCTGCCATGCCTCGGCATCGAACGTGGCCAGCTCCTCGAAGGCGAAGGAGCGGGTGCGTCCGGGCATGAGGCCCATCGCGATCTCCGCAGCTTCGATGACGAACGTGCCCGCGCCGCACATGGGATCGACGACGGGCTCGGTGCCGGTGTAGCCGCACTGGCGCAGGAAGAGGGCGGCCAGGTTTTCGCGCATGGGCGCCTTGGCGACGGCTTCCTTGAAGCCGCGCTTGTGCAGGAGCTCGCCCGAGGTATCGATGCTGATCGTGCAGACGTCGTTTTCGAAGCGTACCGCAACGCCAAGGGCCGCATCGTCTGCAAGGGGCGCGCCGAAGGTGTTGCGGATGGCGTTGCCGACACGCTGAGCCACGGCGCCGGTGTGGAAGAGGCGCGAGCGCGTCGCGGTGGCTTCGACGCGGACGGGCACGCCGGTGCGCAGCACGCTGCTCCACGGCACGCGGCGGGCGCGTGCCTCGAGATCGGTGAGCTGTGTCGTGCGGAAACGGGCAAGGCGCGCGAGGATGCGGCTCGCGCCGCGGATGACGAGATTGGCGCGCCAGACGTCGTGCCAGCGTCCTTCGATGGTGACGCCTCCGTCAACAGCCTTCGGTGCGCGGAAGCCGTTTGCCTTCACCTCGTCGCACAGCACGGTTTCGAGGCCGGGCGCGGTGGCCAGGAAGATCTCGAAGTCTCCGTTCGGTTTGATGGCGGATTTCATGGGGCCTCATAGCAGAGGTTCGTGCGGTTTGCGTGCGGCGGTTTGTGCGGGGGCATCTCAATCGACGTGCGCCTTGAGGCCGGCGGCAAGACCGTCGAACACGGCACGGCAGCGCGGCGACGTGCGCAGGTTCTCGTGCATCACCACCCAGACGCCCAGCTTGAGCTGCAAGGCGCCGGGCAGCACGCGCTCGAGCCTGGGCTCGCGCCTGGCCAGCGCCGTCTGGCAGACGCCTATGCCGAAGCCTGCGCGGATGGCCATCAGCTGCGCGATGTCGCTGTCGGCGCGGAAGGCGAAGCGGACGTCGTCGAAATTCGGGACACGCTTTCGCATGCTACGGATTGCGGGTGTCTCGCGATCGAAGCCGATCAGCGTGTGACGGCGCAAGGCTTCGAGCGTGCGTGGCCGGCCTGCGCGGTCGAGGTAGCTCGGGTGGGCGTGGAAGCCCAGCGTGACGGCGCCGATGTGCTTGACGAGCAGGGCGTCGTGGACGGGATCGACCATGCGGACTGCAATGTCGGCCTCGCGTTGAAGAAGGTTGTCGACGGTGTTCGAGAGCACAAGCTCGATCTCCAGCTCGGGATGGCGGGCGTGGAGCGAGGTGAAGATCGGCGGCAGCACTTCGGCGCCGATGATCTCGCTCGCGCTGACGCGCACGGTGCCCTTCACGCGTTTGCCCTGGCCGGATGCGGCGCGCAGCATTGCCGCTGTCGTGGAGGCCAATACTTTGGCATAGGGCTTGAGCTCGAGCGCGCCGTCCGTCGGGCTCAGGCCCTGCTGCGAGCGGATAAACAGCTCGAAGCCGACGCTCTTCTCCAACGCCTCGATGTGGCGCGCGATCGTCGGCTGCGTGACGGCGAGCGCGCGTGCGGCGGCGGACAGCGATCCTTCCTCCAGGACGGCGAGAAAGCTGCGGTAGAGGCTCCAGTCTGGCTCGCGGTGATTCATACGTTTTCGTATAGCATCGGAACATTTTTACGCAATTCCGTTTATGTCTCCGCGCGTTCATCCTGCCGGCGATCGAGGTGCAGGCAATGGAGACTCTCATGACGGGCAATAAGCGGGCGCTCGTTCTCGGCGCGACCGGAGGTATTGGCGGCGCAGTCGCGAAACTGTTGGCCGCGCGGGGGTGGAGCGTTTGCGCGCTGCATCGCAATCCCGACGCACTTTCGTCAGCGCATCGCGCGCTGGACGTCACCTGGGTCAAGGGCGACGCGATGAATGAAGCCGATGTGGTGGCCGCGGCGTCCGGCGTCGCGGTCATCGTGCATGCGGTCAACCCGACCGGCTATCGCAATTGGGGGGCGCTGGTGCTGCCGATGATCGACAGCACGATTGCGGCCGCGCGAGCGAGCGGAGCGCGCATCGTCCTGCCCGGTACGGTCTACAACTTCGGTCCCGATGCGCTTCCGGACATCGACGAGGCCTCTCTGCAGACGCCCGTCACGGCGAAGGGACGCGTGCGTGCGGAGATGGAACGACGCCTTGCGCAGGCGGCGGTGTCGGGCGCGAAGGTGCTGATCGTGCGCGCCGGAGATTTCTTCGGTCCCGACGCGGCCAACAACTGGTTCTCGCAATGTCTCATTAGGCCGGGGAAGCCGGTCTCGAAAATCACGTATCCCGGCGCTCGCGGTGTCGGGCATCAATGGGCGTATCTTCCGGATGTGGCGGAGACGATGGTGCGTCTGCTCGCGCGCGCGGACGAGCTTCCGCCGTTCGCGGCATTCCATATGGAAGGTCATTGGGATGCGGATGGAACGCAGATGATCGATGCCATTCGCCGTTGCGTGGGCAATGCCTCCGTGAAGGTTGTGCCGTTGCTTTGGTGGCAACTGCGGATGTTGTCTCCGTTCGTGCCGGTGTTCCGCGAGCTTCTCGAAATGCGCTATCTGTGGCGCACGCCCGTTCGCATGCGCAACGCGCGGCTGGTGTCGCATCTGGGCGCGGAACCGCATACGCCGCTTGATGTTGCGGTTTACAGGACGTTAACTGGGCTTGGATGTCTTCGCACTGCAACGCGCCCGGCTGCGGACGTACGTGCCGTTCCTTAGGACGCGAACGCACTTGACAGTGCGTGCGTCTGGGCCAAATCTGATGGGTAGATGGCTGTCGCTGCCAACGTCATCCCTGAGCGTGGGTCCGCACCCAAGCCCAATTGGCACGCAGCACCCCCCGGTTGTGAGGACAGCCGTCATTTCCGTGGTCTTGGGCGTTGCCGGCTGGCCAGCGCGCACGCCGAAGACCACGGTTCCTGTCAACAGCGAATGGAGGAAGGATGACGCCACCTGGTCGTTCACTCGGACCCCGCGCTGGAGCGAGGTCCAGGCTTGGCTAAGACGCGCTGCTTGAGGTCAAGCGTCGCGTATCCAGGCCCTTCCAAAAACAGAATTGCAAACCTTCATGCGAGGGCGGATGCCTGGTCAGGATCAAGGCCGGTGCACCAGAGCCTCGCCTCATAAGCCCGGCTAGGCTGGGCAGGTTATCGAAGACAAAGAGCCCCACTCGGCGCGAAGCACGAGGGGGCTCGTTTCATGTCAGGGCTGCCCGTGTCAGCTGGGCGGCGGTTTGAAAGCCTTGTCGTAATAGGTGACGAGGTCCTTGCCGTCGGTGGTGATGGTGTCGTGGCCCTTCGCCATCCAGGAGAAGCCCCAGGGTCCGGAGACGCCGCAGTCGTCGGGGCAATCGAACTTTGCCGATTTTCCCGCTTTGACGGTTTCGACTTTCTGCTTGTTGGCCCACGTGATCGCGATCTTGTGGTCCTTGGAGTCGATGTTCTTCACGGTCACGGCGGATGCCGCCGTTGCCGTGAGCGCAAGCGCGGTCAGCGCCGCGGGTAGCAGTCTGAGTGGTGTCATGACTGGCCTCGTGGGTTCAATTCGAGATGGCGTTGTGGTGATGCGCCACCGAATCCTGATCTGGCGCGTAGTGTCGCCGCGTGCAATGCGGGTGGGCGCGGCTTACGGCGAATTATACGGTGAGACAGCTTGCGGTGAGGCTCGAGGCAGATCAAGGGCCGGGCGCTCGGGGGACCTGCCGCAGGCCCGGACGCCGGGGTTACGGTCCCATACAGTCGTTCTCGTTCTGAATGGCGGTCTTCGGCTTGTCCTCGTGCGAGGCGGGCCGTCCGGAAGGCTGAGCGCCGTCGGCGCGGGCGCGCAGGTACACGTAGATGTCGTCCAGGTAGCACATGACGTTCTTGTTGGTGCCGAAGGCCGGCATGACGAGGCTTTGCGCCGTGTTCACGTCCTGCTTGCCGTTGACGACGATGCTCTGGAAGTCGTTATAGCCGATGGTTTTCAGGGACTGCGTGAGGTCCGGCGCGAAACTCGATCCCGAGCCGTCGAAGCCGTGACAGACCTCGCAGGAGCCGTTGAAGCGGCGGTAGCCGGAGAAGGTGTACCAGTCCACTCCGTCGTTCTTGTCGATCTTGTAGGTCGGGTTGCCGTTGGCGTCGAAGTACTTGCCGTCGTCGGAGGAGGTGACTTTCGGATCGCCGACGGGGTTGGGGGCGGGTACGGGATCGGGCGCGGCGGCAACGGCTGTCGTCACACAAACTGCCAACGCGGCAGCTAGCAAAGGCGTACGCATGGTGGGGGCTCCTGAACGCTCGGGGATGACGGGACTGTAAATTTCCCAGGCGGGCTCAGAGTTTCACTTATGGCGCGGAGAGGTCCGCGCAAGCGGGCTTACGATTAAGTAAAGCGCATGGCCAAGCGCGCGGCGCGGCGCTAACCTCGCCCCGACGTGCATGGGTGCTGAACGGGGCATGAACCAGCCGCTCAAGCGTGGTTCAGGGAGTCTGTGGCACAGGCTTAGCGGGAGCCTTCACGGGCGTGACGCGAGCGGCACTCAAGATGATGACGTCCGAGGCAACGACATTCGAGGGACTGCAACCGATGACCGACCGAGCGATGGACCACGATCCGCATCTTGGCCCCGCGAACCGCATCGTTCCGCTGCTGAAGACAGCGGCGCTGGTGGTGACAATCGTGGGTGCCATTCCGACCGCAATCACGGCGTATCACGCCTGGCAGTACAAGGTTCCGTTCAGCCAGGTCTCGCACCGGCTGGCGCAGTACGAGATCTGGGAGCGCAACATCGACTGCCCGATCGAGTACAAGGCGCTTTCGACCGCGGAGGGCACCAAGATCGACGCGGGCGCCTGCGACGAGACGGGCGACATCTCGCTCAAGGTGTCGACCGACGACGGCAAGGCGACGTATGAGTGGATCGCCTACAATCAATTGCAGAAGCCGGGTGAGGCGCCGCCTCCGTCGGGCATTCTCGATCTCCTGATCGGGGCGGCGCGGGCGGACGCGGCCCAGTCAAAGGGCGTGCGTCTCGCGCAGAGCGGCATGGAGGTCGTGTGCCAGTCGCTGGTCAGCAAGCAGCAGCTCGTGCGCGTGGTGAAGGAGAACGGCAAGTGCTTCCGCGAGATCATGTCGCCCGTGCGCGGCTCGGTCGACAAGCGTGAGGAAGTGCCCTGCGATACCAAGTGCACGGCGGGCTAGCGGCCCTGTTCTACTCACGCCCTATGTGCAGCTTCGCCACGATAGGCCAACGTTAGCGTGTTTGGCACTGGATGGCCGGGTGTCGATGCGAAGCATCGCTCCGCGATGACCCCGGCCATGGTGTTTTTGTTCCCGAGTTTAGGCGGGTGCCTGAGCGTTGCTCGCAAGACCGGGATACCAGCGGGCAAGGCCGCGGTCGCGGTAGGGCACAAGGTTTGCGTATCGCTCTGCCGCGGTCCGGAGCGGTGTTTCGAAGACCGGGCAGAGCAGGCTCGTCACCATCGCCCAGACCGAGGCGTCGGCGCCGCTGGGCTCATCTCCCATCAGCCACGGCTTGTCGCCGATCTGGGTGGAGATTGCATCGAGTGCGCGTGTTGCGAGGCGCTCGATCTCCGGCTTCGTGTGGCGGCCGAACCCCTGGCCGCGGAGGTCGCGCGCCACGCTACGCCTGATGATGGGCACGATGATCGGGCGTAAGAGCGCCGGCATGCCATCAAAAAACTGGCGCGGACCCTTGTCGAAGTTCGCCTTGTCGCTCCAGCGCGCGTCGAGGGTCGCCCAGTAGATGTGATCCTCGGCGAGTTTCTCGAAGGCCCAGGCGATCGCCTTTTCGGCTGGGCTCAATCCCTTGTCGAAGTCGATGCCGTGTTTGTCCTCGAGATGGAAGCGCAGGAACGTGGAGTCGCTGAAAAGGTATCCGTCGTCGTTGAAGTAGGGGATCTTGCCCTTCGGTGCCTTGCGGAAATCGGCCGGCGCGGTGCGGTACGGAATGCCCGACATTTTCATCAGCACGTCGGCCTTGGTGCAGAACGGGCTTCCATCCGGCAAACCGAACATGGGTCCTGCGATGTAGAGCTTGATCATGCGGGGACTCCCGACGATGCAGATCGTCGTCGTATAGCGTGCGATTGTGTCTTGGGCGTCAATTCGAAACGCCAGTGCGCGGGGGGGGGGCCCCACACCAAACCACCCACCCAAAACAAAACAAAACA
>CAZDUD010000089.1:0-14962 GCA_964508485.1 uncultured Hyphomicrobium sp. | reverse complement strand
GCTTCGCATGGACGCGAGCGGAGCGGTGCGAGACCCGGAACCCAGCGTAAGAGTCGCCGAAGGCGCAAGAGATCTATCGCGATAGGAGTCTTGCGCTGGATTCCCGCTCGGCGCTCGCCCCGGATCAAGTTCGGGGCTCGCTTGGCGGGAATGACGTGAGTGGGGTTTGGTGGAGAGGAAAGACGTGAGATGAGCATCGATGTGCGCGCACTGACCGGCGACGACATCAAGGCCGTGCTGCCCGATCTCGCGCGGCTGCGCATCACCGTGTTCCGCGATTGGCCGTATCTCTACGACGGTAACCTTGCTTACGAGGAAGAGTATCTCGCCAAGTTCGCCAAGGCGCCGGGCGCGGTCTGCGTCGTCGCGCGCGACGGCGATCTGGTGGTCGGCGCATCGACGGGCGCGCCGATGATCGAGCACGCGGACGAGTTCGGCGAGCCGTTCCGCAAAGCGGGCTACGATCTTGCGAAGATCTTCTATTGCGGCGAAAGCGTGCTGCTCAAGAGCCACCGCGGGCACGGGCTCGGGCATCAATTCTTCGATCTGCGGGAAGCCCAGGCCTACAAGCTTGGCGGCTTCACGCACTCGACGTTCTGCCGCGTCGTGCGGCCCGACGATCACCCCTTGAAGCCGGCCGACTACATCCCACTTGACCGCTTCTGGGCCAAGCGGGGCTATGCTCCGGTTCCGGGCCTCGTTGCAACCTACGACTGGAAGGACATCGACCAGCCTGACGAGACCACGCACGAGATGCAGTTCTGGATGAAGACGCTCTGATGACCGCTCCCCTCGTTCTGAAAGTCGCCGCCGCGCAGTATCCGATCGGGCAGCCGGCCTCACTCGCGGAGTGGGAGGCGAAAATCGCAGCTTGGGTTGCGCAGGGCGCGGCGACGGGGGCCGAGCTGCTGGTTTTTCCCGAGTACGCCGCCATCGAGCAGGCAGCGGCCCTCGGTCCCGAGGTGTCCAACGACCTCACGACGACGCTCGAGTGCGTGGCAGCGCTGGCGGATGCGCGCGTGGCGCTGCATGCAGCGCTCGCCAAAAAGCACGGCGTACACATTCTGGTCGGGTCTGGACCGGCGAAACACGCAGATGGACGTTTCGTCAACGCAGCCCAGCTCGTGACGCCTGCCGGCAAGGTCGGCGTGCAGGAGAAGCTCATCATGACTCCGTTCGAGCATGATTGGGGCGTCACGGCCGGCACCCCGCTCCGCGTGTTCGAGACCGCCCTCGGCAAGCTCGCCGTTCTCATCTGCTACGACAGCGAGTTTCCTCTGCTTGCGCGCGCTGCGGTCGAAGCGGGCGCGGACGCCATCCTGGTGCCGTCCTGCACCGAGCGCGTCTCGGGCTATCATCGCGTGCGTACGGGCTCGCAAGCGCGCGCGCTCGAGAACACGATCGTCACGGTGCAAAGTCCGACGGTGGGGGATGCGCCCTGGTCTCCGGCCGTGGATTTCAACGTCGGCGCGGCGGGCATCTACGTGCCGCCCGAGCACGGTGTCAGCGACACGGGCGTCCTGGCCGAGGGCGTGCTCAATGCTGCGCAGTGGGTCTATGCGGCGGCGGACCTTGCGGCGCTGCGGCACCTGCGCACGAGCGGCGAGATGCGCAACTTCGGCGACTGGCCTGCGCAGCCCGGTGCGGAGCCGCTCAAGCACACGGTCGAGGTGGTTTCACTACTCTAAAGTATAGTGCATGTGGCCCCTGGATGACCGGGTGTCGATGCGACGCATCGCTTCGCGATGAGCCCGGCCATGGAGTGAGCGGAGACACCGCCGTCTGCACATGACAGGCCACTATGCGGGCGCTTACTTTCGCTCGCGCAGGCGCTCCTTTACCGCCTCCCAGAACGCCGCAAGGGCGACGAGCGCGGTAATCAGGAACACCGCGACGACCATCTGAACGACGCCGAAGTTCGGAGATTCCTCTGCGACGAACCAGCCCGCGACAATGGCGGCCAGGAGCAGCAGCGGTCGAATGAGCCAGGACAGTATGGGCATAAGAGTCACCACCGGGCGCTTGAGATTTCGTGCCATCCTAGCCGCCGCCTTCCGTTCGCGGCTTGATGTGCATCAAAGGGCTTTCGGGCCAAGAGCGGCGCTTCAGGCCGCCTGGTAAAGTTGCACGTTCGATTGCCGGCCGGCCTTCGCCATGTACATCGCCAGATCGGCATGATGCATGATCTCATCGCGCGTGGCGCCATCCTCGGGGTAGAGCGCGACGCCAACGGCAACGCCCACCGTGTAGGAGCGACCGCCGAATGCGACGTCCGCACCAAGAGCCGACACGAACCTGTTGCCGATCTGGATCGCCTTGTCGCGCCCTTCGACATCGAGGGCCAGGACCGCGAACTCGTCGCCGCCGAGGCGTGCGACGAGATCCTCCTTGCGGGCGGCCGCCGCGAAGCGCTTGGCCACCACGCGCAGAAGCTCATCGCCGGTCGCATGACCGTGCTCGTCGTTCACACGCTTGAAGCCGTTGAGATCGAGCAGATAGAAGGCATGGGAGAGCCCGGCTTTCGGCGTCCGGGCGATGGCGCGCTCCAGGGCCGCCTCGAGCGCGCGGCGATTCGGGAGGCCGGTCAGCGGATCCTGCATGGCGAGCGCGCGGGCCGCTTCGGCGCGGATTTCCCGCTCGAGATCGAGACGCGCTTCCTTGAAGCGTCTGAAGATGAAAAGGGCCAAGCCACCGGCGAGCAGCACGGAGAGCAGAAACACTTCCTCTACACGGATGCGCCGCTGGCGATCCGTATACTGCTCCCAGAACTCGACGAGGTCGTATTCAAGCGCGAGGAGAATTCCGCCCAGCATCATGAGCGTCAGCACGACCGCGTCCTGCGAGCTGGACCACGGGTGGCGCCTGACAGTCGCGACCAACCATCCCGTCGTCTTCATCCCATCCTCCGCAGACTTCTGCGGTCGAGATGTAGCGGATAAAGGATAAGATTGGCTTCATGGTGTGCGGGCCGAGAGTCGGCGATCCCCCGAAAACCGGCGCAAATCGCGCCGGTTCGTCTCGTTTCGGCGTGTGCTGAAAGAAAGTTTTTACTTCAGTTTCCACGTGACGGTGACGCGCGCCTCGAGCGTCTCCGTGCCGGCTTCGATGGGCACCGACTCCGCCTTGGCGGCCCGCATGGCGACCGGGCGCGGCCCGCCGTAGCTCACTTCCTCCGAGATGGTGACCACCTCGCCGACCTCGGCGCCGGCGGCCGTAGCGAGCAGCTCGGCGCGGCGGCGCGCGTTCGCGACCGCTTCCTTGCGGGCCTCGTCCTTCAGCGTCTCGGCCTTGCTGACCTCGAAGGAGAGCCCGCCGATCTGATTGGCACCAAGGGTCACGAGCTTGTCGAGCAGCCCGCCAAGGCTTTTGAGGTCGCGGACGAGGACGGTGACCTGGTTCGAGACGCGATAGCCGTTGATGACCGGCGGGGTGCCGTCGCGCGGATTGGTGTAGCGCGGCTCGACGTTGAAGTTGCTGGTCTGGATATCCTTGGCGTCGATGCCGCTCTCCTTGAGCCCGTCGACGACCTTCTGCATCAGCTCCGTGTTGGCGGAGAGCGCGGCGGCTGCGGTGTCGGCCTCTGCGGCAACGCCAGCGGATACCGTCGCGCGGTCGGGCTCGGCGTAGGCGTATCCCGTGGCGGAGACGGTGATCAGGCGGTCCATCGGCTTCTCCTCGGCACGCAACGGGCTCGCAAGTGCAACCAGCAGGGACGCGGCGGCCAGCAGTGCTGCCGGCATCGGGGACGTGAGGGGACGCATGTATTTCCTCCAGTTCGAGTTGCCGCGGATAGGACATTCTCGCATATGAAGGAAGGCTGAATGGTGTCGGCCCATGTGTCACGCCGTGGCTGGAACGGGGCGCGAACTCTGATATAGAGGGCGGCTCACCCTCGAACGCTTAGCGCGGCGGCCGATTTTGTCGGCTTCGGGGGCCCGTAGCTCAATGGTTAGAGCTGGCGGCTCATAACCGCCTGGTTCCAGGTTCGAGTCCTGGCGGGCCCACCAATGAAATCAACGGGTTAGATCGATTTGCGATCGCAGGCGTTTGATTGGGGGCGCATCAGGGGCGCACTTGTCGAAATGAAATAGCGAGCTTTCGCCACCAATGAAGAGCCGACATTGGCTCCGCATTGTTGACCCAGCGTATCCCGTCCGGTGGCTACGGCTGTGAAGTCGGATGAGCGCCGAACACGAACTGCGCATGCGAGTACTTTTGGACCTGGACACGCTCGTATCCCGCGGAATGCGTTATCATTAGGACATCGCTCGTTGTGAATTCGTTGATCCAGAGCTTGTTGCGCTTCTTCGAGAGATCCGCAGAGCAATAGCTGAAGATCACTGTCTTGTTGCGCATGGCTAGCTCGCCAAGCGTTGCTGCCGCGTCAGTCAGGTACTCAATGACGCCCAGCAGCGTCACGACATTGGCGCGGCTCAAGCTACGCTCGGGGTAAACTTTATTGTTGAGGTCGCAAAACTCAACATCCGGGTGCCACACGGTCATGTCGGCCGGCAAATACGATCCTTCCGGTACGAAGGGACGCAGAACCTCAAGCGAACCACAACCGATGTCACAGACGATCGATTCGTCTGGAATGAGCTTCGCTGCAACTGCTGCGCGCGAGGCCCAGGTCGATTTGAAGTTACGGGGATTGCTCCAATGAGCCTTGTTTTGCGCCAATCGCTTAGCGCGCAGAAATTTCAGAAACATTATATCCGCCCCGACAACATCTTAACGTAGAACACTCAGTCTACATTATAATCACAATGATAAGAATGAGGCAACGCGAGCACGGACGTTCTGTCCATATTGGTGGGGAGAAATCGGTCACGTGTAGGGCTGAGGAGTGCCACTCTGCCGCTCCAAGCCGCAGTCTTTCCCCTCCCGCGTCGGGGCGTCCTCCGCCATCGTCCAGCGTCCCATGGAGGACGCAACGATGGCAGAACGCAAAGTCGAAGGCATCCAGCACGCGCCGCACGAGCTCGAAATCATCGCCCGGGCGGATCGATACGTGGCGTTCCTGTTCGTCGGGCGGTTCAGCCGGCACAAGGTCGAGTGTCAGACCGAAGCCGAGGCGCGGGAGAGTGCCCAGCGCCTCGCTGACGAGCACGGGCGGGGCGCGATGGTCTATGCGCTGGCAGAGCAATCGTCGGCGCTGCTTGTTACTGTTCCCCCTCAGAGTTCGTCTGCCCTTCAGAGGAAAGGGCACTCGGCACCGCTGCCGGATCACGCCATGCCGTCTCAAAAACGGCGTCGTCACCGGAACCTAGGAGCGGATGGTAACCTCGAGCCCGAAGAGCGGCGATTTCCTCGATGACTGCGATCTCGCGGTTGCCGCACTTTTGTCGGTCTTCGCCACGAAGGCTTCTATGCTGCAGGTAGATCGACTGTTTGCACGAGCCCCTTCAGCAATCCGTTCTCAATTCGAATGTCACCACCTGCGCGTCGTACGATTTCCCGCGCGATGGTGAGCCCAAGCCCGGCGCCGGGTACGTCCTGGCGGCGTGCGGGGTCGGCGCGGAAGAAGGGCTCGAACACATGGCCGATGATGTCCGGCGGGATGCCGGGGCCGTCGTCCTCGATGACGACGCGGACCTGCGTGCCGTCGAGGTCCATGCGCACGCGCGCGCCTTTGCCATGCGTGGCCGCGTTGATGATCAAATTGCGAAACGCGCGGCTTAGCGCAAGCCGGCTGGCTTTGACGAAAACAGGTTGCTCGCCATGAAGTGACGCTGAGTAATCGAGCGCCTTCAGTTCCGAAATCAGCTCGGACAGGAGGGTATCCAGGCGGAACCTTTCCGCCTCCGACTTGCCGGATTCCTCGCGCACCAACAAGATTGCGCTTTCTGCGATCCTCTCGAGCTCGTTGATATCCTTGAGCCACATGGCGCGATCGTCGTTGTCGGCCACGAATTCGGCGCGCAGGCGCATGCGCGTAATCGGCGTGCGCATGTCGTGGCCAGCGGCCGCAACGAGCCGCATGCGACTCTCCATGGCGCTCTTCAAACGTGACGACAAGGAGTTCAACGCGCGGGCCGCCACCCTGACCTCGGCGGGCCCCTTGACGGGCAGCTCGGGCATGACGGCGTCCGGCCCCACCTGCTCGATGGCTTTCTCGAGGAGAACGAGGGGCTGCACCATGCGGTTGGCGACGAAGATCGCGATCGCAAGCGCTCCCAACGTGATCAGCGCCAGCCACATGCCCAACACGCGCCAACCGCCTTCCGGGGGCGGCAGATCCGGCACCTCAGCGATGATCCAGCCACCAGACACGGGAATCGAGACAACCTGCGCCCCCTTTTCATCGGTACGCGAGACGGTCACGGCGAGATCGGATCCCCGTTCCGCAAGCGCCTCCCGAAGCCATCGGGTTACGCCGGGCTTTGGACGGCCCTCCGCCGGCTCAGGAGAAATGGTCAGCGCACCGGGCGCTTCCTTTGCGACGCGTGCCAGCGTCAGCACCTGCTCGGCCACGGGGCCGATGTGATGTCCGCCGGGTGGCCGCAGGAGATAAAGCAGGACACCTGTCAGGATGCCGACCACCGACACAATGACGACGGCCAGAAGCAGGACGAGCTTGGCGCGGAGCGTATTCAAGCGGGCGGCTCCTCGAGCTCGACCTTGGCCGCGAGCTGATAGCCGCCGTTGCGGACGGTTTTGAACAGTTGACCGGCTCCCGCGTCCGCGAGCTTGCGGCGCAGCCGGCTCATGAGAACGTCGATGGCGCGGTCGAAGACGTCGCCGTCGCGCCCGCGCGTCAGGTCGAGGAGCTGATCGCGCGACAGCACGCGGCCGGGCCGGTCGAGAAAGACCTGGAGCAGGTCGAACTCAGCGCCCGTGAGGTCGACCTCCTCGCCGTTCGGACTCACGACCTGGCGCAACGCGGGATCAACCGCGAACCCTTCGAAGCGATACAGTTTCGACGTGCTGGCTTGCGGCTGCGGCTCGCCCTGGCGCCTCAACACGGCGCGGATGCGCGCCACGAGCTCGCGCGGGTTGAAGGGTTTTCCCAGATAATCGTCGGCGCCGATTTCGAGGCCGATGATCCGGTCGACGTCCTCTTTCAATGCCGTCAGCAGAATGATGGGGACGGTCGATCGCTCGCCGCGAAGGCTGCGGCACATGTCGAGACCCGAGCCATCGGGCAGCATGACGTCAAGGACGATCAAGTCCACCTTGTGAGTTGCAAGATGCTCGCGCAGCTCTGCGCATGTTGCGGCCAGAAGAACGCGGAGTCCCTGGCTCTCGATGTAGCGGGCAAGGAGCTTACGAATTTCCGGGTCGTCATCGACGACAAGAATTTGAGGCGCGTGTTTGCTCATGAGACAGCCATCGTCCGAACGGCTCGGTTCTAACCGCGCAGGTGTCTCCGCACGAGCGGTTTTTTGTAACGAAGTCGCAGCCTTGCCGCGGCTGGCAATGTTTCGAAACAAAAATCCTTCCGGCGGACAAAGAGCGAAACACTCCGCTCTAACGAGGACACGGGGCCTCGCTATCGGTGGTGGTGCCAACACGGAAGGACATTACCCCCATGACACTTCTCACCACCAAATCTCTCGTTCGCGCGCTGGCGGTGGCGACCCTGCCGTTTACTACGCCTGTTGCGCGGGCGCAGGGCGCTCCTTCACCGGAGACTGCGGCTCCGGCGGGCCAGACCGATGTCGTCAAACTACCCGCAAAGCGGGGCGACCGGCTGGTCGTTGCCCAGGCGGCTCCTCCTCCGCCGCCGCACGGGGCACCTCCACACAGGGGACCCGAGGCGGGTCCGCCGCCACCCCCGCATGGCGGGAAGCCTGGCCATGGTCCCGGCGGCCCCGGTTCTTGCCCTGGCCGCCCGCCGTTGGCGCATGAGCTCGCTGCGATGGAGACGGAGATCGGCATCCGGTCGCATCAGGTCGATGCATGGCGCGACTTCACCGACGCGCTGCTGGCCGTGACCGCGCCTCCTTCTCCGCCTTCCCCGCCCGCGGCCTCGCCTGGCGCAGCCCCGCCGGCACCGCCGAAGGCCGAGCCGTTCGCCCCTGCCCTGCGGCTCGCCAATGATGCCGTCGAGCGTGGCCGCAAGGCGGAGAGACTGGTCAAGGCGATCGACTCCCTGCGCGGCGCGCTCACGCCGGAGCAACTCGAGAAAGTCACGGCGCTCGACGGCCGCTTCGCACCGCCTCCCGGTGGTCCGCGTCCGCCATTTGCACACGGCCCCGGTCAGCCTGGTCCTCAACCGGAGCGAGGACCTGGCGGGGATCAGCCCGGCACATTCCCCACTTCCCCGCCGCGCTGATCCAAAGGGGCGGCACCTTTGCGTGCCGCCCCACCCCATCTTGAGGGACACTGAATGAGAGCCAACTTTGCTCAAACCGCTTTTCGTGCCGCTTCTGCTCTTTGGCTCTGTGCCCTCGCTGTGCCGGCGGCACATGCTGCCGACAAAGCGCCAGCGTTGACGGTTGTCGTCGCGCCCGTTGCTGAGCGCGTGCTGCAGCCACGGATCATTGCAACCGGAAACGTCTCGGCCTGGCGCGAAATGCCGGTCAGCACGGAAGCGAGCGGCCTCGCCGTCACCGAGATATCGGTGGACGAAGGCGATACCGTCGAGGCCGGTGCGCTGCTGGCGCGCCTCAACAGCAGCATTCTCGGAGCGCAGATCACACAGCAGGAAGCCGCCATCGCCGAGCTCGAGGCAACGCTCGCCAATGCGCAATCGGATGTGCGGCGCGCGCGGACGGTGACGACCGGCGTCATCAGCGCGCAAACCGCTGAGCAGCGCGAGACGCTTGTCAAGACCACCACGGCTAAGATTGCGGCGGCACGCGCCGCGCTCGCAGAAACCAATGCGCGCCTGAAGCAGACGGAGATTCGCGCTCCGGCTTCCGGCATTGTCGCCACGCGGTCGGTCACGCTCGGCCAGGTTGTCCAAACCGGCACCGAGATGTTCCGGCTGATCCAGGAAAGCCGCATCGAGGTCAACGCGCTCGTGCCCGAGGCGGATCTCTCCCGTGTGCGCGCCGGTCAGAGCGTGCGCGTGATCGGCCCGAACGGAGAGGCGCAAGTCGGCTCGGTCCGGATCGTCGCGCCGGTCGTCGATGCCAAGACCCGACTCGGCACGGCACGCGTGGCCCTTCCACCTGCGACGACTCTCAAGCCCGGAATGTTCGCGCGCGTCGAAATCTCAGCGGACCCTATCGCGTCGCTTGCCGTCCCGCTCAAAGCCGTCGTCTGGGATCAGTCGAAGCCCGCTGTGTTCAAGGTCACGGATGGCGGGACTGCGGTCCTGACGGACGTCTCGCTCGGCCACAAGACGAGCGACGAGGTCGAAGTGACGGGCGGCTTGCGCGCCGGAGATCACGTGGTCGTCGAAGGCGCCGGCCTTCTCAAGGACGGAGATACCGTACGCGTCGAGATGGCATCGGTGCAGGGGAAGGCAAACCGATGAACCAGATTTCAGCGTGGGCAATCCGGAATCCGGTTCCCACCATCGTCCTGTTCCTTTTCCTGACGCTCGCGGGCGCGGTCGCGTTCACGAAGCTGCGCATCAACAATATGCCGGACGTGGACATCCCGACCGTGACCGTGAGCGTGTCCTGGTCGGGTGCGGCGCCGACGGAGATGGAAACGCAGGTCACGCGCTTGATCGAGGACAGCGTTGCTGGACTCGGCAACGTCGACCATATCCGCTCGACGGTCAGCGAGGGATCGTCCTCGACCAGTGTCGAGTTTGCGATCGGAACCGACATCGATCGCGCGACCGACGACGTGCGCAACGCCGTATCGTCGGTGCGCGCAAACCTGCCCCAGGATGTCCTGGAGCCGACCGTCCGCCGTGTCGACAATACCGGCCAGCCGATCCTGACCTTTGTGGTCGATGCCCCCGGCATGCAGCCGGACGAGCTCAGCTGGTTCATCGACAACGACGTCGCCAAGTCCGTTCTGTCCGTCAATGGCGTATCGAAGATCGTGAGAGCGGGCGGCGTCGACCGCGAAATCCGCATCCGGCTCGATCCCGACCGCCTGATGGCGCTCGGGATCACGGCATCCGAGGTCTCTGAGCAGCTCAAGAACGAGAACGTCAACCAGCCGGGCGGACGGACCACGCTCGGCTCGGCGGAGCAGACCATCCGCACCATCGGCAGCGTGACCGACGTGAGCAAGCTGGCCGAGATGCGCCTGTCGCTATCCGACGGACGAAGCGTCAAGCTTTCCGATCTCGGCGTCGTCGAAAGCTCGTGGGCAGAGCCACGCCAGAGGGCACGCCTCGATGGGCAGGAGGTCATCGGGTTCAGCGTCTATCGCTCCGTCGGCACAGGCGAGGTCAAAGTTGCCGAGGGCGTGCGCTCGCGGATTGCGACCTTTGCTGCGGCCCATCCCGAGGCCTCGATCCGCGAGGTGACGTCGTCCACCGCCTGGGTGCTCGAAGGCTACGACGCTGCGCTCGAGGCATTGCTGCTTGGCGCGCTGCTCGCCGTGATCGTGGTCTGGGCGTTCCTGCGCGACACGCGGGCGACGCTGATCTCGAGTGTTGCGCTGCCGATGTCGCTGATCCCGACGTTCGCCGTGATGTATGCGTTCAACCAATCGCTCAACAATATTTCGCTGCTCGGCATTGCGCTGGTCGTCGGCATTCTCGTCGACGACGCCATCGTCGAGATCGAGAACATCGTCCGGCACATGCGCCAGTCCGGCAAGAGCACCTACGATGCCGCACTGGAAGCCGCCGATGAGATCGGCCTGGCCGTCGTCGCGACCACGTTCTCGATCATCGCCGTCTTCATGCCGGTCGGCTTCATGCCGGGCATTCCGGGGCAGATCTTCAAGGCATTCGCCATCGCGGTGTGCACGTCCGTGTTCTTCTCGCTCGTGGTCGCGCGCATGCTCACGCCGCTGATGGGCGCCTACCTGATGGAAACCCACGGCAAGGAGCCCGACGAGCCCGCGTGGGTCTCCCGCTACATACCCGTCCTGAAGTGGACGTTACGCCATCGCTGGATCACGATTTTTGCCGGTGTGGCCTTCTTCGCGGGATCGCTTTCGCTGCTTCGCTATCTGCCGAGCGACTTCATGCCGGCAACCGATCGCGGCCGCTCCATCCTGGCCATCGAGCTTGCGCCCGGCGCGACGCTCTCCGAGACGGACACGGCCGTGCAGAAGGTGATCGCGTTACTGAAGGCACGGCCCGAGGTCGATACGGTCTATGCCGCCCTCGGCACGCAGACGTCGTCCGGACCTGGCGGCGGCTCAACCACGGCGGGCGAGGTGCGCACGGCTACGGTCACGGTCAATCTCGTTCCCCGAAGCGAACGGAAACTTTCTCAGCAGAAATTCGAAGCCGCGCTTGGACCTGAGCTTGCGAAAATTCCGGGTGCCCGCGTCCGCTTCGGCGCCGATGGGCCATCGGGCGCGAAAATCCAGATCACGCTTTTGAGCGGCGATGCCGAGGCGCTGTCGCAAACCGTCGCCCAGTTGACGCGCGAGATGCAGGCCACGGCGGGCTTCCAGAACGCGGGCTCGACGGCCAGTCTCGCCCGCCCGGAGGTTCAGATCGTTCCGAAGCCCGATAAGGCCGCCGCGCTCGGCGTCTCGACGGCTACGCTGGCCAAGACGGCCAACATCGCCACATTGGGAGATGCCGATCAGAACCTGCCGAAATTCAATCTCAAGGACCGGCAGATCGCCATCCGCGTCATGCTCGACGAGCAGGCGCGCACCGATCTCGCGCGTATCGCGAGCCTTCAGGTCCCTTCCACCGAGGGCAGCGTTCCCTTGTCGTCGGTCGCGGACATCAACCTCGGCTCCGGCCCGAACCAGATCGACCGGGTCGACCGGTGGCGCAGCGAGACCATCGAAGCCGAGCTTGTCGGCATCACGATCGGGCAGGCGGAGGCGCTCGTCTCCAACCTGCCGGCTATCAGGTCTTTGCCCGCGTCGGTCACACGCAAACCGGCCGGCGATTCCGAGCGCATGCAGGAGCTTTTCAGCGGATTTTCGCTGGCGATCGGATCCGGCATCGTCCTGCTGCTGTTCGTGCTCGCGCTGCTGTTCAACGGCTTCTTGCAGCCGGTGACCATTCTGACCGCGCTTCCCCTGGCCCTTGGCGGCGCGCTCGGTCTGATGATTGCGACCCGAACCGCATTGTCGATGCCGGCTCTCATCGGCCTCCTCATGCTGATGGGCATCGCGGCCAAGAACTCCATCCTTCTCGTCGAGTACGCCATCGTCGCGCGGCGGGATCGCGGGTTGAAACGATCCGCGGCCCTGGTCGATGCGGCGCGCAAACGCGCGCGTCCCATCGTCATGACGACGTTCGCCATGGGTGCGGGCATGCTGCCGATTGCGCTCGGCATCGGTGCGGATGCGGAAGGGCGTGCCCCTATGGCGATTGCCGTGATCGGAGGGTTGATCAGCTCGACCGCGTTGAGCCTCGTTTACGTCCCGGCCGTCTTCACGGTCATGGACGATGTGGAAGCGTGGATCGGGAGGACCCTCACTCGCCTATTCCTGAGCGGAGCGCGAACGGCGGCTGTTCCAGAGGTGCACGCCGGCTGACCTAGCCGATCCGGCAACATTGCGAAACAAACCGCAACAGTCCTGAAATCAGCACAGGGAGCGAATCACCCACTGTGGGTGGGCGAACTTTGTCCACGCCATCGGGGGAAATGCACACCATGGTCAGCGCCATATCGGGAACTTCACAAACGACGCAACTCTTGTCGAGCAGCTCGACGTCGAGCTCTTCGTCTCAGGTTGCTGCTCTGGAAAAGCAAATCACGGCGAAAGAAACCGAGGCTGAAGAGAACAAGGATCCTGTTCAGGCTGCTGCCATAGCCGCAGAACTCGCGGCTTTGCGCGCAGAGCTGGCAAGGCTTCAAGCTGCTGCGAACAAGAGCGAAACGACGGAGCAGGAAAGCTCGAGCGCTCCATCGCGACAGGCCGAATTCGACGACGATACCGCAGCGGAACGAAAGGGATTTTGGGTTTGACGCCTCTCACCGAGCTGGCTTCCGACACGCCGGAACTCATAGCGACCGAGCCTGGCATCGGATATCGGCTCAACGCGAATGAGACGTGACGGCGATACCATGCACCGACAATGCCCCGCCGAAAGGCGGTCGCTTAACTGTCGAATTGATGCGCAGGCCCGCGCCAATATGCGGCGTGCTCACGCCTTGCGGTTGGCAAGCCCGAGAACTGCCGAGGCCGTAAGCACACCGATGAAACCTTGACCGAGCGTGCCGGGGAAAATGAAGCGGTCGACGAGCAGCACCGTGAATGTGCCCGCCATCAGTCCGATCAGAGGTCTCGCAATTCGTGAGTCCATGTTGCGCTCCACTTGGCTAAGCCCCGCATCGCCGGACATCGCACAGGGAGCGAGGCACGCGCGGTTCCTTGTGCAACAATCGGTGCCGACATCCCGTCCTCTTCGCTGTGGATGCGTTGTGCGGAGACAAGAATTCGGTTGAGATTCGAGGTACCTTCGACCTGGACGCATCTTGCAGGCGGAGGACACGCCCATGCTCGACACGCGCCTTTCCAACGACTGCACGCTCCGGTGCGAGGCCTTGCTCGACCGTGTCGCAGCAACGGCGATCGGGCCGAACGCTCATGCGCTTCGGGTGACGCTCGCGGAATGCGATGCGATGGAGCAGACGGTCGCCGATCCCTTCGCCATTTGCAGGCTGCGCGATGTGCGCCACTGGCTGCGCCTCGCCTATGGCCAGACGCTGCACGGCTATCCGCCGGATCACTTGCGCAGGAGCCTTCTGCGCGCGCTCGAGGCCCTCGCGACGGCGTCGCGGTCGTGAGGCAGGGGCGTAGAAAACGATCAGTCGGAGCAGATATTCCGTGGACGTAACTATATTTTTTCGGTTCAGACTTCGTTAGCCAAACCGCGCTCACCCTCGCATTGCCGAGACATTCTGCCCTCTGACCCTTGTCTCGGTAATCGAGGAGGAGGTCTCGTTCCGTCCCCGCGTCCGGGACCTCCTCTGGCTCCCACGCCGTGACCGTTCCGTGACATTCGGTCTCAATCACGGTCCCTTGCCGGTTGTTGGAACTCATTTATTTGAAAAGGCGTTCGTGCTACTGGGGGCCCACCTCTGATTCCGCGCGCGCTTTTCAAAGAGACATCCTTTTGACAGCCCAAGCAAAGATTAAGGCCGCCTCTCTCGAAGCGGACCAGGGTGATGCGGTCGTACGCACCGTCTGGTATTCGGCCCAGGACAACCGCCGGGAGGCCTTCGCACTCCGCTACCGCGGGTACGTGCATGCCGGACTGATCGAGCCCTCGCCCTTCGGCATCTATACCGACGCCTACGATGATTTGCCGACCACGCTCATTGCGGGGCTCTTCCGGCGCGGCGCGTGCATCGCCACGCTGCGGCTTTCCTTCTATACGCCGGGCGCGCAAGAGCCCGTGCTTCCCTGCGAGACGGTCTACCCCGAGGTTCCGGCGCTCAAGGCGAAAGCCCAGGGCCTCACGGTCGAGCTGTCCCGCCTCGCCATCGACCCCGACATCAACAACACCCGCTATCGCGCTCGGCTCTATGCCGCCGCTATCCGCGCCGGGGTCTCTGCCTGCCTCGCGCTCGATGCGAAGCATCTGATCGTTGCCACACAGACCAAGTGGCGCAGCTTCTACGAGCATGTGCTGGACTTCAAAGTCGCCGGCCCTGCTCAATTCTATCCGCCGGGCGACGTTCCGGTGGTGTTGCTTGCCCGGGAACTCGACGAGGGCCTCAAGCGCCGCGTGGCCAAGAACATGTTCTTCAAGCTCGACCCGGCCGAGCTCGAGGACCTGAAGGTACGCCTGCCGCAGTTGGTTCGGCTTGGGTGACCCGGGTCAGGGCTCTATTCGTGTTGCAGCTTCACCTAGGCGCATCCCCGGCCGCCGGCTGATTTTCGAGATTTTCGACTTTCTTCTCAGCCCGTTCCGCCGGGAACAGCGGGCGGGCGGGTTCCGGCGCAAAGTCTCCCC
>CAZDUD010000088.1:0-15402 GCA_964508485.1 uncultured Hyphomicrobium sp. | reverse complement strand
TCCCGAACCTGCTCGCCAACGGCGCCGCCGGCATCGCCGTCGGTATGGCGACCAACATCCCGCCGCACAACGTCGACGAGCTGTGCACAGCGCTCCTGCATCTGATCAAGCACCCGAACGCGACCATCGAGAAGCTGGTCGAGATGATCCCCGGCCCGGACTTCCCGACCGGCGGCGTGCTCGTCGAGCCGCGCGACAGCATTCTTGAGGCTTACAGGACCGGACGCGGCGGCTTCCGCCTCCGCGCCAAGTGGGAGCGCGAGGAGACCGGCCGCGGCGGTTATCAGATCGTCGTCACCGAGATCCCCTACCAGGTGCAGAAGGCCAAGCTGATCGAGAAGATCGCCGAGCTTCTCAGCGAGAAGAAGCTGCCGCTCCTGGGCGACGTGCGCGACGAGTCCGCCGACGAGGTGCGCCTGATCCTCGAGCCCAAGAGCCGCACGGTCGATCCCGTTCTGCTGATGGAGAGCCTGTTCCGCCTCACGGAGCTGGAGGTCCGCTTCGGCCTCAACATGAACGTGCTCTCGGCCGGGCAGATCCCGAACGTGCTGTCGCTGCGCGACGTGCTGAAACAGTGGCTCGAGCACCGTTTGGAGGTGCTGGTCCGCCGCTCCGAGTATCGCCTGAAGAAGATCGAGCACCGCTTGGAGGTGCTCGACGGCTACCTGATCGCTTACCTCAACATCGACGAGGTGATCCGCATCGTCCGCTTCGAGGACGATCCCAAGGCCAAGCTCATCGCCCGCTTCAAGCTCTCCGAGGTCCAGGCCGACGCCATCCTGAACCTGCGCTTGAAGAGCCTGTCGAAGCTCGAAGAGGTTGAGATCAAGGCCGAGCACGACAAGCTCTCGACGGAGCGCCGCGAGCTGAAGCAGCTTCTGAAGTCGGATGAGCTGCAGTGGGAGCGCATCTCCGACGAGGTGCGCGCGACCCGCGACCGCTACTCGAAGAAGACGGAGCTTGGCCGCCGCCGCACGACGTTTGCGGATGCGCCCGAGATCGACGTTGATCTCGATGCAGCGCTCGTCGAGAAGGAGCCGATCACGATCATCCTGTCCGAGAAGGGCTGGATTCGCGCGCTCAAGGGCCACCAGGACGACGTGTCGAAGCTCGACTTCAAGCAGGGCGACAGCCTGAAGCGCGCGGTCAAGGCCCAGACCACGGACAAGCTCGTGCTCTTCGCGACGAACGGCAAGTTCTTCACGCTGGAGGCGAGCCAGTTGCCGGGCGGCCGCGGCCACGGCGAGCCGGTGCGCCTCATGGTCGATCTCGAGGAGAACCAGGACTTCGCCGAGTGCTTCGTCTACGAGCCGGGCCGCAAGCTCCTGGTCGCGAGCACCGGCGGCTACGGCTTCGTCGTCCCCGAGGACGAGGTGATCGCCGCCACCCGCAAGGGCAAGCAGATCCTGAACGTCGCCGCCGATGAGGAGGCGCGCGTCTGTGTGCCGGTGGACGGCGACCACGTCGCCACCATCGGCGAGAACCGCAAGATGCTGGTGTTCAAGCTGGACGAGGTCAACGAGATGACCCGCGGCAAGGGCACCATCCTGCAGCGGTTCAAGGACGGCGCGCTGGCAGACGCGCGCGTGTTCCACAAGAAGGAGGGTCTGACTTGGCTCGACGCCGCGGGGCGCACCTTCACCCTCGAGTGGTCCGAGCTGAAGGAATGGGTCGGCCAGCGCTCGCAAGCCGGCAAGCTGGCGCCCAAGGGCTTCCCGCGCTCCAACAAGTTCGGCCCGCCCTTCCGCTAAAAGTCACGCTTGGAACGAAAATTTAGCAACGCCGCACACTTGGCCGTGGGCCCGCTTGCCTCCGGCCGGGCGCCCCGGTAGGACAAAAGCATGGGGCGGAGAATGAGATCATCGCGCAGTGCGGCAGGGAGTGCGGGCCTGGTTCTGGCCGCCACGGCGTTTGGGCTTGTGGTCGGCACGCCCGGCCGGGCGCCCGCTCAGGACGCTGCCGCGCCGTCGGGCGATGCAGCCCCGGCAGCGGAAGCGGCGACCTGCACCAAGACAGAGTTCGAGAGTGCGGTCGACAGCGCCGCCGAGTCGCTGCGCGACTTGAACAACAAGAACCGCCCCGAGTTTCAGTCCAAGCTGCGCCAGTTGAAGGACAAGCGCGGCTGGAACGACAGCCAGTTCCTGAAGGAAGCCGAGCCGTTCGTGAAGGACGACCGCATCGGTGAGTTCGACACCAAGACCAATGAGCTTCTGACCTCGATTTCGTCCCTCGGCCAGGAAGGCGCCAATGCGCCCGAGCCCAACTGCACCATGCTGTCCGAGTTGCGTGGCAAGATGCAGGTCCTGGTCGAAACCCAGACCGCCAAATGGTCCTACATGTTCGACAAGCTCAACGGCGAGATCGCGAAGTAGCGGCGCGCCCCCGATAGGCTCCGCCGCCCCAGACACGTTCGCCACCCCAACTCCATGGCCGGGCTTGACCCGGCCATCCAGGGGCCGATGTCACAGACGCCCTAAGGCTTCTCCACCCGCGTCCACCCGTCGGGGCCGAGGTGCTCCTGCGGCTGGTAGCGCGTCTTGTAGCTCATCTTGCGCGAGCCCTCGATCCAGTAGCCGAGATAGAGGTACGGCAGACCAAGCCGGCGCGCATAGTCGATGTGCTCGAGGATCATGTAGGTGCCGAGACTGCGGTCCTCCTCGAGCGGCTCGTAGAAGCTGTAGACCATCGAGATGCCGTCCGAGAGCCGGTCACAGAGCGCGACGCCAGCAAGCGGCCAGGTGTCCATGTGCTCCTCGAGCGGGTTCTCGGGCCGCGCGCGGTACTCTGTGAGGAACGTGCGCACCACGCTGTCCTCGACCATCATCGCATAGTCGAGCACGCTCATGTCGGCCATGCCGCCATCCGAGTGGCGCGCGTCGATGTAGTGACGGAAGAGCCCGTACTGCTCGGAGGTGGGGATCGCCGAGACGCGCCGCGCGGCGAGATCCCGGTTGCGCTCGAGCGTGCGGCGCATGGTGCGCCCGGGCTTGAACTCGTCGACCAGGATGCGGACCGAGACGCACGCATGGCAGCCCTCGCAGTAGGGCATGTAGGCGATGTTCTGGCTGCGCCGGAACCCGCCCTTGAGCAGATTGTCGATCAGCGTCAGCGGCTTGTCGTGTGTGAGGTGCGTGAACAGCTTGCGTTCGAGCTTGCCCGGCAGATAGGGGCACGGCTGGGGCGTGGTGACGTAGAATTCCGGAAAATGCTTCTGCTGTTCCGTCATCCGTGAACCAATCTCGCCGCCGGGATCAAGCCTCGTCAGTAAAGTCCGTGCGGCACTCCAAGTTTGAGCATCGCGGAGATCAAGGCAAAGGTACGACAACGCACGACGCTACCCGGCAGCTTAACGCGCTGGCGGGAAACGAGGATAATCGCAGTCGCCGCAGCCAATCAAGCATCCGGCCCGAGTGCGCGGTGCAACCCCGTGGATTGCCTGACCTTTACCATGTGGACGGGTCAGCCCTTGGCGCCCTTGGTGGCCGTCTGGCCATGCGCGGCAGCGCTTTCGATGAAGCCGATGATCTCGCCGGCGAGGTCGGCGTTGGTTGCCCGCTCGATGCCCTTGAGCCCCGGCGACGAGTTGACCTCGATCACCATCGGCCCGCGCTGCGAGCGCAGCATGTCGACGCCCGCCACGTTGAGCCCGAGCACGGAAGCGGCCCTGACCGCCGTGCTCTCCTCCTCCGCGGTGATGTGCGCATCCTCCGCTGTGCCGCCCCGATGCAGGTTGGAGCGGAACTCGCCCGTCTTGCCGACGCGCCGCATGGCCCCAACCACCCGATCACCGACCACGAGCGCACGCACGTCGCTGCCCTCGGCCTCCTTGACGTACTCCTGCACGAGGATGTTGACGTTGGCGGCACTGAACGCCTCGATGATCGACCTCGCAGAGGCGTCCGTCTCCGCGAGGATCACGCCCATGCCCTGCGTGCCCTCGAGCAGCTTGATGACCACCGGGGCGCCGCCGACCTCGCGAATGACGTCCTCGGCCTTGCGTGGCCCGTGCGCGAAGGCCGTAACGGGAAGCCCGATCCCCGCGCGCGCCAGAAGCTGCAGTGCGCGCAGCTTGTCGCGCGAGCGGCCGATGGCGACGCTCTCGTTGAGCGGAAACACGCCCTGCATCTCGAACTGCCGGAGCACGGCGAGGCCATAATGCGTGATGGACGCGCCGATACGCGGGATGACGGCGTCGTAGAGCGGCAGCGCCTTGCCGCCATAGCGCAGCACGGGTTTGTTCGACGTGATGTTCATATGCACGTGCAGCGTGTTGATCACGTCGAGCGAGTGCCCGCGCTGAGCCGCCGCCTCTACGAGGCGTTGGTGCGAGTAAAGGCCCGGGTTCCGGGCCA
The DNA here is from genome assembly GCA_964508485.1 of uncultured Hyphomicrobium sp. Classification (GTDB taxonomy): domain Bacteria; phylum Pseudomonadota; class Alphaproteobacteria; order Rhizobiales; family Hyphomicrobiaceae; genus Hyphomicrobium_C. The sequence goes on along the minus strand of CAZDUD010000088.1, from coordinate 11,050 downwards.
GCATGGCGAGGCGCATGGAGGAGAGCCTATGGCACGTGTGAAATCGACACGCGTGAAAACATCGCCGGCACGCTGGCCGTCCAATTGGGTTTTATTTTTGTCGCCGGCCTGACTTTTCCGCTTCCCCCGTACCCATGAGGCCAGCCGCCGCAGGCGGAGGCTTGGTCGAGCGGCGCGGCGGCATCCGGCCCGGCGCCGATCCGCTGCTGGCATCTGCCCACGATCCGCCGTTGTCGCCGGCCGAGGCCGGCGGAGGAGCGGCCCGCGGGCGGGACGGTGCCGGTTCGGAGGAAGGTCGGTCGAGCGGCCCCGGGAGCGGCGTATCGCCGTCCGGCTGGCGGCGCCCCGCGCCAAGCTCGGCGAGCGTCTTGAGACGCCCGACCTGATAGCCGGCATAGAAGGCGCCTGCCGCGACAAGAACGAGAAGAATGAGGTCGTTGGCAGACATCGGCTCGATCCCTGATCGCCCGCAATGTGGGGCGGCACGGAATGCTATGTCACGCGGACGGGCTGGCGCAACGCTCGGATCGGGGAGCGCGCGGCGGGATCAGCCCCGGGCCGGACCTTCGGGCACGGCCTTGGCGGAATACGGGGCCGCATCGTCGTCGACATCGGGGTCGATCGAGGCATAGGTCAGCCAGGCGAGGCCGCCCATGGCAATCAGCAGAATGGCAACGCCGATCAATGAGCGCTTGAGGAACCAACCAAGGGTCACGGGTCGCACGAACGTACCCTGCACCGAAGGTGCATCCTCGACACCGATTGCCATGAAATTCCCTCGAAAAGCGACCTTGAGAACGCCGACACGGGCCGCTTGATGCTCCCCAGACCGGCGGCCAGCAGGACCGCTGCCGCAGTTATTAAGATTGATAACCATTGGATGGAAGAGGTCGAGCCGGGAATCAAGCGGCGATTGATGGGCACCCGCGTTCAGCCGGCCGGGCGTGCTGCGGCGGCCACGGTAGGCGCCTCCCGACAGGAAGCACGTGCGGACGTGCCCCGGCTTCCGGCTTGCCGAGGGCGGCTATAATACGCCGATGCAACGGTCTTTGCGCTTCACCCTGGGCCTTGGCGGAGCCTCCCTCGCCATGGCCCTGATACCTTGGATTGCCGCTCCGGCGGGCCAAGCCACGACCACCCCCGCCGCGGCGCAACGCGAGGCGGCGGCCGGCGGCGAGGTCACGCGCGAAGCTGTCTGGCGTGCGATCTTCGCGCGCCCCGCAGAGAGCCCCGCCGCACCGGACGACGCAGCGAAAGTCGCGCTCGGCCGCGATCTCTTTCGCGACGTCCGCCTCTCCGGATCGGGCCGCGCGTCCTGTGCGAGCTGCCACGATCCCGCGCGGGCGTTCACGGATGGACGCAAGACGGCGGTCGGCCCCGCCGGCGCCATGCTCACCCGCAATACGCCGGCGCTGTACAATCTGGCCTGGGCCACGTCCTTCTTCTGGGACGGACGCGCGCCGAGCCTCGCCGAGCAGGCCAAGGTTCCGATCCTCGCGCCCGCCGAGCTCGCAGGCGACCTCTCGTCCATCGCGCAGGACCTGTCGCGCGATGAAGAGATGAGCACCCGTTTCGCGGTGGCGTTCCCGGCAGCGCCACGCATCACTGAGGTGGAGATTCTCGATGCGCTTGCCGCCTATGAGAGGTCACTCGTTTCGCCACAGACGCGCTTCGACCGATGGGTGGAGGGCGACGTCGAGGCGCTGACCGCGCAGGAGCTCGAGGGTTTCGATATTTTCGTCGGCAAGGGCGGCTGTGTCTCGTGCCACGGCGGATGGCGCCTGACGGACGACGCGTTCCATGACATCGGTCTGCCCGGCACCGATCTCGGCCGCGGCGCCCTGGTGCCCGGCGGGCTTCCTGAGTTCAAGACGCCGTCTCTGCGCGAGGCCGCGCACACGGCGCCCTACATGCACGACGGATCGCTGGCGACATTGGAGGATGTCGTCCGCCACTATACGGGTGGCTTGGTGATGCGCCAGTCGCTCGCGCCCACCGTCGTGCGCGATCTCAAGCTGACAAATGAGGAAAAAGCTGATTTGGTTGCATTTCTGAAAACGTTATCCAGTGAGCAGAAAAGTCACACCCCTGATGGGACAACTCGCCCCATGCTCAAAAAATGAGCTGACGGAAATATGCATCACTCGCGCATGAGTGCGCTAAATAATCTTGTTTTTCAGGTGTATGGGGATTTACACCAAAGCAACCTTATTGATGCTGAAACGTCCCAGCCCAAGAAATTTGCATTACATTGCACATGATTGCTTCTTGTGCAGCGCGTGATTCGCCGCCACCCTTGTCCTCAAGAAGAAAAGAAAAAGGGACGATACGCCCCGAAGGGTTATGGACCGCCAAAAGCGGATAACTCGAGCTGGGGTTTGCAAATGCTAGAGCTGGTCGTCTCTGTTTGCCTCTTGGAAGACCATTCGCGCTGCAAGGAAGTTTCTCTGACCTACATGGCCGAGAGCACAACGCCGATGCAGTGCATGATGATGAGTCCGGCGGAAATCGCCAAGTGGACCGAAGGACATCCGAAGTGGTTCGCCAAGAAGTGGTCCTGCCGCCCGGCCGGCCGTTTCGCTAAGATCTGATTGAACCAATTCCAGCGGAAACCCGGCCGATCTTCTCTCCGGCCGATGTCTCGCAGGCAATGGCGATCTTCACGGTGCATAGCATAACGAAATCGATGTCGGGCAGCGTGGGCCCGTCATTCGGAAATTGAATCGACGGTAAAGTTCGAGGCATTGAAGAAGGCGCGCCCTTCAACCCCGAGCGACCGTTGAAGCCTAGCGGCACAGACGAGCTGCAGTTGCTCGCACCCTCCGAGATCGATCTCGAAAGGGCCCCGCCGCGCACAATCTCCCCGGTGTCTCTAACGCGCAGCAAGCCGCGTCTTGCAGAAAAATCGGTCGGTCCGGTCGACGGAGACGTCGAACCGAGGCACAGTGCCACGACCTCACGCAACACCGGCAACGACCCCATGCGCTTTGTGCTTTTGCTTCTCTTGTGTCTGATGGCCGCTCCGTGGATCGCGCCCCGTCTTGCGACCGCACAGGATACGATCGTCACGCCACCCAAGGGCACAGCCCTCCGCGCAGACTTGCTCGATACCGCACGGCCCGCCTTCGAGCAGGAGGTCGGTGCGCCCGTCGAGTTCATGGTTCACACCCTGAACGTCATGGACGGGTGGGCCTTCGGCAGCGTGAAGCCGCAGCGCCCCGGCGGCGTCGCCATCGACTGGCGCAGGACGAAGTTCGGCGAGGATGTCGCACAGGGAATGTTCGAGACGGAGATCAGCTTCTTCCTGCTGCGCGACGCCGGCGACGGCTGGAAGCTCATCGAGATCGCCATCGGCCCGACCGATGTCGCCTGGGACTGGTGGCGCCAACAGCACCGGCTTCCCGCTGAGTTGTTCGGCGCATCCTCCGCGGATTTTCCGCCTCTTGAGCCGGCCCAGCGTCCGCGTCCAGGGGGATAAGCGGAATTGCCGGCTTGCCTATTGCCTGCTTCCCTACCTGTTGGTCAGCTTGAGCTCGATGCGCCGGTTCTTGCGCAGGCTTTCCTCGTCGACACCGGTCTCGAGCGGCTGGAACTCGCCATGTCCCGCGGCGACGAGATGCTCGGCCGGCACGCCGCGCGTCGCGAGATATTTCACCACCGAGACGGCGCGCGCGGTCGAAAGCTCCCAATTCGACGGGAACGTGGCGCTCGCGATAGGCCGGATATCGGTATGTCCGTCCACCTGCAGCGCCCAGTTGATCTCCTGCGGGATCGTCTTGACGAGATCGTTGATGGCAACGGCAAGCTGATCCATGGCGGCATAGCCTTCAGGCGTCAGTGTCGCCGAGCCTGAGGGGAACAGCACCTCGGATTCGAACACGAAGCGGTCGCCCACCACGCGGATGTCCTTGCGGTCCTTCAGAAGCTCGCGCAGCCGTCCGAAGAAGTCCGAGCGATAGCGCTGCAGCTCCTGCACCTGCCGCGCGAGAGCCGCGTTGAGCCGTGCGCCGAGGTCCTTGATGCGGTCCTGACTGTCCTTGTCCTTCCTCTCCGAGGCTTCGAGCGCCTCGTTGAGGGCCGCGAGCTGGCGGCGCAACGCCAGCATCTGCTGGTTGAGCAGGTCCACTTTGGCCAGCGCCTCGTTGGAAATGCTTTTCTGCGCTTCGAGATCCGACTCGAGCGACTGGATGCGCCCTTCGGCCGCCTTAGCCTTCTCATCCCCGCTGAGCGCAAAGCCCGAAAGCTTGTCCTTCTCGGCTTTGAGGTCTGCGAGCGTCGCCTGCAGCGAGGCAAGCTCGTCCGTTGTCGAGCGCGACTTGCCCTTCTCGAGCGAGAGAAGATTGGTGAGCTCCGCAATCTGCCGGTTGAGGCGTTGCAGCGCGGTGTCCTTCCCCGCCGCTTCCTGCGTCGCGAAGTACTGCGAGATCATGAAGATCGACATCAGGAACGTGACGACGAGCAGCAGCGTGGACAGAACGTCCACGTAGGCCGGCCAGAACTCACCGTACTCGCCGCCGCGCCGTGAGCGCCCGCGCGCCATGTCAATTGCCTCTCTTGAGCATGCTCTGCGCGAGATCCCGCAGCACGTTCGTCACTTCCGTCTGCTGCGTTGCCTGCTCGTCAACCCACTCACGCACGACCTTCTGCTCGGCACGCATCTGGCTGACGAGCTGGTTCACGCCGCGCGCAAGGTCGCGCACGGGCTCGTCCGAGCCGGCGGGCGCACCGAATGAGCTGCCGCCCCCGCCTTTGAGGCGCGCCGAAAGATCGTCGACCGCGCGCTGCATCTCGAAGACGGCGGATAGGAGCTGCCGGCTCGCCTGCTCGGTGGCGCTCGAGGAGCCGGGCGTCAGCTCCGTGATGCCCGAGAGCCATTCCTCGAGCTCGTTGTAGAACCGGTTATGGGCATGGCTCGCCTGCAGCTCGAGGAAACCTAGGATGAGCGAGCCGGAAAGGCCGAGCAGCGAGGACGAGAACGCCGTCCCCATGCCCTTGAGCGGGGCGGCGAGTCCGGCTTTGAGCTCGTCGAAGACGGCGACAGTCTCTCCGCCCGACGTGTCGAGCGCTGAGATGGCGCCGCCGACCGAGGTGATGGTTTCGAGCAGGCCCCAGAATGTGCCGAGCAGGCCGAGGAACACCAGGAGCCCAACCATGTAGCGTCCCGTGTCGCGGGCTTCATCGAGGCGCGAGGAAATGCTGTCCATGATCGTCCGCATCGAGACCGTCGACAGCGAGAGTGCCCCCGTCCGGTCCCGGAGCATGGTCGCCATGGGTGCGAGCAGCACGGGCTGATGCGAGCCGGCAAGGCCCGGGTCCGAGATGCGGAACGCATTGACGAAGCGGATCTCAGGATAAAGCCGGATCACCTGCCGGAAGGCGTAGATGACGCCGATGAACAGCACACCGATGATCAGCCCGTTGAGGCCGGGATTGGTCATCAGCGAGACCATGAGCTGCTCGTGCAGGATGGCAGCGAGGAAGGCGACGAGCGTCAGGAAGACGAGCATTCGCACCAGGAACAGCCCGGGCGGCGTGAGCGTCTTGTGCATCGAGCCGGAGGTCACATCGGGTCGTTTGCGTGCCATTCAAAGTCTCCGGCCATGCACGGGGTAAGGGGCATTGGGCATGAGGGATCATGGATCGAGAAAATGCTCCCGACCATAGCCGAACCCCATGACACCCGAAACGGGCAACATCGTGCTGTCGCGCCCGGATTTGGGCCATTTTTTGGCAGCGTTAAACGTTGCCCCGCAGGATGTCGAAGCAACGATCCGGGCTCAGATCAGATCCTTGATCGCAGCCCGGAGCTGAGGGCCGAGATCCTCGCGCTCGAGGCCATAGGCGAGGTTCGCGAGCAGAAATCCGATCTTCGATCCGCAGTCGTAGATCGTGCCGTCGAAGCGGACCGCGTGGAACGGATGCTTGGCCTCCTTGCTGAGGGCGATCATGGCATCCGTGAGCTGGATTTCTCCGCCGGCCCCGGCCTCCTGTTTAGCGAGCAGCGGGAAGATCTCCGGCTCGAGCACGTAGCGCCCGGTGATGTGCAGGTTCGACGGGGCCGTGCCCTTGGGCGGCTTCTCGACCATCGACGTGATGCGGCTGACCTTGGCCTTGGCATCCTCGACACCGACGATGCCGTACTGATGGGTCTGGTCCTCGGGCACGGGCGAGACCGCAACGAGATTGCCGCCCGTCTGCTCGTAGGCCGCGATCATCTCGGCAAGGCAGGACGTGGTGCCGTGATGGAGCATGTCCGGCAGCAGGAGCGCGAACGGCTCGTCGCCGACGATGTCGCGCGCACACCACACCGCATGGCCGAGCCCCCGCGGCGCTTGCTGCCGCGTGAAGCTCGTGCGCCCCGCCTCGGGCAGCTCCGAAAGCAGGTCTTCCAATTCGCGCGTTTTCTTCTTGCCCGAGAGTGTCGCCTCGAGCTCGAACTGGTGATCGAAATGGTCCTCGATGACGGCCTTGCCGCGCCCTGTAACGAACACGAAATGCTCGATGCCGGCCGCGCGCGCCTCGTTGACCACATGTTGGATCACGGGCCGGTCGACGACGGTCAGCATTTCCTTGGGAACGGCTTTGGTAGCGGGCAGAAAGCGGGTTCCGAGGCCGGCCACAGGGAACACGGCTTTGCGGATGCGCTTGGGTTTGGTCATCGGGGACACCGGCATTGGGAAGGGGGGTGGATCGGGAAGGGGACAACGGGCGAGGCGTGACTATATCCGACGGCCGAGGCCGGGCACGCAAGCCTTCGCTGTGATGACGCCTAACGGCGAGCGGACCTTGGGTGCAAAGACAAGACCGCATCCAGGTTTCCGCGAGAAATGGGACGGATTAAGGATCGGCAGGGCCGCAAAAAAGCCCCGAATCGCAGCCACGGGAAAGCGATGAGCCGAGGCAGGAAAGAAGGCGGTGACACGCCGCCTCGCAAGGTGTTTGAGTTCGTCCATGACCCATCGGCCTGACACGCCTCCACGCACGCACCGCTCGACGCTCGCCGCAGTGATCGCGCTCGGCATGGGGCTCGTCGCTGTCATCGCATTCTGCCCACCAGCAGTGGCCGACGCCAAGCTCGATGCCTGGATCGAAGGCTTGTGGCCGGAGGCCGAGGCCGCCGGCGTTTCGCGCGCGACCTTCGATACGGCGCTGCGCGGCTTCACGCCCGACCTCAAGCTTCCCGACCTCGACCTCCCCGGTCGCCCATCCAACGACGCACGCGGCCAGGCCGAGTTCACACGCGCACCATCCGAGTATCTCGACCGCGCCTATCTGATGCGCCTCGCCGCGACCGGCAAGGAGCTGGCCGCCAAGCATAAGGCGACGCTCGCGAGGATCGAGCAGGAGCTCGGGGTCGACCGCTACTCCGTGCTCGCCATCTGGGGCCGCGAGACCGCGTTCGGCCACCACAAGCTTCCGCACGATGCGATCAACGTGGTCGCCACGCAGGCTTACCTCGGCCGGCGCAAGGACATGTTCCGCATCGAGCTGATCGCGGCGCTGAAGATGCTGGAAGCGGGCGTGCCGCGGTCGTTGATGCGCGCCTCGTGGGCGGGCGCCATGGGGCTTACGCAGTTCATGCCGAGCGAGTACTTCAAGCACGCCCACGATCTCGATGGCGACGGCAAGACCGACATCTGGCACTCCGTTCCAGACGCACTCGCCTCTGCCGCGAGCCAGCTCAAGGGCAAGGGCTGGGTCGCGGGCGAGACCTGGGGCTATGAGGTGAAGCTGACGCGTGAAGCGGATTGCGGCTACGAGGGTCCGACCCAGGAGCGCCCGATCGCCGAATGGGCGAAGCTCGGCCTGAAGCGCGCCAACGGCAAACCATGGACGGAGGCGCAACTCGCGCTCAACGCCTACATGATGAGCCCGGCCGGCGGCTATGGCCCGTCGTTCCTGGTGCTCGAGAACTACAAGGTGATCCGCCGCTACAACATGTCGGACCTCTACGCCGTGTTCGTCGGCAATCTCGCCGACCGCATCGCGGGCGGTGGCGACTTCGTCACCCCATGGGGCGGCATGGGACCTCAGAAGACGCGCAATATCGAGCAGATTCAGCAGCGGCTTATGGCGCTCGGCTACGACGTGGAGAAGATCGATGGCAAGGTCGGCTCCAATACACGCAAGGTGATCGGCCAATATGAGCGCGCCAATAACTTGAAGGTTGACTGTTGGCCCTCGGATGCGGTTCTTGATCACGTGCGAAAAACCGCCTCGCGCGAATCGCCGCAATAGGCGATGGAACGCTCGCGTCTTGGAACAATGAGCCGGAAAGGCATGCGCACCCGCCTCACGTTTCCGCTCGTCGTCCTGCTCGCAGCCCTGATGGCTGCGGCGAGCCCGGCTGCGGCGCAGGAGGATCCCTCCGGCACGAGCTTCATCACGCCCTTCCCGCCGAACGACACCTACAACCTGGTGATCGTCGGCGACGATCTCGCGGAGGGTCTCCTGGGCGGCGCCCGAGAGATCTTCCAGAAGGATCCGCGCGTCGTGATCCGCAACGCGCCGCACTCGATCGGCGGACTGATGCGCCGCGACTTCGACCAGAAGCTGGTCGAGCTCGAGGAGGGCCTGAAGTCCGAGCCGGCGCAGATCGCCATCCTGATGATGGGTGCCTGGGACCGCGTCTCCGTGCGCGATGCTGCGACCGGCAAGCGCCAGATGGTGGGCACCGACGGCTGGCGCCGCGAGTATGCGGCCCGCAGCGATCGCCTCTTGAAGATGCTGAGGCGGCGCAACATCGCGACCTATTGGGTCGGTCTGCCGAACGTTCGCCGCAACGATGCCAACGACGACGTGCAGATGATGAATAGCCTCCTGCGCGAACGTGCCTATCTCAACGGCGCCAAATACATCGACACCTTCGCCGCCTTCATCGACGAGAATGGCGGCTACAGTCAGTACGGCCCGGACGTGACCGGCAAGATCCGCCTGCTGCGAGCCGGCGACGGCGTCTACTTCACCTGGGAAGGCAACAAGAAGCTCGCCTATTTCGTCGATCGCGAGCTGCGGCGCGATATAACGCAGGCGCGAGCTGATCGTGCCATTCCGCTTGATGGCGATCCGGGCGAGCAGGCCAAGATCAATCCCGGCCGGGCGCAGCCGACGGACCAGACCGCAAACAGCGGCAAGGCGCCTGCACCGGGGGCCGAGACGAGCGCCGAAAACACACGCGCGCCCGCGACGGGCGGCACGGGCGATCAGAAGGCGGACAACAGCAGGATCAATCTGCGCATCGTCAGCGAAGGCGGGCGCGAGGAGATCGTGGCGCTCGACATCGTGCGTCCCGCGATCTCCGCCTCCGTGGTGGCGCTGGTGACGCGTCGCGAAAGCCCCGACCGGCCCTCGCAGCTCGGCGAATCCGTCATCGACCAGATCCCGGGCGGGTTGACGGTTCTGAGCACGGTCGCGCTCGCAACGGGCTCAGGCCAGCCCGGCCGCCGCCGCCTGTCTCCATCGCAGTCCCCGTACTTCCGCGTGCTGTTCAAGGGCGAGCGGCTACCGCCGAAGCCGGGACGCGCCGACGACGCGACATGGCCGCGCGCGGCACCGCCCCCGGAAGCCGCGTATTTCCCGGAGACGAACCCGGTCGAAACCGGAGCCACCACCCGGGAAGCGAGCGATGCGTCCGCCGGAGAGCGGCAGGCGCAGCGCCGCAAGTCACGCGACGACTGACGCCCACACGCGCCTCGCGTTCGATCAATCGGTTTCGGAAACCTTCGCCGGACGGCGACGTCCGCGCTCGGCGCGCGCCGCGCCGTTCTTCCTGTCGATGATATCGTCCAGCCTGCGGTCTGCGGCGTCGAAAGCGTCCCGGAGTGCGATCTTGAGATCCTCTTGCGCCTGACCGACGGCGGATTCGTGCGTGACAATCAGCGGCGCCGCACCGGGAATCCCGATGTCGATCTTGATCTCGTAGGTCTTGCCTTTGTGGGAGTGCTTGTGGGGCGCCGCCACCACGACGCGGCAGTGGGTCATGCGCTCGAAATGTTTTGCGAGCTTGGCCGCCCGCTCCGCGATCTTGGCTTCGATGGCCGGGCTCTTGTCGAGACCTTTGAACGAGATTTCGAGCGGAGTGTTCATGTGCGCTCCCTACTGGTTGTTATCAGGCTCCAATGTACACCTGGGGCTCCCTGGGCCTTTGATCAAGGGTAGGGAAAAAGGCGTTAAAGGGGCGTGATCGAAGTCAAAGGGAACCGATCCTAGCACGGCGCACACGCCAAGCACGGCCCGAAATATCGGCAGGCCGGTGGTCAGGGTCTCTGCAAAGGAAGTCGTCGCCCGCTTACCGCGGCAGCGAGGTCTTGCCCATCAGGAACTTATCGATGGCGCTGGCCGCCTGGCGGCCTTCGCGGATCGCCCACACCACGAGCGACTGACCCCGGCGCACGTCTCCGGCGGCGAACAGATTGCCGGCGCCGGGCAGCTTGTAGTCGCGCTCGTTGGCGTCGAGCCCCTTGAAGCGGCCGCGTGGCACCGCCTCGAGCGCAAGCCCCGAGAGCACACCGCCATCCGCCGGCCCGGAGAATCCCATGGCGAACAGGACGAGCTCTGCGTCGAGCGTCGCGTCCGAACCGGGAACGGGCTGCAGCTTCGAATCCACGTGCACGTAGTGGAGCTTCTTGACCTTGCCGTCCTGGCCCGAGAAGCCCGTGGTCGACACGGAATATTCGACCTGCGCGCCCTCGGCCTGCGACGAGGAGATGCGAAGCTTGAGCGGCCACGCCGGCCACGACAGCGCCTTGTTCTCCTTGACGGGCGGCTTCGGCATGATCTCGAGCTGCGTCACCGACTTCGCACCCTGGCGGAACGACGTGCCGATGCAGTCCGAGCCGGTATCGCCGCCGCCGATGACGATCACGTGCTTTCCTTTGGCCGAGATCTCCTTCGTGCCCGGAAGCTGCGGCTCGCCGGCAACGCGCCGGTTCTGCTGCGTCAGGAAATCCATCGCGTAGTGGAGGCCGTCAAGATCGCGCCCCGGCGACTTGGCGAAGAAGTCGAACGGAGTCTCCGATCCCATGGCGAGCAGCACGGCGTCGTGCGTCTC
>CAZDUD010000087.1:0-15461 GCA_964508485.1 uncultured Hyphomicrobium sp. | reverse complement strand
CCGGCACGCGGCCGCGCGCCACCTCGATGGTGACGTCGATCACCCGCTTATGCTCGTCGAAATTCAAAGTCGGGCTTTCGCCGGTAGTCCCGGTCGGAACGAGCCCGTGGGTCCCCTCGGCAATCTGCCAGTCGACGAGATGGCGCAGTGCGTCCTCGTCGAGCTGACCGTTCTTGAACGGCGTGATCAGCGCCGTGATGGAGCCTTTGAACATTCGCTCTCTCGATGTCCTGTTGTTGCCAATGACCGCGACCCCCTGGGGATCCTGGCCACCGTTGCCGTGCTGCCGCGGCCCGCCTGAAGCAGGACCCGGGCACCTTGAACGCACGAACGCGAGTTTGTACCCTCGCGCCGTACTCGCCCTCTCGGCCACGGCCTCAAATACGGCGGGGACGGTGGACATTATGCGCTCGGGCGGTGGCCCGCAAGCTAACGTGGCGTTCTGCGTAGCGTACCGCTAATTTCCTAATAAAGACCAGCCATAACGAGGCGGCGGCTTACCACACATCATGAAGTGACGGGCGCTTGGGTGCGCTGCAACGAGGATGAGCGTGACGGACCGTACCGCGACACCGACAACCGGCCCTGGACCCCAGCGCGGGGTTCGCAAAAGACGTCCTCTCCTGCACGCCCTGCTGGCGCTTGCTCTTGCGGCTCTCGCTCCGGGGTACCCGGCGTCGGCCCAGAGCGCTCTGCCCAAGCCGGCCAATCCCTCCGAGGCCGAGCGCGATTTCATGGCGAGCCTCGACAAGGCGCTGGCTCCGCTGCGCACCTATGCGCTCTCCGCAGGGGACGCGCAGCGCCTGCGCGAGGCGACCAAAGCCCTCTCCGGCGCCAAGGTCGATGTCGAGCAGGCGAACGTGCTCAAACGTCAGATCGAGGACGCGACCGCGCGCAAGCTCATCGACTGGGTCCGCCTGCGCAAAGGCTTCGGAGAGCCTTCCGAATACCACGCGTTTCTCGAGGCCAACCCGGCCTGGGGCGACCGCAGCACACTCACGCAGAACCTCGAAGAGGCGCTTTTCACGCAGGGCGGAAGCTCCGGCGTCATCAAGTCCTACTTCTCGGGGCGTACGCCGCAGAACGGTGTGGGACTGGCTGCGCTCGCGTCGGCGCATCTCGCCGAGGGCAACACGGATGAGGCGCGCCGGCTCGCCGCCAGGGCGTGGCGTGACACGATACTTCCCGCCGGACTCGAGCCGGGGTTCCTCGCCCGATTCGGCTCCCTGCTCTCGCCGGCCGATCACAAATGGCGGCTCGACAGGCTCCTGATCGAGGACATTCGCTGGAACGGCGCGAAGGAGCAGCGAGCCGCCGTCGTCCGGCGTCTCATTCCTCTCCTGCCGGCGGGCGAGCAGAAGAAGGCCAAGGCGCGCCTTGCCGTCTTCCTCGACTCCAAAGGGGCGCGCAAGTCCATCGAGGCGCTGCCTGCGGACCGCGCGCCCGATTGGGGTCTCGTGTTCCATCGGGTTCAGGCGCTCAGGCGCGCCGACAAAATCGACGAAGCGGCCAAGCTGCTTCTCAGCGCGCCCACCGAGGAAGCGCTGACGGTAGCGCCCGACGAATGGTGGGTCGAGCGGCGCACCAACGCGTATGCGGCGCTCCGGAAGGGGAACCCGAAGCTCGCCTATGCGCTCGTGCGCGAGGCCGGGCCGCTCAGCGCCAACCCGCTCAAGGATCAGGCCTTCATGGCGGGGTGGCTGGCGCTGCGATATCTCAAGGACCCGAAGGCCGCCAAGCGGCACTTCGAGGCGATGAACAAGGCGGCCGACGGACCTTTGAGCCGCGCCAAGGCGCGCTACTGGCTCGGACGGGCCGAGGAAGCTCTCGGCAACAAGCCGGCGGCCGATGAGTTCTACCGGCAGGCGCTCGCAGATCCGGACACCTTTCACGCGCTGCTTGCGCGCCAGAAACTCGAGCCGGGGCGGCTGGCCATCAGCATGACCCCACCGCAGACGCCGACTGCCGCGCAAGTCAAACGCTTCGTCGACCTCGATGCGGCCAAGGCGGTCGTGATCGCCAAGAGCGCGGGCCTCGACGTCAGCATCCTGCGCACGCTTCTGGTGCAGATCCGGCTCTATCACCTCAAGAACGAGGCCGATATGGCGATGGTCGCGCATCTCGCGGAATCGGTCGGCGACACGCAGTCGGCGGTACGGGCAGCCAAGGCCGCCATCGCACGGGGCCACAACCTCTACTACTACGCCTATCCCGTTCACCCGTTCCCGGCCTACAAGCCACTGCGCAAGCCGCCGGAGACGGCCATGCTGCTCGGGCTCGCGCGGCAGGAGACGGAGTTCAACACGCTCATCGTCTCGGGGGCCGGCGCGAAGGGGCTCCTGCAGGTCATGACGGTCACCGCAAAGCACGTCTGCCGCGACTACAAGATCAAGTGCGACATCGGAAAACTGACCTCAGACCCGTCCTACAATACGATGCTGGCCTCGGCCTATGTGGGCGACCGCATGGATGAGTTCTCCGGGTCCTATGTCCTGACGCTCGCCGGCTACAATGCGGGACCCGGACGTGCCAAGCAGTGGATCCGCGAATTCGGAGACCCGCGCGATCCCAAGGTCGATCCCGTCGACTGGATCGAGCGGATTCCGTTCCAGGAGACGCGCGAGTATGTGGGGAAGGTGCTCGCCAACATTCAGATCTACCGCGCGCGGCTCGGCGAGGAGCAGGCGGCACTGCGGCTCGAGGAAGATCTCAACAGGGCGCGCATGGCAGCGCGCCATCCGGGGGTGGCATCGGACGGGTAGTTTGGTACGAGTTCTTGTTCTCGCCGGGACTGGGCGGTCCCGGAGGAGAACCAACAGCGGGGTGGTAGCATGACGCGTATGGTGACGGCGTACCGAGAGATCACGTTCACGGCCCGCGACGGGCTCAGGCTTTACGGCCGGCATTATCCAGCCGCGTTTCATGACGGCACCGAGCGGCGACCCGTGCTCTGCCTCGCAGGACTTACGCGCAACGGACGCGACTTCAACGTCATCGCCGAAGCGCTCTCGCAGCATCCGACGACACCGCGCGACGTCTATACGTTCGACTATCGCGGGCGTGGCTTCTCCGAGAACGATGCCGACTGGCGCAACTACACGGTGCCGAACGAAGCGGCGGACGTGCTCGACTTCATTACCGTGACGGGGATCGCAGGTGCGTCCGTCATCGGCACCTCGCGGGGCGGCCTCATCGCCATGGTGATGGCGGCGCTGCAGCCACGCGCCCTCGGCCCCGTGGTGCTCAACGACATCGGCCCGGTCATCGACCCGAAAGGGCTCGGCCGCATCTCCGCCTATGTGGGGCGCATCCCGTTGCCGTCGTCATGGCCCGAGGCGGGCGCGCTCGTCTACGACATGGGCAAGCGGGCGTTTCCCAACGTCTCGGCCGAGGAGAGTGTCGAGATCGCAAGGCAGTGGTTCAACGAGCACAAGGGACGGCCGGCGCCCGGCTACGATCCGGCGCTGTCGAACGCGCTGTCGGTGCTGGATGGGCCGATCCCGGCACTGTGGCCGCAATTCGAAGCGCTGAAGCGCTTGCCCGTGCTCGTGCTGCGCGGCGAGAATTCCGACATCCTCTCGGCCGAGACGGTGGAGGAGATGCGTCGGCGGCATCACGCGCTCTCGTCCTACGTGGTCAAGGCTCAGGGACATGCGCCGCTGCTTCGAGACGCGGAGACGATCGAGGTCGTGGCGCAGTTTCTCGCCGCCACCGAGGCCGCCGAGTGGCAGCCGCGTCTCGCCTATGGCTAAGATGCCCTGCGGCGCGTCAGAAGGCTGACGAGACCGAGCGCCAGGAGCCCCAGCGGCACGCCGAAGATGGCACCCGAGGTGCTGTCGATCCCGATCCAGTTGGCGAGGCCGCGGCGCGTCGCCGTTCCGCGCGCCAGATTGTCGAGTGCCGTTTCGGCTGCGGATCGTGCCTCGGCGTCCTCCGCATCGCGCGCTTCCGTTTCGAGCGTGGTGAACTCCTCGGCGGCAAACTCGCCCGCGTTCGAGAGTGGTGCCCACGTTCGATAGAATGCGGCCGGAAAGACCTGGATACCGACATCGTAATAGAGCGCCACGCCCCCACCCAGGAGCATGGCGGCGACGGCGCCCGCCGCCGTGGCGCGCTTCCAGGCCAGGCCCGCGGCGAGCACCGGAAACAAGCCGGCGGCGGCGAGCGACAGAGCGGACACGACAATGGTCACGAGGTCGGAAGGTCTTATCGTAGCGAGGCCCGCCGCGAAGGCGGCGATGGCAATCATCGGCGCGAGCGCGCGCCAGCTCGGGCGTGCGACTGGCGCAAGCGTCTTCAGCAGGGCCGACACCATGACGAGCGCAATTGCCAGCACGCCCGACACGAGCAGCGCCACACCCCAGCCTGGAACGCCCGCCAGTGCCGGAAGAGCCAACAACAGGCCAACGGGCTCAAGGACGAGTGCGGCCTGCGTCAGCAGCCCGGCTTCATTGCCGGCGGCGGACGCTGCGGCTGGGAGCACGGATGTCACGTACACGTCCCAGGCCGATGTCGCGTCGCTCGCCAGCGCGCGTGCGGATGCGATCATTGTCTCGTGCAGCGTGTCGTCGAGCGCGCTCCATTGCGCGGCCGCAATGGCATCTGTTGCCAGATGCTGGGATACGGCCGCCATATCGGCATGACCCGCGCGCACAGCGTCGGCCATGGCGCTCAGGAGATACACCGACGTGCCGTGGATGCGCGCGGCGCCGGCGCGGAGCGGGGCTTCGAGCCATCCGGGCAAAACGGCAAGCGGAGTCTCCTGCGTCATCGCGCTATAGATCTCGTGCTTGGCGTAGGCGGCGAGCGCAGGAACCGTAATCAGCACGAGCATGACGACAAGCGCCGCCCAGGCTCCCGTGATGCGAACGGCAGCCGGGCGGCGTCCTTCTGCGAGCGTGGAGACCAGTTGCGGCAGCACGGCCGTTCCCAGCGCCACCGACACGACGAGTGCGATCAGATCGAGACCGGACAGGCGCAGGAACGGCGTCGTGTGCATGGAGAACGTGTCGAAGTCGACGAGGCCGTTCTCGACGAGCTTTTCCTCCATGGCACCGATGGCGGAGAAGGTCTGGCCGTAGGCCAAGTGCGGGACGGTTGCGCCGGTTTTTGCAGCCATCAGGACCAGCGGCACGAGCAGGCTTGCCGCGAACAGCGCGAAGGCGCCGATTGCCATCCAGCCGAAGGTGCGCTCGCTTGCGCGCAAGGCCAGCACAACGCCGACAGACACTGCTGTCAAAACTGCCGCAAGATAGGGAACGCCGAGGCCAGCCTCGGTGACGATGCCGATCAGCGTCAGCTCGGCCGCCAGCAGCGGCAGCACCACGAGCACGATCACCACACTTGCTGCGACAGAGGCGATGGTTCCAAATCGCCGGCCAAGCGCCTCGGGAATGGTTGCGGCGCCCGTGCGCGCGACGTGCGGCGCAATCAAAAGGCCCGCGAGGACAATACCCGCGAGCAGGCCGAGGCCGTATGCCAGATGATCGAATCCGGCGAGGTATACGAGCCCCGGAAGCGATGCCAGGAGCGCTGCCGGTATGGCACGCGCGGCTGCCGCGAGCCCGCCCAGCGCAAACGCGTTCGTGCGCGCGGCCGGCCCGGCGACCGTCTCAGTCATGGCCGCGCTCCTCGGCGTCGATCCGGTTCTGCCGCGCGGCCCAGACAAAGGCCAGGATCACGAGACCTATCAGCGCGCCTTGGGCCGCGAGGTAATAGCCGAGGGGTATCCCGTCGACCTTCACAAGATTTGCGGGGCCGGCCGCGAATGGCAGGCCGATGACCAGCCCGGCTGTCACAAGAAGTGCCGCCGTCGTCAGGCGCGCCGTTCGCAATGCGTGCCTCTGCTCGGAGCCGCGCGCGATGGCGCGCCGCGCGAGGCCGTCCGCGACCAGGAGCGCTCCCGTCACGAGCAGAAAGGCCGTGCCGCCGTATCCGAGCAACGGCAGAAGGTCGATCCCGGAGGCGCCCGGCACGAGGCCGCCGACGCCCCCCAGGATGGCCAGCACACCGATAAAGAGCAGCAGCCCCAACCCGATCTCGATCATTCGCGCTCCCTCCGCGTTACCCGACTATCCTTGCAGAAGCAGGCTTCCCGCAATGGCTATCGAGACGAGGATGACAAGCGGGCGGATCAGGACGGCCCCGCGCGTCATCGCCGTCCGCGCGCCAACACGGGCTCCCACGATCTGACCGGCGGCCATCGCGAGCCCCACCCCGTAGTCGACATGGCCAGCCACCGCAAAGAGGACGAGGGCAACCGCGTTCGAGGTCAGGTTCAGGAGCTTAGTGGCCGCGACGCCGCGGACGAGATCGGCTCCGAACAATGCCACGAGCCCCATGAGGTACAGGGATCCGGCACCGGGGCCAAAGAAGCCATCATAGGCGCCGATCGGCCCCGCGACGCCCAGCGCAAACGCCAGCGGACCAAGGCGAAATCGCCGCCTGACGCTTTCTCCGAGGCGCGGCGCGAATGCGAAATAGGCGGCGACCAGAAGCAGCACGATGGGCACGAGGCGGCGCAGCCAATCGGGATCGATTCCCTGAACCGCCAGCGCGCCGAG
The DNA here is from genome assembly GCA_964508485.1 of uncultured Hyphomicrobium sp. Classification (GTDB taxonomy): domain Bacteria; phylum Pseudomonadota; class Alphaproteobacteria; order Rhizobiales; family Hyphomicrobiaceae; genus Hyphomicrobium_C. Next base: position 8,898 of record CAZDUD010000087.1, on the reverse strand, counting down.
CGCGGCACCGGCCGCCACTGCGATCACAGCGGGCCAGAGCCGCGCGAGCTCGATATGACCTGCGCGCCAGAACGCGAAGCTTGCCGCGGCGACACCGAACGTTCCCTGCAGCTTGTTGGTGGCAATTGCCGCGACGGGCGGCAGGCCCGCCGTCACCAGGGCAGGAAGAGTCAGCAGGCCGCCGCCGCCCGCGATGGCATCGATAAACCCGGCGCACACGGCGACCGCAACGAGCAGCCCCACGATCTCGAGTTCCACTGCTCGCACTTCCCTGCTGCACCGTGCGGGCCAAGGAAATAAAATTCGGGGCAGCGCAGAGGCGCTACCCCGAATCTCTTCTCCCTAGACTTGGGCCCTAATTCTGTTTGATCCGGGCGAAATGGCCCCCCTCAACCCGGTGCGTGCGACAATGCGTGCACTGCCCTCCGCTGTCAAGAACGCAAGCTCAAGCAACGGGCTTTTCTGCCCGGGTAATCCTCTCGATGAGGCTTGCGCGACGGTCCGTCTTCTTCGAGGCGGGGGCCTCGCCGTTGGCCGCGGCGTCCGAGGCTGCCGTCCCGTTCTGGCCGGTGCCGTTCGGGGTTTCCCGGGCGGTGGTTGCGGCGGCGCCATCGAGGGCGCGCAGGAAGCCGCTGACGCGTGCCGAGTCCCGCGGTTCGCCGCTAGCCGCGGCCTTGGACTGGGCCGTGCGCGACGGACGCGGTGCAGCAATGCGCTCAACGAGCGGTGCCTTGGGACGCTCGGTCGTCTCATGCCGTGCGCCGGTGGTCTTGACCGTGCCCGCCCCCAGGCGGCGCATCTCGTCCATGAAATGAGCAGCCTGACGGGCCAGCTTTTCGTTGGCCACCGCCACCTCGGCGCGCAGCCTCTGGATGGTGCTGGTGTTCTCGTCAGCCTGCGCCTGCAGCGCGCTCAAGCGGGCCCGCATCGCTACCTTGCTTTCCTTAAGCGCGCGGTCGTCGGCGTCCTCGGCCTCGTAGGTTGCCAACGCCGCCTTGAGCTTCGCGACCTCGGCGGTGCGGTCCTCGTTGGCCGACTTCAATGCTCGGATTTCCGCCTCGAGCGCCGCCTGCCCCGCGTGACCGGCCTCCGCCATGCCGCGCGCCGACCGCAACGCGTTCTCGGCGTCCACCAGATCTTTGCGCAGGCGGCTGATCTCAACGGCGAGGTCCACATTAGGCCCAGACGAGGCCGCCGCGTCTCGCATCTCGCGCGCCGACGTCTGCTCGGCGGGTGCCTCGTCCTCCTTGGTGCCGGTGCCCGACAGGGTGCTTTGCAGGCGGCTGATGAGAGCGGACTGATCGCGGGTCTTGGTGCGCAGCGCCTCGATCTCGGCGCGCAGCGCCACCTCGCCGTCGAAGCGGGGATCGGCGAGCGTTTCCCGGTTGCGTGCGGCGCGTGCCGCCATCGTAGCTTTCAGCCGGTGAATTTCGTCGCGCTGCTGGGCGTTGATCTGTGTCGCCTCCTCGAGCGCGTTCGATTGCCGCTGAGAGGCCTGCGTGAGGTTGGTGATCTCATGGTCGCGGCGCTGCAGCAGGCTCTTTGCCTCGCCCAGGCGATACTCCACCTTCGGCATACGCTCGGAGATGGTCTGCTCCAGGACCCGGCGCGCATTCTCATGCTCCTCAAGCAGCGTCCTCATGCGCTCCATCTCGCCTTCGAGCTCGCTGATGGCGGCGTCGCGGCGGTTGAGCTCGACGCGCTGGCGGGCTGCGGAGAAGGCTGCCTTCTCAACTTTCTGCTCGAGCTTGTGGATGGTGAGCGCGTAGTTGGCGCGCAGCCGATCCTTGTCGGCTGCGATCTCGGCCGACGAGAGCGGCATGGTCGCGCGCAGGTCATCGGTGGCGATGCGTGCGGAACGGCGGCCGTAGAACGGCGCCAGCAGGAAGCCGATAAGGCCTGCCGTGAAAAACCCGAGGGCGACCAGCATGGCCGACTGGATGGTGATCACCGGCGCATCCCCGGGTCACTCCTCTTTCATTCCCGATCCGCGGGCGATTGGCGACCGCCCTCGTCTGCGTGGGAGCAGACAGCGCGAGCGCGCCCGACGAGCGACTTAATCTGCCCCCAGCGTCGGGCGCAAGTGTGTCGCGCGTAGACCAGATTCGTCACTCACTTATAGCGGATTCCATGTCGGTGAGCGGGTATACTTCAGGTAGCCCACGTTGGCCCCCAAGCGGACGCCGACGCCCGAGCGAATGACGGCAAGGGTGATGGGGCCGTAGGTCTGGAACTGCACGCTCAAGCCGCCGACGAAATAGGCAGATCCCTGTACACCGCCAAATCTGTGATAGATATCCGAGGGATCGCTCATATTGTAGACAAGCACCATTGCCTTAGAGCCTTCGGCGCCGGCATCGTAGCCGACCGACGGGCCCTGCCAGAAGACCTTATGGTCGCCGGCATCCTTGGTGTAGAGCATGCCTTCGCCGTAGCGTAGCCCCACAACGAAAGCGCCACCCGCATCCTCGCCCAAGATGTAGCCGTTCGGACGGCCTTGGCTCTGGAAAGCGTATTCGACCGCCTTGCCCAGACCCTGGCTAATGGCGCCGAAGAAGCCGTGGCCAGCAGCGATGATCTCGTTTTGATTGTAGGTTCCGCGGTCGTCGTGCTGCGGCGGAGGCCCATTGCGATAGGCCTCCTCGCCCGGCGGCGCATAGGGCTCGCCGTAGCCGCCTCTGCCGCCATCGTCGACCGGGCGGCCGGGATCGCTGAAGCTGTCGTTGCGGCCCTGCGACGGCGAATAGGAGTCGTTTGCGCCGTAGGAGTCGCGTGAGGGGGAATACGCGTCGCCGCTACCGCCGTTGGCCGCATACCCGCTGCCGCCGTAACTATTCGAACCGTAACTGCCAGTGCTGCCTGAGCCATAGCCATCGTTCGAGGGCTGGTAGTCGTTGCGCGGCGCCGTGTAGGTTCCGTTCCGGTAGCTGTCGGGGCTCCACTGGCTATCCTGGGCCATGGCAGGGCAGATGACGAACAGCAGCGCCGCGCCCGCTAGCGCTGAGACGTGGCGCAAACGACGATTCGTGGTCATGGGTTTTTGATATCCCTTGGGGTGGCGCGTCCCGACGCAAGTGCTTGCGTTTGACGCGCCCAAAAATGCATCGAACCCAGACTGATCCTTGCTGCAAAGTATTACCAAAGTGTGGCTGCATGGCGGCTTCGCTCGCGACTCGCACATGCGAACGCGCGCAAGCCATCGAGATGATTCACGAATCCCGCGACGCCCAATCTTCGCGTACCGCCCTGTGCGCACTGCCCGCGTCTGCACGTGTTGATTCGGAAATTCGCATCCAAGGCTTCCAATCCTCTTGACCGCGTGGCCAGCGAGACTCATTTGCGCCCGAAAATTCAGGCGCGCTCCCAATGGCAGGCCGCCAGCCTTTGCAGATGCCGGAGGCACGTGTAATCAGAACAGACACGGTGTTGCGTGACAGGAGCGTGACCGCGCGAATTCGGGCGCGGCTCATCATTCGCAATCCCGGCCGCGGACCGGAGCGCCGCGGCGACGTCACTTCAGGGGGCATTCTTCATGACTGACGCATCGCAGCGCGTCCATCCTACCGATCTCGAGCTCGCCGCTCTGATCTCGAGCAAGATCTGCCACGATGTCATCGGTCCCGTCGGCGCCATCTATAACGGGCTCGAAATCCTCAACGAGGACGACGACGCGGAAGCACAATCCTATGCCCTCTCCGTCATTCGCAACGTCACCGAGCAGGCGTCAGCCCGGCTGCAGTTCGCGCGCTTCGCGTTCGGTGCGGCTGGGTCCCAAGGCGCCCAGATCGACCTCGGCACGGCCGAGCAGATCTCGCGCGGCTACATCGGCAACGGCAAGCACAAGCTCGTGTGGCAGGGCCTTGCCGGGTACATGTCGAAGGACAAGGTGAAGCTCCTGCTCAATCTCGTCGCGATGGCCGTTACCGCGCTGCCGCGGGGCGGCGACATCGAGGTGCTGATGCAGGGGACGACGGAGGCGCCGAGCTTCGTGCTGCGCTGCCGGGGCACGGGCGCGCGCGCGCCGCAGCATCTTGGAGAGTTCATCTCGGGCGAAGGGGTGCCGGCGCTCGATGCGCTCACCATCCAGGCCTACTACACGTGGCGGCTCGCACAGGCTGCGGGCATGACGCTCTCGATCGTCAAGGACGGCGCCGACGTGCTGCTCTCCGCGCTGCCTTAACCCGATCCGTTGACGGCACTTCTCCTGCAGCGCGCCGCCAGAGCCCGCGCTCCCGCGGGTTTTCGCCGTGGCCTGTGCGCGCGCCCCTCAACCAACCGTTAACTCCTTTAGATCACAAAGGACTTACCAGTCCGTACACCAGTTGCGTGTCGTACGCTCGCATCGTGCAGCCGCGTCACGCACCCTGCTCTCTTCACCGGCTCGGAGTTTCAGTTCCCCATGAAGCGCTGCCTGATCGCGGACCAATCGGAAATCATTCGCAAGGTCGCGCGGCACTACCTCGAGGAACTGTCGTTCGACGTGCTCGAGGCGGACACGGTCGATGCGGCGCTCGCGCTCTGCCGCGACAACAAGATCGACGTGCTCATCCTCGACTGGCGCCTGCCCGGCAAGACGACGGTCGAAATTCTCTCGACGCTGCGCTTTGCAGGCGGGGCCAAGCATCGCCCGCTCATCATCTACGCGACGTCGGAGAATAATCCGACCGAGATCTCGCGCGCGTTCTCGGCCGGCGCGGACACCTACATGATGAAGCCGTTCGACCACGCCGCGCTCCTGGACACCCTGGCCAGCACCGGCCTCGCCGCCTGATCCGCCGCTTTTTTGTGATGAATGGCCAGGGCGGGACATCCGCCCATCTGGCCTCCGGCTCCCACACTTGGTAAGCGTCGCTATCCTCACTTTGACGATAGAGACCATCCTTGCTGCGCGTCGAGCATCTCAGAATCGGTTCATTGCCGCCGCTCTCGTTCGGCGTGTCGAACGGCGAATGCCTTGCCATCGAAGGCCCGTCGGGGTCCGGCAAGACCCGCATCCTGCGCGCAATCGCCGACCTCGATCCCGTGGACGGCCAACTTTTCCTCGACGGCACCGAGCGGCGCGAGATGGGACCTTTGGCCTGGCGGCGGGCGGTGCGCTACGTGGCCGCCGAGCCGGGCTGGTGGACCGACACACCGCGCGGCACGCTGCCGGCGGTCGCCGGATCGCGCGCCCGCATCGTCCGTCTCCTCGCCGCACTCGGCCTCGCCGAAGAGACACTCGATCGGCCGGTCAACTTGCTTTCGACCGGCGAACGGCAGCGGATCGCGCTCGTGCGTGCGCTGGTCGACGAGCCTAGCGTGCTGCTGCTCGACGAGCCGACGGGCGCGCTCGACGTCGGCGCGACTGCCCTTGTCGAAGAGCTCGTCAAGTTCCAGTTGCTCGCGGGGCGCAGCGTGCTCATCGCGAGCCACGACACCGCCCTGATCGGCCGCCTCGCGCATACGCATCTGCAGCTCGCGCCCACCGATCGCACGTCCAAGACGGCCGGGACCCCGCCTCCATGACCTACGTTCCTCTCGACTTCACGGATCTTGCTTTCGCGGCGCTGCTTCTGATCGCGAACGGCGTGGTCTCGTTCTGGTTCCAGCTCGGGCTCGAGCGCTCGCTCGCCGTCTCGGCGCTCCGCATGGTGGTGCAGCTTTCCGTGGTGGCGCTGGCGCTGCGGTTCATCTTCGCACTCAACTCTCCCGTCTGGACGATCGCATTCGCGCTCTTCATGGCGGCGGCGGCGGCCTACGAGGTCGTCTCGCGGCAGGAGCGGCGCGTCAAAGGCGGCTTTGCGTTCGCGCTCGGCGCCGGAGCACCGTTCTTTGCCGGGCTCATCGCCACGCTGTTTGCGACCGCGATCGTGATCGGTCCCGATCCCTGGTATGCGCCGCGCTACGTGCTTCCGCTCTTCGGCATGATGCTCGGCAACGCGCTGTCAGGAACGAGCCTCGTGCTCGACGCCATGACGTCGGCCGCCGTCCGGGAACGCGCGGCGATCGAAGCGCGGATCGCGCTCGGCGCGGGGCGCTTTGAAGCGTTCGATGCCATCCTGAGGCGCGCGCTGACGACAGGGCTCATGCCGATCGTGACGGCCATGGCGACGACGGGCGTGGTCGCTTTGCCCGGCATGATGACGGGCCAGATCCTGGCCGGCGTCGATCCCGTCTCGGCTGCCAAATATCAGGTGATGATCATGTTCCTGATTGCCGGCTCGACGGGTGTGGCCGTCGTCGCTGCGGGCCTTGGGTCCGTGCTTCTTCTCACGGACGAGCGCCACCGGTTGCGCCTCGACCGGTTGGCTCAAAAATAGGCCATCGAGCTGCCTCGCAAACGAAGCGACCCCGGGCATCGGTCCGGGGTCGCTCTGATTTCTCAACCGATCGAACGTTCGGGCTCAAGGCGTCGGCGAGACCGGCGCCACCGGAACCGACGCGGATGCGTCGGGCGTGGTCGTGGCGGGCGTCGTCGAGGATGTCGTCGCCGGATCGGAAGCCGGGGCCGCTTGCTGCTGCTGCGCCATCGCTGCCGCAGCGCGTTCGGCAGCCTGGGCAGCGCGCTCCGCTGCCGCGGCCGCGCGCTCGGCGGCTGCAGCGGCGGACTCTGCGGCGGCGGCCGCAGCCTTGCTCGATTCGTCGGCCGCCGGGCTCGCGGCTGGCGCCACCGCAGCCGGCTCTTCCACCGCCGCGGGCGCCACGGCAGCGGCTGCGGCGGCAGCGGTCGGCGGAACCGGGATCGTTCCCGTCTCAACCGCAGGCGCTGCGGCGGGCGTTGTCTCGGCCGCCTTTTCCTCAGGCTTGGCCTCTGCCGGCTTGGTGTCGGCCGCCGTATCGACGGTCTTCTCGTCAGGCTTGCTCGTCTCGGCGGCCTTTTTTTCCGGAGCCTTCTCGCTCTTAGCAGCAGCTTCCTTCTTCTTCGGCTTCGTGGCCGTCGAGGCGTCCTGCTGCTTCGACTTATTGATGTCGTCGCCCCAGCACACGGTCGCCGTCGCGGTGCAGGTGTGCTCATCCACGACGATCAAGTTCAGGAAGAGCTCGCAGCTCACGTCTTTCTTGCCGACCGAGTATTTGTCGATGCCCTGCTCGGCAGCCCATTCCGCGACGTGCTTATCGAGCAGGTCCTTCGAGTCGCGCGTCGGCCCTTCCTTGCCGTAGTCGTTGACCGTGAAGCCCATGCGCTTGCAGCCTGCCAAGGCCGGATGGGCGAAGGCAAGTGCACCGGTCAGCGCGGTGGCAAGGGCAATCCTGGACACGAAACCCATCAAGTTTCTCCGTAACGGCCGAAGATCATTTAGTCTTGCTGCTGCTATAGCCGCGTAAAGGCAGCATGCCTAGTCCACTTGGCTACATTATGCGCAGGTTTACTAACGGCCTAAAATACTTATCGATGATATCTTCCGCGACGGAGTCGCCGTCGCACACCAACGTTAATCTCTTTTTCTGTTCCTGATCAGCCGCGCGCCCTGTCGCGCTCCTGCCGCACGTCGCTCGCATCCAAAACGATGACGCCGCGCCCTCCGGAGAGGCCGCGGCGTGCGAATCCCTCCGTCCTGGTGGGATCAGAGCTTGCAGATCGTGGCAGAACCACGGCAGGTCCAGCCCCACGAGCCGCCCTGCTTGCAGCTGTAGCTGCGCGGACCGAACGTATAGCCGGGCAGGTTCGCGGCCGCGCCGACCTTGTTGTTCGAGCCCATCCACGCCGCCCAGGCACCCCAATCGACAGCCTGCAGAAGAGCTTCGTCCACCTGGAGCTTCGCGTCCTGCTGGCTTCCCGCCTCGCCGATCGCACCCTTCTTGACGCAGGACTTGGCCTCGGCCGAAGCCGTCATGGCAGCAAGCCCTGCAACGGCGACCAGCGCCGTCGTCAAACGCACAGCTTTCAACATCGCTCTCATCTCCCTGGAAAAATACGAGCAGTTCGTGCGCATTGCAGAACCGGGGGGACTCTGCCCGACTTACACGACGCTGCCCATCCGTCTTTCACAGGAAACCGGCTGTTGTGTGCGATTTTCCGTTGTTCGTTGCTGGCCAACAACTGGCGTCAATTCGCCTGCTGCAAGTTCACGGCTTTAGGGCCTTTTCCGCGTTTGTCGGGCTCGGTGTCGAAGGAGATGCGCGTGCCTTCCGCCAGCGTCCCCACGCCCGAACGCTCGATCGCCGTCACATGAACGAAAACGTCCTTGCCGCCATCGTCCGGCGTAATGAAGCCATATCCCTTCTGATCGTTGTAAAACTTGACCGTTCCAACCTGGCGCATCTCAACTCTCCACGGCCCGCCTCACTCAGGGAAGCCGGCGGGAGAGCGGGCGATGCTCCAGCCGGGCAGGCCGTCATCACCTTCGACGCGTCAGAGACATCGGTTTCTTCGAGAGCGCAGTTCTCAGCACGGCAATCCCATCGAACCTCGGGCCCGTCACGCTCGGCGATCACGCCGGCCGTTTTAGTCGTGCATGCCGCATCGGCGGCAAGGGAAGTATTCCGAAAAGCGCTGCGACGCGCAACCCTCTGCTGCTTTTCGTCTTCGGCCAAACATTGCATCATCACGCGGATGTTACGCGCTCGCCGGTGAGCCATGCGAGGCGACTCCCCGCACCACGACCGCGCGCGAGCAGCGTCGCGAGATACGGCAAGAGCACCTTCAGTTTCGCTTCCAAGGTAAATGGCGGATTGAGGATAAGGAGGCCGGTCGCCACAAGCGGTCCCTCGTCGACGGCCGTGTCGATGTCGAGCTCCGCCGACAGCAACTTCGGCACGCCGAGCGCAGCAACATCGCGCGCGAAGCGGTCGACGGCGCGGCGATCCTTGATCGGATACCAGATGATCACGGTGCCGGTCGCAAAGCGGCGATGGGCGGCGACCAAGCCTTCGAGCAGCCGCTCGACATACGGGTCTGCGACCTCGGCGCCTTCCATG
>CAZDUD010000086.1:0-15641 GCA_964508485.1 uncultured Hyphomicrobium sp. | reverse complement strand
GCTATGTGCGGACGGGATAACCGCTGAAGGCATCTAAGCGGGAAACCCACCTCGAGATTATTTCTCCCTTGAGAGCCGTTGTAGACCACAACGTTGATAGGCCGGGTGTGGAAGTGCAGCAATGTATGCAGCTTACCGGTACTAATAGCTCGATCGAACTTCGATCGCTCTCATTAAGCAATGCTCATCGTAATCGCTCACGCTGCGATCGGCGCGCTAAGCGCGCCTGCAGCTCCGCGAGGGCGGCACTCGTGCCGGAGCCCCTTGGGCTCTTGCGCTAACGCGCAATAACGGTACGCCGCCTCGATGAGCGTAGGAGCAAGCACGGAAAGACCAGATTTCGCCTCACGCTTCCGCCGACCTGGTGATTATGGCGGGGTGGCTGCACCCGATCCCATTCCGAACTCGGCCGTGAAACGCCCCTGCGCCGATGGTACTTCGTCTTAAGACGCGGGAGAGTAGGTCGTCGCCAGGTCTGCAGAAGCGTGACGCGAAACAATAGAATTCATCAAACAAAATCCTCTTCACATCTCACTCAAACGCCGCCCGGGCTTTCGCTCGGGCGGCGTTTTGCGTTTGGGCTTTGATGGGTCGCTGCGTCAATCCGACATTGCAGCGAGGCGTGCAGCTCAGTCCGGATTGTAGCGCTTGGCTGATGGCGGGCCGAACGTGCGCTCCATCGCGCTGCGGATCTCGCATTCGCTGAGCCCGAGAGATTGCAGGTAGTCGAAATAGCTCATGGACAGCTCGGCGGAGGGCGCGAGCTCTTCCGGTGTTGGGACCATCGGCAAGGCCTGCGGGCTTGCGTCCGGAGAAACGGGAGCAGCCGTTGCCTTGTCCAACAACATGTTGGCAAGGTAAGCGCCGAGGGCCTCCGAGGCGCCTTTGACGGCAGGCTTGCCGACGTACTCCCTCAAGATCTCGATGCATTTGGGGATAACGCCGCCGGCGGAGGCAGTCGCCGGCCATGACAGCACGATGGCCACGATCCCTGCGGCGATGCAGCGGGGGACTCTCAACCTCATGGCCTCCTCCGTGGTGTCATTCGCACAGATGTCCCATCGCCACGCATTGCTGTGTGTTGAGCTGGCATTCGATGATCGCGTTGCCGACCGCCTCGGCAGGAGTCGTGCCGCGCCCGAATGCGAAGCTGTTCGAGCCGCGGGCGATGGCGATGCAGCCCGACGATGTCGTCAAGATCTGGTGCGTGCAGCAATCGGGGATACCGCCGCGGGCCACGCAATCGTCGACGGCTGCCGTCGCTGCCTCGTTCTCGGAGGAAAGGCCATTCGCCAGGCCGACCTTCCCCGTACGCGCGCAAAACGAGATACCCGAGGATGCGGCCCAAGCCTCACCCGCGATCGGAAAACAGAGGGCACAGATTATCAGGTAACGACCAAGTGACATGGCGGCCTTGGGCCTCCCCCCTACGGCACCGCTCCGGTCGGGACGGATACTAAGGGATCGCATGTTCAGACGCCAGACAGGATTAATGCGGTTGCCGCCTGTCACATGGCGAGCGCTATCAACCCGACCAACATCGTGAGCGACATGGCGGTCGACAGGTTGATGTCGCCGAACTCCCGGACACGCACCTCGCGGATGACCTCGCGAATCTCGACGTTCGGCTGCGCATCGGGGTCGCGGGCGCGGATCCAGTTCCAGAAGAAGCGCAGGAAGCCCTGCGTGCGCCGCCAGATCTCGAAAGGTGCGCGCCGCCACCCATATTTCAGCCCATAGATTGCGAAGATCAGGACGGTGATCTGGAGGAGGGTGGAGACCCAGCCGCTGATCAGGAACCAGACGAGCGAGAGGATGAGGCCGGCGATGGACCAAAGCCAAGACGCAATCCAGCCAATGGTTTCCATGTCATTCTCTTTCCCGGTACCGCTCTCGAAATCGTGACCTCGGCCGGTGCAACGCCGGCGCGTGCCGCCCGTATAGCTTCACGTCATACGAATTGAGATAGGTGTCAAAATGCTGTTTGCCCGCAAGAAGACAGAGATGCCCACCGCGGAGACCGCGCTCAAGGGCCGGCCGACACCGCTTCCGACTGCCGAGGAGCACTTCATCTTCGGCCGTCCGCTCAAGGGGCCGTATCCGGACGGGCTCGAGACCGCGCTCTTCGGGATTGGCTGTTTCTGGGGTGCAGAGCGGAAGTTCTGGCAGCTCGGCGCCGGTATCTGGGTGACGGCGGTCGGTTATGCCGGCGGCTTTACGCCCAATCCGACTTACGAGGAGGTCTGCACAGGGCGGACCGGGCACAACGAGGTCGTCCTCGTTGTGTACGATTCCAAGGTGATCTCGTACGATACGCTGCTCAAGACGTTCTGGGAGAGTCACGATCCGACCCAGGGTATGCGGCAGGGCAACGATGTCGGCACGCAGTACCGGTCCGGCATCTATGTCTTATCGGATGCGCAGCGGCAGGCTGCGGAGGAGTCAAAGGCGTCGTATCAGGAGCGGCTCAAGGCCGCCGGATACGGCACCATCACCACCGAGATCGTGCCGGCGCCGGAGCTCTATTTCGCCGAGGACTATCACCAGCAGTATCTCGCCAAGGTGCCGCATGGCTATTGCGGCCTCGGCGGGACCGGTGTCGCCTGCGCTGCTCCGACCGGGGTAGCGGCTGGCTGAGCGCCTCCAAACGTCTGTCAGTCTTAACGTCCGTGTCACATTTTTTGTGGCGCGGACGTTCTCGTCTGTCCAATGAGGATTCTGGGCCGCGCGCCGTTGCCGATCGACAGCACCGGCTTTACTCCCGTAGCTCAGGAGTCGCCGGAATTTCTGGCGGCATTTTCAAGTGCTTGGATGCGTTCTGACGCAGCGCAGCATAAAGCGGCGTTCCCAGCCGCTGCCGCTGTGGCTCAAACGGCACAAAATTTTCGCATTTAACCTTTTCCCCCATAGGGTTATCGCGATGCACAATTTGGCCCTTATTGTGCAGTGAATGGGACATCTAATCCGTGCAAAGACGGGGGATAGAGAAAATGAGCGTAAAGCGGTCCTTGTTGGCCTGTGCGGGACTTGTTGCGGCCAGCGCCGCTGGTGCGGAGGAGTTCAAGCTGCCGCCTGAGGTCACGCCGTCTCTTCGGGCGGCTTGCGAGACCGATGTCCGGCGTCTGTGCATCGGGCAGAACCCGACCGTCGCCAAGGTCAAGCGCTGCGTGCTGGTGAAATACTTTCAGCTCGGCAGGAAGTGCCAAGTCGAGCTCGCGTCGCTGGGCCTCGGGCGCTAGCCAATACGTTCCCAATTCTTTTCAACATGCCGCCGGAAGCTCGGTCTTCAGGCGGCATTTGTTTTGCTCTGGGCCGACGTGAATGTCGCGCGGGGGCGATGCTGGGTCTTCTCCCAACTGTAGGGCGTGGATGCGAGCTGCAGAAGTGCCCGATAGGCGGCGAGCGAGATCAGGATCCAGTAGACCGGCATCAGGAATGCCCAGGCGGCCAGGCTGTAGCGCGTGCGCCCGGCGACTGCCACGCAGCCGAGCGCGACGCCGGTTGCGTAGCCGAGCACGAGATTGATGATTCCGACCACCATGACGAGATCCGACAAGGGGCCATGGTGGAGCGTACGGAGCGGGCCATAGGCAAGCTCGGCGATGGCCACGACGTAGAACCAGGGGTGGACCAGGGCCGACAGGATGAGCCCGCCCATCAGAACCTGCAGTCCGAAGAAGCGCAGCCATCCGAGGTCCCGCGCCGTTACGCCCGGTGCGCGCATGTGGACCAGGTATGTCTGCATCCAGCCCTTGAGCCACCGTGTGCGCTGTTTCAGCCAGGTTTTGAAGTTGGCGGGAGCCTCCTCCCACGTCGTGGATGCGAGCACCTTCACGGTCCAGCCGGTGCGGGCAAGCCGAATGCCGAGGTCGGCATCCTCCGTCACGTTGAACGGATCCCAGCCGCCCACCTTCTCGAGCACGGCGCGCGAGAAATGATTGGAGGTGCCGCCGAGAGGCACGGGCAGGCCGAGGCGGTCCAGCGTCGGCAACAGACAATCGAAGAGCACGGTGTACTCGATGGCAAACTGCCGCGTGAGCCACGTCTCCGCGTCGTTCAGCACGTTGAGACGGGCCTGCACACATCCGAGAGTCGGGTCCGTTGCAAGCAACGCTGCGGCACGGCGGAGCTGGTCCGGCTCCGGGACGTCCTCGGCGTCGTAAATGACAACCAGATCGCCGGTGGCACGGCGGAGCGCGTAGTTGAGCGCCCTCGGCTTGGTGCGCGGGCTGCCGTCCGGAACGATCACGGGGATCATGTGCGGGGGCAGCGGCGTTGCCGCGACGGCCGCGCGCGTCTCCGCGTCCACGCTTTCGAGAATGAGAAAGATTTCCAGGCGGTCGCGCGGATAGTCGAGGGCGTCGAGCGCTGCGACAAGGTCCGGCACGACGGCTGCTTCATCGTAGATGGGCACCAGAATGGAGTAGCGCGGCAGGACCTCGCTATCGTCCTCCGACCGGGCTTCGGCGGCGGCAGAGGCAGGACGGGAGGCGTGACCGAAAGTGGTGTTCCAGAGGGCAGCCGTCCTCAAGGCCACGATGCAGAAAAACGGTACGATCAGGACGGTTGCGAGGACGAAAAAGGCCTGCTGGGGTGCGAGGAGCATGGCAGCCGCGAACGCAAGCGGCCCCAGGATCAGCGTCCATTTGTGCCATGTCCAGATCGGCTCGCCGGCTGAAAGGTCCGGCCGCCACCGCCGCAGGGCGTTGAGGGCATGGTCGAGATCGCGGGTCTCGGCTGATCGGCCCGGCGCCAACGGGGGCGTGGCCTCAAGCGGCCATGGGAACAGCCGGATCCGCGGCGGCGTCTTTGCATGGCCGTCACGTCGCTCTTGCACCTTGGGATTGCCCCGATGAAAAACCCCGTCCCGAGCCGGCTTTGCGCACAGCAAGCTCGCGCAGCGATCTTGCCATATTGCTTTCCATGTTAAATAGGATTCTGAGCCGTGCTGATCGCGAGGCCTGCCACATCATGACATCGGAGACCGTGTCTCGTCCTCAGGGGGGCGGTGCGCGCGCCAGGGCGCTGCTGCTCGCGCTGCTTTGCGCCTTGTCCGGCTTGGGTCTTGCGGGACCTGCACAGAGCCAGGATGCGGGTCTCGCCGCTGCAAGTCCGGACGCCGAGGCTGCGCCAGCCGAGCCCCGGCGGTTCGTGATCCGATTTCTCACGGAAGGCGAGTTTCCCCCCTTCAACTACTATGACGACGAGGGCGTGCTCTCAGGGTTCAACGTCGACCTGGCGCGGGCTCTCTGCCTTGAGGCGAACGCAGCCTGCGATATCAAGGTGCGGCCCTGGGAAGAGCTCTTGGTCGCGCTCCGGCGCGGGGATGCGGATGCGGTGATTGCGGCGCACCGCGTGACGGCCGGAGGGCTCGCCGAGGTCGAATTCTCCGATCGTTACTTCTATACGCCCGGCCGTTTCGCGGTCCGCAAGGGGGATGGCCCCGAGGGTGTCAGCCCGGACGATCTCGACGGCTCGACGATCGGTGTCGCCAGGGGCACGGCGCATGAAGCGTTCGTCAAAGCCTTCTACCGCGACAGCCGGATCGTGCTGTTCGAGAACCCGGAGCTTGCGCGCGAGGCGTTGCAGCAGGGCAAGGTGGAGCTCATCTTCGACGATGCAATCGGCCTTGCCTTCTGGCTCAACGGGTCGCTGTCGCGGCAGTGCTGCGAGTTCAAGGGTGAGGCGTTCCTCGAGCCCAAGTATTTCGGGGACGGGCTCGCGGTTGCCCTTCCGCGGAACGATCCGCAGATCAAGACGCTCATCAACAATGCGCTGAAACGTGTGCGCCAGAGCGGGCGTTTCCAGGAGCTTGTGGAGCGCTATTTTCCGGTCCGCATTTACTAAGTTCAGCCGGGCTGAGGCTTTTTTGCACCGGCTCGCCCCGGACGCAGGGGCCCGACTGTCATACTCCTGAAATGCAAATCCCTTGTAAGGAGCCCATGTACCCGCGGGCATGCGGATGGGAGGCTCAGCGCATGGGGACGGAACGTATCTACCGGACACTCTTCATCTCGGACGTGCATCTCGGCACACGTGCTTCCCAAGCCGATATGCTTCTCGACTTCCTGAAATACAACGAAGCCGAGACGATCTATCTGGTAGGCGACATCCTCGATTTCTGGCGCATCAAGCGCGGCGCGATCTGGCCGCAGACCCATAACGACGTGCTGCAGAAGCTTCTGCGCAAGGTGCGCAAGGGGACGCGTCTCGTCTACATTCCGGGCAACCATGACGAAGGCCTGCGCGACTATGTCGGCATGCACTTCGGCGGCATCGAGATCGAGCGTCAAGCGCTGCACACGACCGCTGACGGCAAGCGCTATCTCGTGATGCACGGCGACGAGTATGACGTGGTTGTCCGCTACGCGCGCTGGCTCGCCTTCCTAGGCGATCGCGGCTACGAGCTCGCGCTCTGGTCGAACTGGCCGCTCAACTTCATCCGCCGCCGCCTGGGCCTCGGCTACTGGTCGCTGTCGGCCTATCTCAAGCACCGCGTGAAGACGGCGGTCAGCTTCATCGGCGAGTTCGAGAAGAACCTTGCGGAGGAAGCGCGCCGGCATGAGGTGGACGGCGTGATCTGCGGCCATATCCACCACGCAGCGAGCCGCGAAATCGGCGGCGTGCACTACATCAACACCGGGGACTGGGTCGAGAGCTGCACGGCGGTGGGCGAAACCCATACCGGCGAAATCGAGCTGATCCGGTGGTTCGACGTCATGCGTGCCCGTGAGGCGCGGCCGGTGGCGGATCCGGCTCTTCAGGCGGCCTGATGCGCATTCTGCTCGCGACGGACGCCTGGGTCCCTCAGATCAATGGCGTCGTGCGCACCTATCAGCGGCTCGTGCACGAGCTCAAGCGCATCGGCTCCGAGGTAGTCGTGCTGGGGCCGGAGAATTTCCGCTGCGTTCCGTGTCCGAGCTATCCGCAGATCGGGCTCGCCATTCCGGATCAGAAGCATTGCACGCGGCTCATCGATGCAGCCCAGGCCGACTTCATCCATATTGCGACGGAGGGGCCCGTCGGATGGATGGCGCGCGCCTACTGCAAGCGCCGGCGGCTTCCGTTCACGACCAGCTTTCACACGCGGTTTGCCGATTACGTCAGCGCCCGCTGGCCTGTGCCCGAGGCGTGGGTTTATGCGTTCCAGAGGCGGTTTCACAAGCGCAGCGCCGGCGTGATGGTGGCGACAGAGGGCCTGGCGGCGGACCTGCGCCGCCGGGGGTTCGAACGGCTCCTGCCCTGGACGCGCGGTGTCGATACGGAGCTCTTTCGCCCTCAGCGTGTGCGTAGGTTCGGCGAAGGGCCGGTGTTCCTTTATGCGGGCCGGGTGGCTGTCGAAAAGAATATCGAAGCATTCCTTCGCCTTGACTTGCCGGGCGTGAAGGTTGTCGTGGGTGACGGTCCGCAACTCTCCGAGCTTCAGGCGCTCTATCCGTCCGCCGTCTTTACCGGCGTGCGCGAGGGGCGGGAGCTTGCCGAATGCTATGCGTCGGCAGATGTGTTCGTGTTTCCGAGCCTTACGGACACGTTCGGCATGGTTATGCTTGAGGCTATGGCGTGCGGCGTGCCGGTTGCGGCCTATCCCGTCATCGGCCCCAAGGATCTGGTCGTTCCGGGCGTTTCCGGTGTGCTTGGCGATGACCTCGGAGCCGCGGCGCTGGCTGCCTACGATCTCGATCGCGCACGCGTGCGGGAGGCGGCACTGGCCTTCACGTGGGAGGCCGCGGCCAAGCTGTTCCTTGCCAATGTCGAGGGGGCGCTTGCGCAAGCCCGCCAACGCGAGGATGCCGTGCAGCGCGGTATCCGCATGGGGCGCGTACGCGCCGTGTGATGCGCGCCGTCTCTATAAGTCGCCTTACCGTATCCGTAATCTTCAGCGGCCCAGATTGCTCTGGCCACGCGCATTTCGAAATGTCTATTCTCTCAACCTTTCAGGACCGTTCGCATGTATATGCGCATGCGGACGAACGAGCCGGGACGGCTCGGCGACGGCGGGGATCAGGCTTGCGATGGCGTTTTGTTCGAGGTTCGGGACCGGCCTTCTGATCGCGCTCGCATGGTGTTGGCTCTCGAGCGGAGCCTATGCCAAGTGCCGTATGAAGAACCCCGATGTGTCGATTGCCGGTATCCTCCTCACCGACAGCGAGAGCGCGATCAAGGTTGTCGGGACGGGCGCGAATCTCGTGGAGAACGAGGACGATCTCCCGCATGCGCGGTTCGTGTCGAGCAACGGCGCGCAGGAGCTCGTGCTGTTTCAGCACTACGGGGCGAACGACGACGAGTATGCGGAAGCCGAGGTGCGCATCGCAAATGCCGAAGCGCTTGCGCTTAAGGATCTGCCGATCGAGAGCTTCAAGACAGGCCGCGGCGTCGAGCTCGGCATGAGCGTCGCAGAGGTTCAGGCGCTGTTCGGGACGTGTTTCAAGTCGCGCCAGAAGACCGGGCAGGAGCTGTTCTTCGAGTACGAGATCGCGAATGCGGACCGCGACAACGATCTCAAGAACTTCGGATACCCCGTCTACTATGCGGAGTATGAGTTCAAGAGCGGCAAGCTCGCGCGGTTCCGCTTCGGGTTCGCATATCCCTAGCTGCTACAGGCGGCCGCTGCGGTCAGCGCGGGCGGCGGGGGCCGCCGCCGGGACCGACAGACGCGGGCGGCGGGCCAGAGCGCGCGTCCTTGTGCCGGAAATTGATGCGGCCTTTGGTGAGATCGTAAGGCGTCATCTCGACGGTGACCTTGTCACCCGCAAGAATGCGGATGCGGTTCTTCTTCATGCGCCCGGACGTGTAGGCGATCACTTCGTGTCCGTTGTCGAGCTTCACGCGGCAGCGGGCGTCGGGAAGCACCTCTTCCACCACACCTTCGAACTCGAGCATTTCTTCTTTCGCCATTCACACTCCTATGGGGGCGATGTCGCCTCTCGGGCGATCCCGATCGCCGCAATCAAGTCATTGGGTCGTACAAAAGCAACGGGGAGCGGGCAGCGCCGCTCCCCGTGCCCATCCGTTTCTCTTGGCTCAGAGCGGACGCAGGTTCACGGCAGCGATCTTGCCGTTGCGCCCACGCTCAGTCTCGTAAGAAATCTTCTGTCCCTCGCGGAGAGTCTGCAGACCGGCGCGCTCCACGGCCGAGATGTGCACGAAGACATCAGCGCCGCCTTCTTCGGGCTGAATGAAGCCGTACCCCTTTTGACCGTTGAACCACTTTACGGTGCCGTTCGCCATTATAGTGCCTCCAAAGCAGATCGTCATGTCTCCGGACCCGATGACCGGAGACGTCATCAAATCGCGCGATGGAGACTTCCAGTTTCAGCGTGGCCCGCTGTCGCAGAGTGAACCAAGGCGTGTTCGATGGCCCTATATGAACCGGCTTTTCTATAAAGGCAAGATGTTGCGCCGGGTTCGGACGCGGTGATCTCTAGACCTCTCCGGTTGTTCCAATTGAACAGCATGAGTAAATAAAGATACTTCTGCAGCAAGTCTCTGGCATCCGATCGATGGGTGATCGCAATGCTGTAACTGTCACACTTTTGGAAAACTAGAGCCAAGATTGTGCGGCATCCTAGTCTAAGCAACTCATGTAAAGTTCTATGTCTCCTGCAGAAATCCCAAATGCGCCCTGCAGCGGCCCGGCGGGCGGTCCTGTGCACCGGAACTCTATGTTGCAATTGGGAAAGCTCGCCCGTATAAGTCGCCGCTGAGCCGCCCGGCGGGGCATGCCGTGGCGGCTTTCATGCTTTTACAATCCGCGGTTTCCGCAAACAAAAGCAGCCCCTTCTCCGGCACTAGTCGCGCGGGGAACGTAGGGTCTGCCCGCCGTTTCCGGCGGGCATGCGGGCCGTTTCGCAGTTAAGGAGAGCAAAATGCCCAAGATGAAGACCAAGAGCGGCGCCAAAAAGCGCTTCAAGATGACGGGCACCGGCAAGGTGAAGGCGGCGGCCCAGGGTAAGCGGCACGGCATGATCAAGCGTCACGCGAAGTTCATTCGCGATGCGCGGGGCACGATGGTGCTCAACGACAGCGACGCCAAGATCGTCAAGAAATACATGCCCTACGCCCGCTGAGGCCTGCCCTCAGCGTTCGCGCAACCCATTACAGTCATAAGGAAGCAGTCCCATGGCTCGCGTCAAACGCGGTGTTACCGCCCACGCCAAGCACAAGAAGGTTCTGAAGGCCGCCAAGGGCTACTATGGCCGCCGCAAGAGCACCATCCGTGTCGCCAAGCAGGCCGTCGAGAAGGCCCAGCAGTATACGTATCGCGACCGCAAGCGCCGCAAGCGCACGTTCCGCGCGCTCTGGATCCAGCGCATCAACGCTGCGACCCGCGAGCACGGCCTGACCTACGGCCGATTTATCTTCGGCCTCTCGAAGGCCGGGATCGATATCGACCGCAAGGTGCTGGCCGATATCGCCGTGCATGATGCGGCTGCCTTCAAGGCGCTCGTCGATCAGGCTGCAGCGGCTGCCAAGGCCGCGGCCTAACCAGGCCGCGATCCGCATCTTCCCAAGCCAATGAGCTGTGGCCGAACGACCTTCGGCCGCAGATGAAAGCGCAGGGACGCGCCATGTCTGGCACATTGGAACTGGAAACGCTCAAGTCCGAGCTGCTGGCGGAGATCGCGGCGGCTGCGGATCTTTCGGCGATCGAGGCCGTGCGCGTTGCCGCGCTCGGCAAGAAGGGGCGCATCGCCGAGCAGATGGCGAAGCTCGGCAAGCTGCCGCCCGAGGAGCGCAAGAGTTTCGGCGCCGCCACCAATGCGGTGAAGGATGCGGTCA
Organism: uncultured Hyphomicrobium sp.; assembly: GCA_964508485.1. GTDB lineage: Bacteria > Pseudomonadota > Alphaproteobacteria > Rhizobiales > Hyphomicrobiaceae > Hyphomicrobium_C. The sequence goes on along the minus strand of CAZDUD010000086.1, from coordinate 4,862 downwards.
GCCAGTCGCTCGAAGCGCGTAAGGCGGAACTCGAAGCCGCGGCGCTCGATGTCCGGCTCGCGAGCGAGCGCGCCGACGTGACGCTGCCCGTGCGGCCCGGTCCGGAGGCGCTGGGGCGCATCCATCCGGTGAGCCAGGTGCTCGACGAGTGCATCGAGATCTTCGCCGATCTCGGGTTCGACGTGGCCGAGGGCCCCGATATCGAAACCGACGAGATGAATTTCGGCAAGCTCAACATCCCGCCGGAGCATCCGGCGCGGCAGGAGCACGACACGTTCTATTTCCCGCCGAAGGCCGACTGCTCGCGGCTGCTTCTGCGCACGCACACGAGCCCGGTGCAGATCCGCACCATGGAAAATCGCAAGCCGCCGATCCGCATTATCGCGCCGGGGCGCGTCTACCGCTGCGACAGCGACCAGACGCATACGCCGATGTTCCATCAGATCGAGGGGCTCGTCATCGACGAGACGACCCACATGGGGCACTTGAAGTGGGTGCTCCAGGAGTTCTGCAAGGCGTTCTTCGAGGTCTCGGACGTGAAGATGCGCTTCCGCGCGTCGCATTTCCCGTTCACGGAGCCGTCGATGGAGGTCGATATCGGCGCGGAGGCGATCGGCAAGCCCGGGCAGTGGCTCGAGATTCTCGGCTGCGGGATGGTGCATCCGAACGTGCTCAGGAACTGCGGACTCGATCCCGAAGTCTACCAGGGCTTCGCGTTCGGCATGGGCCTCGACCGCCTGACGATGCTCAAATACGGCGTGCCGGATCTGCGCGCGTTCTTCTCCGCGGACCTGCGCTGGCTGCGCCATTACGGCTTTTCCGTGCTCGACGTGCCGACGCTCGCGGGCGGACTGTCGAGCTGAGGAGAACCCCATGAAGTTCACGCTTAGCTGGCTCAAGGATCATCTCAAGACCAAGGCTGCGGTCGAGGAGATCGCGACGAAGCTCTCCGCTATCGGGCTCGAGGTGGAGAGCGTCGAGGACCCGGCGGCGACGCTCGGGGCGTTCCGCGTGGCGCGTATCGTCGAAGCCAAACGTCATCCGAACGCCGACAAGCTGCAAATCGTCATGGTCGAGGTCGAGAAGGGTAAGCCTCCGCTCGAAGTGGTGTGCGGTGCGCCGAATGCGCGTACTGGTCTTGTCGGCGTGTTCGCGCCGCTCGGCACCTACATTCCGGGCTCGAAGATCACGCTCGAGAAGAAGCCGGTGCGCGGCGTGGTGTCGAACGGCATGATGTGCTCGGCGGCGGAGCTCGAGCTTTCCGAGGACAGCGAGGGCATCATCGAGCTGCCGGCCGAGATGGCGGAGCAGGTCGGCGTGCCGTACATCGATGCCGCGGGCCTCAACGATCCCGTGTTCGAGGTGAAGCTGACGCCGAACCGCCCGGACTGCACGGGCGTGCGCGGGATTGCGCGCGATCTCGCGGCGGCGGGGCTCGGCAGCTTGAAGCCCGAGAAGGCGATAGCGGGCGTGGAAGGCGGGTTCGACAATCCGATCGCCATCAAGCTCGACTTTGCGAAGGGAACCGAGGACGCGTGCCCTGTATTCGCCGGGCGGCTCGTCAAAGGCGTCACCAACGGGCCGTCGCCGGACTGGCTGCGGGCGCGCCTCAAGGCGGTCGGGCTGCGGCCGATCAATGCGCTGGTCGACGTCACGAACTACATCAGCCAGGATCGCGGCCGGCCGCTGCACGTCTATGATGCCGACAAGCTCAAGGGCGCGGTGCGGGCGCGGCTTGGCAAGGCGGGCGAAAAGTTTCTCGGTCTCGACGACAAGGAGCATGCGGTCGACGAGACCATGTGCGTGATCGCCGACGACAGCGGGCCGCTGGGGCTTGGCGGCATCATCGGCGGCGAAGCGTCGGGCTCGACGGACGCGACCAAGAACGTGCTGATCGAAAGCGCCTATTTCGATCCCGTGCGCACGGCGGTGACGGGGCGCAAGACGGGTCTCGTCACGGATGCGCGCTACCGTTTCGAGCGTGGCGTCGATCCCGAGAGCGTGATGCCGGGACTCGATCTCGCCACGCAGATGATCCTCAAGCTCTGCGGTGGCAAGCCGTCGAAGGCAACCGTTGCCGGCAAGGTGCCGGATCCGCGCCACGCCATCGTGTTCGATCTCGGACGCGTCGAGAAGCTGTCGGGGCTTTCGCTGCCGGTGACCGAGATCACGACGATCCTCGAGGCGCTGGGGTGCGTGCTGGTCGGCGAGGGCACCGTGCTCGAGATCACGCCGCCGTCGTGGCGGCCGGACATTCATGGGGCGGCCGATCTCGTCGAGGAAGTCGTGCGCATTGCCGGCATCGACCGCATTCCGGCAACTGCGCTGCCGCGCACGAGCGGCGTGTCGAAACCGGTGCTCACCGACACGCAGAAGCGTGCGCGCCGGGCGCGCCGCGTGCTGGCCGCACGCGGGCTGGTGGAAGCCGTGACGTGGTCGTTCCTGCCGAAGCCGCAGGCCGAGCTGTTCGGCGACGGCGCGATGCCGGTCGAGCTTGCGAATCCCATCTCTGTCGATCTTGCGGTCATGCGGCCGGGTCTGCTGCCGGGTCTGGTGACGGCGGTCGAGCGCAACCGCAACCGCGGATTCGCGGACGTGGCGCTGTTTGAGCTCGGGCAGGCCTATCGCGGGGATGCGCCGAAGGACCAGTATCTTTCGGTGGCGGGTGTGCGTGCAGGAACGGCCGGTGCCTCGGGCGGCGGGCGCCACTGGGATGGGAAGGCGCAGGACGTGTCCGTGTTCGACGCCAAGGCGGACGCGGTGGCGGTGCTTGCCGCGCTCGGTGTCGACGCCACGAAGGCGCAGACGACAAGCGATGCGCCGTCCTGGTATCACCCGGGGCGCTCGGGCACGCTGCGGCTCGGCCCCAAGACGGTGCTCGCGTACTTCGGCGAGATCAACCCGCGGACGCTCGGCGCGCTCGACGTGGCGGCGCCCGTGGTCGGGTTCGAGGTGTTCCTCGACGCGCTGCCGCCCGAGAAGCGGAAGTCGCGCGCCAAGGCGCCGCTGGCCCAGTCCGACCTGCTGCCCGTTACGCGCGATTTCGCGTTCGTGCTCGACCGGGCCATCAACGCGGGCGATGTGGTCAAGGCGGCGCTCGGCGCGGACAAGGCGTTGATCTCGGCGGTGTCCGTGTTCGACGTGTTCGAGGGCGGGGCGCTCGCGGCCGAAGGCAAGAAATCGGTCGCGATCGAGGTGACGCTGCAGCCTGCGGCGGAGACGCTCACCGACAAGGATATCGAGGCGATCTCCCAGAAGGTCATCGTCGACGTGAAGAAGGCGACCGGCGGCGAGATCCGGAGCTGAGGGAGAGGGCGCGGCTGGCGCGTTCCTCGATATTCTGTCGCAGCCCCTAAGGGATTCCTGCTAAGAGACTGCGCCATCATAATAGCGGCTGGTCGTCACTCGGTGCGGGAGATGCGAGATGGGTGCGGACGTCACGACACTAACGGAAGGCGCGGAGCCTCTGATCCTGCCGAGGCCGGACCTCCATCATGTGGTCGTGGTCGGCGGTGGGGCAGGCGGGCTTGAGCTCGCGACGCGGCTTGGCGACAAGTTCGGACGCGACACCTGGTTCCGGAAGCGCATGGCGGCCATCACGCTCGTCGACCGGTCGCGCACCCACATCTGGAAGCCTTTGCTGCATGAGATCGCCGCCGGCAGCATGGAGGTCGACCGCCATGAGGTCGAGTACCAGGCGCACGCGCACTGGCACGGCGTCAAGTTCCGCTACGGCGAGATGATCGGTCTCGACCGTGCCAAGCAGCTCGTGCACTTGGCGCGTACGGTCGACGAGGACGGTCGCGAGGTCACGCCGGACCGCTGGGTTCCCTACGACACGCTGGTCATCGCCGTCGGCAGCGTGTCCAACGATTTCGGCGTTCCGGGCGTCATGGATCACGCGCTGATGCTGGATACGCCGGAGCAGGCCGAGCGCTTCAACCGGCGGCTTCTCAACGCGTGCGTTCGCGCCAACACGCAGCCCGGGCCCATCCGTCCTGAGCAGTTGCACGTTACCATCATCGGCGCGGGCGCGACGGGTACCGAGCTTTCCGCCGAGCTGCACGGCACGGCCCGCGGCGTCGTCGCGTTCGGTCTCGACAAGATCGACCCCGAGAAGGACATCAAGATCACGCTGATCGAGGCCGCAGATCGCATCGTTCCCGCGCTGCCGCCCCGCATCTCGGAGGCGACGACAGAGATCCTGCAAAAGCTCAATGTGGATATTCGCACGAGCGCTCGCGTGACGGAGGTCACGGCGGGTGGCGTCAAGCTGGCCAGCGGCGATTTCATCCCGTCTGAGCTCGTCGTGTGGGCCGCGGGCGTCAAGGGGCTTGACGTGCTGGCGAACCTCGACGGGCTCGAGGTCAGCCGGTCGAACCAGCTCGTCGTCAAGCCGACGCTCGAGACGACGCGCGATCCCAAAATTTTCGCCATGGGCGATTGCGCCTATCTCGTGCCGCCGGGTGAGACCTATCCTGTCCCGCCGCGCGCGCAGGCCGCGCACCAGGAAGCCTCCCATCTCGTGAAGCAGATTCAGGCGCTGCTTTGGGGTGACCCGCTCAAGCCGTTCAAGTATCGCGACTTCGGCTCGCTGGTGTCGCTCGGGCACTATTCGACCGTCGGCAGCCTCATGGGTTTCGTGACCGGGCGCAAGATGCTCATCGAGGGTTTTGCCGCCAAGCTCATGTACCGCTCGCTCTACAAGATGCACGAGACGGCGATCCACGGGTATTGGAAGGTGACGCTCGATACGATCTCGCGGCTGCTTACGCGGCGCACGGAGCCGCACGTCAAGTTGCACTGAAGTAAGGCAGTAAGGCAGTAAGGCAGTAAGGCAGTAAGGCAGTAAGGCAGTAAGG
>CAZDUD010000085.1:0-15730 GCA_964508485.1 uncultured Hyphomicrobium sp. | reverse complement strand
ATGTCGGCCGGTTCCCGCCGCGGCGCCATGATGGGCACGATGCGCTGCGATCATCCCGACATCGAGGCGTTCATCGACGCCAAGGCCGATCCCGTGAAGCTCCGCAATTTCAATCTCTCGGTGCTCGTGACGGACGCCTTCGTCGATGCCGTGCGCGCCGACAAGCCGTGGGATCTCATCTTCGAAGGTAAGGTCTTCAAGACCGTGCAGGCGCGCGCCCTTTGGGAGCGCATCATGCGCGCAGCCTACGACTACGCCGAGCCCGGCGTGATCTTCATCGATCGCATCAATGCGCAAAACAACCTCGCCTACTGCGAGGAGATCCGCGCCACCAATCCCTGCGGCGAGCAGCCCCTGCCGCCCTACGGCGCTTGCCTCCTAGGCTCCATCAACCTGGCGGAGATGGTCGCCCATCCGTTCACCCGCAGCGCCGCGCTCGACACGGCTAGGCTTGAGGAGCGCACGCGGATCGCCGTGCGCTTCCTCGACAACGTTATCGACATCTCGAACTATCCGCTCCCTGCCCAGCGCGAGGAGGCGATGGCCAAGCGCCGCTTGGGGCTCGGCGTCACCGGACTTGCGGACGCCCTGATCGCGGTCGGCGTGCGCTACGGCACGCCCGAGGCCGAGCGTCTCGCCGAAAGCTGGATGGCCGCAATCGAGCGCACCGCCTACCTTGCAAGCGCGGCGCTCGCCGCCGAGAAAGGCGCGTTCCCGCTCTACGACGCGGAGCGGTTTCTGGCCTCCCCCAATGTCGCACGGCTGCCCGAGGACGTGCGCGACGCCATCCGGCGTCACGGCATCCGCAACGGGTGTCTCACGTCGATTGCGCCCACCGGCACCATCTCGCTGTTTGCCGGCAACGTGTCGTCGGGCGTCGAGCCGGTGTTCGACTTCCGCTACACCCGCCGCGTGCTCGGCGCCGATGGAACGACCCACACCGAGGAGGTCGAGGACCTGATGCACGCCCGCTTCCGGCGCCTGGCCGGAAAGGACGCCCCCCTTACGGCGGCGTTCGTGACCACGACCGACCTCGCGCCGCGCGAGCACCTCGTGATGCAGGCCGCGCTCCAGCGCCATGTCGACAGCTCGATCTCGAAGACCATCAATTGCCCCGAGGACATCTCCTTCGAAGCCTTCCAGTCGATCTACCTCGACGCTTTCGATCTTGGCCTCAAGGGATGCACGGTCTATCGCCCCAACGCCGTGACCGGCGCCGTTCTCTCGTCGGCAGAAACGAAGCCGGCTGAAGCAGAGCAGAAAGGCGAGGTGCGCGACGCACCCGCACGGTCCACCGCAAAACCGCGCCGCAACGAGATCGTCGCGACATCCGCGCCCACGGAGACCGCCGCGCGCCAGGGCGACGTCGTCTACATGTCGAAGCCGCTTGACCGCGATCCCGCGCTCGCGGGCTACACCTACAAGATCAAATGGCCCGAGAGCGATCACGCCATCTACATCACCATCAACGACATTGAGCGGGACGGCCGGCGGCGACCGTTCGAGATCTTCATCAACACGCGCAACCTCGAGCACTACGCCTGGACGGTTGCGTTGACGCGCATGATCAGCGCCGTCTTCCGCCGCGGCGGCGACGTCGCCTTCGTGGCCGAGGAGCTGAAGGCTGTCTTCGATCCCCAGGGCGGGCGCTGGATGAGCGGCCGCTACGTGCCGAGCGTGATTGCCGCCATCGGCGAGGTGATCGAGACGCATATGCGGCGCATCGGCTTCCTGGCCGATCCCGACGGGCTGGCCGAGCTGCCGCTGGCAACGCCGATTGCGGTGACACACGGTGCGCCGCACGTCCCGCCCGAGATCGAGAGCCGAGAGCACGGCGCGTCCGGACCCGATTTCGACCTTCACCGCCCGCTCGGCCGGAGCTGCCCGCGCTGTGCCGCTCAGGCGTTCGTCAAGGAGGAAGGGTGCTGGACCTGCCGCGCCTGCGGCTTTTCCCGCTGCGACTGAGCGGGCCGAAAAGCGGGCTCGCGAAAAAAATGACGGACCGATGGCAAGGCCTCCCGCCGCGCCTCGGGGTACGGACATCACGACACCATAGGGCAGGACGTAAGTCCATGACTTGTAAGGGCCAGTTCCCCACGAAACAGCAAAGCGACGTGCGGCGCGGGTAGTCTCGGCGCCGGTTGGAATTGCCCCAAAATGACTGAGATTGGGTCTCAATTACGCTGAAAACGCTGAGCAATCTTGGGGACAGTTCGGTAGCGTCGCGAGCCGCGTAAACGGCAAAGGAATTCGGTTATGGGAGCGCGTGTCATTCAACTCGCAGAGATCAGAGCCCGCCTCTCGGCGCCTGAGCCCCAGCTCACCGCCTTCAACAGCACGTCCGAGTGCGAGGAGCACTTCCACTTCTGGTGCGGAGCCTCGGGTCGTCGCTACGTGCACACCGTATACGACCTGCTCGATTGCCCCGAAATCCCGGCTGCTAATTTCCTGCTCGTGCACCGTGACGCAGCGGGCCGCCGCGCGGTTCTCGCCATCGGGCACCTGACGAACCAGGCCGCCTCTCTCAATCTCGCCGAGATCCGCCATCGCGCGGCCCGCCTCGGCGCCAACGAGGTTCACGTGCATCTCCTCGCCCCATCGGCCCAGGAGCGGCGCATCATCGAGCTCGACCTGCGCGCCGGCCGCATCGATTGCGACGCCGACGAGCGGATCAGCGCAACGCGCCATTAAAGATTTAGGTTTCTTCGGACGAACGCCCCTCTCCCCCAAAGCTTCGTCTGTCTGTCGCGCCGGCTTCCCCAAGGCCGGCGCGATTTCTTTTGACCGCGCTAAGCAAGCGTACGCATCGCCCACAGCCCGATGAAAAGCCCGAGCACCGACAGCACGACACTGCCCACCGCATAGGCGACTGCAGATAATGTGTCGCCGCGCTCCATCAACAGCGCTGTATCGAGCGAGAAAGCCGAGAACGTCGTGAAGCCGCCGAGGACGCCGGTGGCGAGAAACAGCCGCACATCCGGTAGCACCTCACCGCGCAGCGCAAGCCATCCGGCGACGAGTCCCATGGCCGTCGATCCGAGGACGTTGATGGCGAGAATGCCGAAGGGAAAGCTGCTGCCTGCAACCGCCGTGATCCAGAGATTGAGGAAATAGCGCATCACCCCGCCGATGCCGGCGCCGATGAAGACAAGCATGGATGCTTTCATTTGGGTCTCCGCTGAAGCCTCGTCGCGGCGTGCGCGCGGGAAGCTCGAGACACGCCCCTACCCGCGCGAAAGCGCCCGGTAGGAGCCATCAGCCTTGCGGCAGTTGTCGGGAGACTCCATTCCCATCCCACGGGGGGCAATGTGCGCGATGCGCTAACCCTTGGCAAGGTTCACCTGCGCTTGGCGCGATAGCCGAAGCGATTGTCGCGCACCGTGCGCGGCGTCGTGAGAACCCGCGCCGCCCAGGCCCGCGTGAGCGCGGCCGTCGCGGATCGTCCGCCGGGCGCCGCGATCCCGCGTGCCGCCAATGCGCCCGCGACCGTCAAGAGCCGGTCGAGGCGCGGCTCCGCAATGCCGAGCGCCTTCAGGTGCCGCAGCGTGCTGACGAGATAGTCGAGGTTGGTGCCGCCCCGCCCGGCCGAGCGGCGGATCAGGCTCGCCTCGCGCAGGAGCGGCAGACATCCTGCGTATGCAGGATGCGCCCGCTCGGCGATGTAGGTCACGGCCCACACGGTTCGCGGAATCTCGCCCTCCATATGCGCAGGCGCGATTGGCACCAGGGTCTCCCGATAGACGCCGTAGATCAGCTCGCGGCGGCGCAGATACGCCAGCGTCTCCGCCCACCGCTCCGGAGCGATACGAAAAGCGATGCCGTCACAGACGCCGCCGCGGTCGAGCCCCAGCACGAGGCCCGGCTGCCGCAGCGTGCCGCGGTAGTGGATCGAATAGATACAGAAGGCGCGGTGATAGCCCGTGAGCCGCGCGCGCCGCGCTTCGGCAAACGCAAAGCCCGGGTTCCACATCAGCGACCCGTAGCCGAAGATCCAGGTCTCGGCCGGCTCGACAGGCATGATGCGGGCCGCCGCCTCCCTCAGGACGTCTTGCCGGACTTGGCCGCGACGGTCGGCGCCGCGCCGTGCACGCGGCCGAAATCGGGCGCTGCCGTATCCTGCCCCGCCTGGACGATGCCGCGGCGGATGGCGCGGGCTTCCGTGAAAAGCCGGTGCAGGGTATCGCCATCTCCGAAGCGGATCGCCCGCTGCAGCATGGTGAGGTCCTCGGTGAAACGGCCGAGCATGTCGAGCACAGCGTCCTTGTTGTTGAGGAACACGTCGCGCCACATGGTCGGGTCCGAGGCCGCGATGCGCGTGAAATCGCGGAACCCGCCGGCCGAGAACTTGATCACCTCGCTGTCCGTCACGCGCTCAAGGTGCGCGGCCGTGTTGACGATGTTGTAGGCGATGAGATGCGGAACGTGGCTCGTGATCGCGAGCACGAGGTCGTGGTGCTCGGGCGTCATGATCTCGACCTTCGAGCCGAGCGCTTGCCAGAACGCCGTGAGCTTTTCGACCGCCGCTGCATCCGCATCCGGACCGGGCGTCAGAATGCACCACCGCCCGTCGAACAGCTCGGCGAAGCCTGATTCCGGACCGGATTGCTCCGTACCCGCGATCGGATGCCCGGCGACGAAATGCACGCCCTTCGGCACATGCAGGCTGACGTCGTTGACGATGGCCGCCTTGACCGAGCCCACGTCCGTCAGGATCGCACCCGGCTTGAGGCTGCGTGCGATCTCTTTCGCGATCGGTCCGCAAAGCCCGACCGGCGTGCAGAGGATGACGAGATCGGCGCCTTCCGCGGCCTCTTGAGGCGTGACGAACCCCTGCTCGATGAGCCCGAGCCGCATGGCCGTCTCGACGGTTGCCGGCGTGCGTGCCGAGCCGACGATCTCACCCGCAAGGCCCGCGCGCCGCGCCGCATGGCTGATCGAGGAGCCGATGAGCCCGATGCCGATCAGCGCAATGCGCTCGAACATGGGTTTGCTTTTCCGGTCGCTCATGCGCGCGCTCCGACGAAGGCTTGGAGCGCATCCACGACCTTGCGGTTCTCCGCTTCCGTGCCGATGGTGACGCGCAACGCGCCGGGAAGCCCGTAACCCGCCACGCGGCGCACGATGATCCCGCGCGCCTTGAGGAACGCATCGCACGCCACCGCATCGCGACCAGGCGTGGACGGGAAATGCACGAGGATGAAGTTGGCGACGCTAGGCGTCACGGCGAGGCCGAGCCTCTCAATCTCGGTCGTGAGCCAGGGCAGCCACTCGTCGTTGTGGCGCACCGAGGCCTCGATGTGCGCCCAGTCATCCATGGCCGCAGCACCCGCCGCGATCGACGGCGCGGATAGATTGAAAGGTCCGCGAATGCGGTTGAGCGCATCCGCAATCGCCGCCGGACAATAGGCCCAGCCGATGCGCAAGCCCGCAAGCCCAAAGATCTTGGAGAACGTGCGCGTCATCACCGTGTTCTCGGTGGTGGCGACGAGCTCGAGACCAGCTTCGTAGTCGTTGCGGCGCACGTACTCCGCATAGGCCGCGTCGAGCAGCAGCAGCACGTCGGCGGGCAACGCCGCGCGCAGCCGGCGCACCTCGTCGATACCGAGATAAGTGCCGGTCGGGTTGTTCGGGTTGGCGAGAAACACGATCCGCGTGCGCGGCGTAACTCGCGCCAGGATGGCGTCCACGTCCGCCTTGTAGTTGGTCTCCGGCGCGACGACCGGCGTCGCCCCCGCCGCCAGCACGACGATGCGGTAGAGCAGGAAGCCGTGCTCGGTGAAGAGCCCTTCGTCGCCAGGGCCGAGATAGGCGTGCGCGATGAGGCTGATCAGCTCGTCCGACCCCGCGCCGCAGACGATGCGATCCGGATTGAGGCCGAAGCGGCGCGCGATGGCCTGGCGCAGTGCCGTCGCCTGCCCGTCGGGATAGCGCTCGAGCGCCGCCCCGGCAGCCGTGAAGGCCGCGACGGCCTTGGGGCTCGGCCCGAGCGGCGTTTCGTTCGACGAGAGCTTGACCGGCGTGAGGCCGCCCGGAACGCGGCTCTCGCCCGGCACGTAGGCTTCGATGTCGAGCACACCGGGACGGGGTTTCGGAGCAAGCGGGGCCATCGGACAAGGCTTCCAGGAATGAAGTGAGCGCGCGATAGGCCGGTCGACCGGCGCGGCGAGGCCCCGTGATACCGAGGGCGCCGCAAAAGCGCAAAGGTTTAAGCGCCCCGAAGGCTTAGGCGAGCCCACACGGTGCACGCGAGACCAGCCGCGGTCCTTTACCAACTTTTAGGTGCAAACTGCCAATGCTCAACCTGAAATTGAAAACGAATGCAATTCTCTATTCGATAGCGAATAGACATTTCAAGGATCGGGAAAGTGGACGCTTGGCGGGGCGAGTTTCGACGGGTTTTCACGCCCGCGCTTCTGATGTTTCTCGCATCGGGCTCGGACGCCGCTGCCGACAAAATCGGCGGTAGCAACCTGCCCCCGCCGACACCCGCCCTGAAGGGCCGTATTGCCGACGACAAAGCAGCGACCTCCGCCGTCGTGGTCGCAACCGGCATCGGCGGAACGTCGAACGCTGGCCCCACCCTCTTCGAGCAGCCGAGCGTCTTCATCGACCGCGCAGTCGGCTACGCCACATCTGAGAGCACGTCGCTCGGGCAGTTGGACGCGAGCTTCAACTATTCCGACCGCCACTACACGGCATTCGATGACGCCGACGAACAATCGATTGCCGCCACCGCCTCCCTGACCAGAGACTGGAGCGGGCAACAGACGCTTCTGAGTTTCGCCGTCTCGAAGGATCGCGATGTCGAGGAGCGGCTGACGCAAGCGGTCCTCTCCATCACGCACACGTGGAGCGGCGGAAAGGTGAAACCCTACGTCAAGGCGGAGACGGCGTTGCTCGATTACGGCGACATTCCCGATCCCTACCAGCCGTTCCACAATCAGGACGACCGCGACCGGATCTCGTCGAAAGCGACCCTCGGCCTGCGCCTGACGCTGACCGACCACGTCGAGATGGAGATCGGCGCCGGGATCGACACCAAGACCTACCTCAAACGCTACGACGATTACGGCGTGAGACGGGACAGCGTCTCGCTCTTCCCGCTGATCGCCCTCGCCTACACAGGCGACCTCGGCTCCATCAGCGCCCTCTACATGCCGCTGTGGCGCTCCTATCGCGAGCCTCTATTCCAGGATGCCTGGAAGCACGCTTACGCGCTCGAAGCCGACATGAAGATCACCGACACAATCAAAGGCTTCGCTTCCGCCCGATACGGCTTCGAGGAGACCGACTTCCTGATTGCGAGCGCCGCGTATGAAGCGGTTGCCGTGGCCGGGCTGACGGTCTCGGTCGGAAAAGGGACCGTGACGCTGGCCGCATCCCAAACATGGCGAACCTACGACGATCTCGACCTGGCGGACCTCGCGCGCGCTGACGAGAAGCTCGAAATCGAGCTCTATGGCGAAATGCCGTTGATCGACACCATCTCCCTAAACGCGCGTGTGAGCTATCTCGACTACATGAGCAGCTTCGGCGACGCGGGCACGGATGCGATAACAGCGTCGCTCGGACTGACGTATGCCGCAACTCATTGAAGAGGGGGCAGGCTGGATTCGCCCGCCCCGCAAGCTTAGACCGTGATCGCTTCGGACCCCATCAGTCCGAAGCGTAAATCATCGGTCTCATCGAACGCTAGAGCGCGTGTTTGCGCTCTAGCGGCCGCCGAGCAGGCCGAGCCCAAGACCGAGACCGACGCCAGCCTTGACCTTGACGATGTTGAGCACGTTGAGCTTTGCCGCGACCTGCGCGCCGGCCTTGGCACCGATGACGGGGCCGCTGTTGCCCTTGCCATGCTTGCCATGGCTGGTTCCGTAGCTGCCGTGGCCGCCGTGGCCTCCACCGTACCCGCCGCGGCTGCCTGCCTCTGCCGGAACAGTCGTCGCCAAAGCCAAAGTCGCCGCAAGCGCAACACAAGCTGCTTTCATTTGAAAAGACTCCTGAATGTTTTCTCCACAATCAAACCCATTGGGTTCGCAAATAAATTTCTAAGGGAGAAGAAAACGAAACACAAAACAATCCGGGCTTAAGAATGAAACGTGCAAACAACCAACATCGATCATGCAAATGATTTTGAATCATAGGTTTCAATTGGCGAATTTATTGAAACCTGCGCGGCGCAACCGCTTCCGCGTGCAAGGCAAATCCGAGCGGCCAACTGCCGCGCGGGACGCCTCCGAAAGATACGCAATCTGCGCACAGTTCTGTCGTATTCCTCAATCGGTTCGCCCTGACGAGAACGCAGGAAGGAGCGGACTGGCTTGAATGCGAAATCGGCGGAACCGCTAACGGCGCGATGACCACATACTACGACTACCTGAGGGATAGGATGCTGGCGTCGTCCGTGCGGGACGCCGCGCAGCTCGAGCAACTGATCCACCACGAGCGCAACGCCCTGTGGCAGCAGATTGTCGCCAATCCCGCCTACGACGAGCGCGGTCGCATGGCGGCCCTCGCCGCCTTCGACGAAGCCGCCTCCTACATCCTCTCCGAGCAGAATGCGCGCTTCGGCAGAGCCCAACCTCAGCCAAGTCTCGACTCGCAAAGAGCGGCCTATGCCCCCGAAGCAGCACCCCAGCGCGCCCGATCGCTCGGACGCGATATCCTGTTCTTCCTGATCGGGGCCGCAGCCGGCTTCGCCGTCGCTTATTTCGCCGGCGGGATCATGTCGCGCGTGCTCTCGGGCGCGGGCGCAGGCGTAAGCACGACGTCAGACATTGGTGTCCAAGGCCTCGAAGCGGCACAGAAGTCGTTCAAGTTCGTCAAAAGCCGGCCGAGCCCGCAAGAGGGACAGATCAACGTCGAATACGCATCCGACACGCCGTCCGACAGCTATGCGTGCGAGGTAGACGCCACCTACCGGCAGATCCTGGAATACGCGAAGTTCGATAGCGCCTGTAAGACCGTGACGTTCAAGTTCCTGCCGCTGGCGGAGCTTTGGGCGAACTTCAACTATCTCGAAGGCTACATGGTGTTCTCCGCCACCATCATGTCGCCCGACGGCGGCAAGTGGCAAGGATCCACCAGCGTCTATTTCTCGATCAACGCCACGACATGACAATACGCGCCGCGCTGAAGCGTCAGCCCGGCGCGCCGCACGCGTTCGGTCAGTTTCAGTTCATGTAAGGGGAGTCGCCGCCGTTGCGTCCGATGGCAGGCGAGTTGAAGAAGAACCCGCTGTCGAACGGCCCCGACACGGTCTGGCTGGTCGACGTCGGATCGGTGAACTTCCGCGTGTTGGTGCCCTGCAGGTACTTGTAGGAGTACCCGCCACGCCTGGGAGCAGGCCGCACGACGCCGCGAAGCGGCTTTTCCTTGGCACCGGACTGGGCCAGGACGGGAGCCGGGACGATGGGCAGCGCCATCAGGGCTGCCGCGATCACGATTTTCACAAGACCGAGATTTTTCATGGCGCTAGATTAACCCAGATGCGGGGGGGCTGTCGATGCGGGGCGGCGTTTTCGCTGCCCGGGTGTGGCTTTCGAGTGTGGCTCCGAACCTCTCGCGGAAACGGCCATACCAGGAACGAGAGGGGGCTCCGCCGGGTTCCCCTGAACATCGCAGACGAGCCCTTGAGAGGCCGTTAAGAGCGAGTCGTAATTTGCGCAGCTGTGGCGGCAGCGGGCGGGGGTAGAGCCTTGACCTTGGCCCTGAAGCTCCGATATTGAGGGCATCTTTCGCCGTGGTGATTTGGCCGGCCGGCTTGCAGCCACGTAAAACAACTCGCTAAATGGGCCGTCGTGCACCCGAAAAATAATCGGTGGCCCGGTCGCATCGGGCCGGTGTCGAAAGCCCGTATGACGGGCCGGGAGCAGCACGCATGGGCACGTCCACCGCGGTGTCCGCAGATCAGAATCAGACGCCGGCCGCGCCACACCGCTCCGAGGCGCTGAACCCGTCGAGCCCCTGCGTCGTCTTTCCCGACGATTCCCCGTTGCGGCTCGAGTCGGGCCAGCTCTTGGCGCCCCTGACGATCGCCTACGAGACCTACGGCACCCTCAACGCCGCGAAGTCAAACGCCATCCTCGTCTGCCACGCGCTGACCGGCGACCAGTATGCCGCGAGCACGCATCCCGTCACCGGCAAGCCCGGCTGGTGGGATGCGTTGATCGGACCCGGCAAGCCGGTCGATACGGACCGCTTCTTCGTCATCTGCCCGAATATTCTTGGCGGCTGCATGGGCTCGACGGGACCCGTGTCGCTCAACCCGAAAACAGGCAAACCCTACGGGCTCGATTTTCCGGTCATCACCATCGGCGACATGGTGGACGCACAGGTGCGCCTCATCGACCATCTCGGCATCGACGAATTGTTCTCGGTGATCGGTGGCTCCATGGGCGGCATGCAGGTGCTCGAGTGGGCCGCGCGGCAGAAGAAACGCGTGGCGACCGTCATTCCGATCGCCACCGCGCCCTGGCATTCGGCCCAGAACATCGCCTTTCACGAGGTCGGCCGCCAAGCTGTCATGGCCGATCCGGACTGGCGCGGGGGCAACTACCACGAGGCCGGCGTCGTTCCGAAAAACGGCCTCGCGGTCGCGCGCATGGCCGCCCACATCACCTACCTGTCCGAGAAAGCGTTGCAGGGAAAGTTCGGCCGCAATCTCCAGGATCGCGCCGCCCGTTCGTTCTCGTTCGATGCGGACTTCAAGATCGAGAGCTACCTGCGCCATCAGGGATCGACCTTCGTCGATCGCTTCGATGCCAACAGCTATCTCTACATCACGCGCGCCATGGACTACTTCGATCTCGAGACCGCGCACGGCGGCAAGCTCGCCAACGCCTTCGTCGGCACGACGACGCAGTTCTGCGTCGTCTCCTTCACGAGTGACTGGCTCTACCCGACACGTGACAGCAAGGCCATCGTCCACGCGTTGAATGCGGTGGCTGCCAACGTGTCGTTCGTCGAGATCGAAAGCGACAAGGGCCACGACGCCTTCCTGCTCGAAGAGCCCGAGTTCCATGCCACCGTGCGCGGCTTCCTGTCGGCCGCAGCTGCGAAGCGAGGCCTCGCCTGATGCAGAAAGCGGTTCCTCACACGGGCCAGCACCGCGCCGATCACCTCCTGATCGCCGAGATGGTGGCGTCTTCTTCGCGCGTGCTCGATGTCGGCTGCGGCGACGGCGCACTCCTGAAGCTCCTCGCCGAGACCAAGGGCGTCGACGGACGCGGCGTCGAGCTGTCGCGCGAGAAGGTCAACTTGTGCGTTAAAAGCGGGCTCTCCGTCATCCAAGGAGACGCCGACAGCGACCTCAAGGACTATCCGGACCAGGCATTCGATTTCGCCGTCCTGTCGCTCACCATCCAGGCGACGCGCGATCCGAAGACGGTACTGGAAAATCTCTTGCGCATTGGCAAGCACGCCATCGTCTCGTTTCCGAACTTCGGACACTGGCGCATCCGCGCGCAACTGCTCCTCACCGGCCGCATGCCGATGACGCCGAACCTGCCCGAGCCCTGGTATTCGACGGCCGACGCACATCTCTGCACGATCAAGGATTTTGTTGACCTGGTCGCGCTCGTCGACGCCGAGGTGGAGGACGCTGTGGCCTTCAACAGCCAGGGCCAGCGCCTTCCGATCAAGAACTCGATCTCGCTGCAGAACCTGCTTGGCGAGAAAGCCGTCTTCAAGCTCAAGCGGCGCAGCTAGCGGATCGGCACCGGCACACGAAGCGCCTTGGCGCGCGCGGGTTTGCCCTTGATCGGCGCCATCATCTCCTTGCGCGCCTCGACAAGCAGAACACCGCCAAGCCCCGGCGACAGGCGCGCGCCGACGCGTTCCCATGCTGTTGCCGAACGCACGACAACACCGCGGTCGAACGGCGGCAGATGCAGCGCGGTATCGAACGTCGTCGGCGTGAAGAGACACTGAGCGAGCAGGCTCTCGAGTTGCGAGCGGCTGTACGGACTTCCATAGCCGAACGGCGTCGTATCGACATGCGCCCACAGCCCGCGCCGGTTCGGCACCACGATCAGGAGCCGCCCTTCCGGCTTCAGCACGCGCCACAGCTCGCGGAGCAGCGGCGTCACCTGCTCCGTGACCTCGAGGCAATGCACGACGAGAAGGCGATCGACGGAGTTGTCGCGCAAGGGAAGCTGATCCTCTTCGACCAGGGTCGAAAGAGCAGGCGCAGCCGACGGCCAGACCAGAGCCCCCTGGCTCGATGGCATGAACGCACCGAGGCAGCGCGCCTCGCTGCGGTATGCGCCGAGAAAGGGCGTGCCGAACCCGAGGCTTGCAATCGTCTCCCCCGGCGTCGGACCCCAGTGCAACCGGATACGGCGCGCGAGCAGGCGCCGCGCGATCTGGCCGAGCGGCGTCGCGTAGAAATCCCTCAGCGTGACGACATCGAGATGCATGCGCTCAAGAGGTCCGAGGTTCGGGTTACATTTCGCCCGGCCGCCATTGAAATGGCAAGGGCGCGCGGCTAGCTTTCGGCTGGACCCAGCCGGCACCAAAGCGGGCAGGTCACATAGATCATGGCCCAGCCCGAGATTCACCAATTTCCCTGCCTCAAGGACAATTATGGCGTCCTTGTCCATGATGTGGAAGAGGGCGTCACGCTGTCGATCGACGCGCCGGATGCCGTCGCCGTCAAACACGCGCTCGAGGCGCGCGGCTGGACACTCACCCACATCCTCGTAACCCATCACCACGCCGATCACACGGCCGGCATCCCGGCCCTGAAGAGCGAAACGCACTGCACGGTCATTGGCCCGAAGGCGGAATCCGTCCGCATTCCCGGCCTCGATGTTGGCGTCGCCGAGCCCGATTCCCTCGCGCTTGGCCGTCTTGAGGCGAAGGTGCTCGATACTCCGGGCCACACCATAGGGCACATCTCGTATTGGTTCCCGGCGATCGAGGTCGCCTTCGTCGGCGACACGCTCTTCGCCATGGGCTGCGGGCGCGTCCTCGAAGGAACGCCCGAGATGATGTGGGCCTCCCTCCAGAAGATCGCGGCCCTGCCGCCCGCCACACAGCTCTACTGCGGACACGAGTACACGGTGTCGAACGGCAAGTTCGGCGTCACGATCGAGCCCGGCAACGCACGCCTGGCCGAACGCCTGGCCGAAGCGGAGGAGACCCGCGCAGCCGGAGAGCCCACGCTCCCGACGCGTGTCGACCTCGAGCTCGAGACCAACGTATTTCTGCGCGCCGCGACACCTGCCATCCGCGAGCATGTGAAGCTGCCGTCCGCGCCGGACTGGAAGGTTTTCGCCGACCTGCGCGAGCGCAAGAACAAGTTCTAGCTCCACGCAAAAGCCCATGGACGCCGATCGCATCATTGCCGAGCTGGGCCTCGTTCCTCATCCCGAAGGCGGCCACTTCCGCGAGACGTTTCGCGATGCCGATTCGACGGAAGGCCGCGCCCATTCGACCGCTATCTATTTTCTGCTCAAGGCCGGCGAGGTCTCGCGCTGGCATCGCGTTGATGCGGTCGAGGTCTGGCACTGGCACGCAGGTGCGCCGCTCCTGCTGGCCACGGCACCGCCCGGTGGCGCCAGGACCACGCTGCGGCTCGGCCCAGCCGTGCTCGACGGCGAGCGCCCGCAGGGCGTCGTCGAGAAAGGGCACTGGCAGCAGGCCCGGTCGCTGGGCGACTGGACGCTCGTCGGCTGCACGGTGGCGCCGGGGTTCGAGTTCGCCGGATTCGAGCTCGCCGCCGAAGGCTTCGAGCCAGACGCGAGGTAGCATCCGGACCCGGAGGGTCCGTACGGAGGCCGGCGCCCGAGTTTTCCACCATTGTTTGGCGGAGCAGAGCCGCCCAAGTGCCTTGTTATTGAACGCCTTCAAGCAATTCCTGGGGACCGGGTCCCCCCTACGCTTGCCGCTCAAACACGACTCGTTAAGAGTGCGAATCACTCAAGAAAAGCGTGCGCGCAGCGGGGGTTGCAAAATGAAGGTGGAGTCCACCGGGGCTGTTCTCAGTACGGTATTCGTCGACTACGACAACATCTACCTGTCGCTGAAGCGAAAGAACGAGGAGGCGGCCAAGCGGTTCGCCAAGGATGCCGCGTTGTGGCTGCGCGAGATCGAGAGCGGCCGCCTGATCACGCCGACCAACGGTTCCAACTTCACGCTGCCGCGCCGCATTGTCATGAGCCGCTGCTACGGCAATCCGGTTCCCCGCCGCAACGCGAGCGACAACTCGACCGACATGAACTCCTTCCCGTTCGTGCGCCACCACTTCCTGCGCGCGGGTTTCGAGGTCGTCGACTGCCCGCCGCTGACGGCGCAGCTCAAGAACTCCGCCGACATCCGCATGGTGATGGATGTGCGCGACGTGCTCAATCACGAGACGCGCTTCGACGAGTTCATTCTGCTGTCGGGCGACGCCGACTTCACGCCCGTTCTGCACCGCCTGCGCGCCCATGCGCGCCGCACAGTGGTGTTTGCGAACGACCACACGGCACAGCCCTATACCGCCATCAGCGACGGCGAGATCCGCGAAGCGGACCTGATCGCGCTCTTGCTTGAGGGCCGTATCGATCAGGAGGCCCGCTCGGGCGGAGCATTGCGCGAGCCGACGGCCGCCGATCTCGAGGGAATGCGCAAGTCGATCGTCGCCGAGGTGGTGGGCACCGTGCGCTCCGCCGGACAGCCGGTGCCGCTCGAGTCGCTCGCCGACCGCGCCGTGCGCGCGCTCGGCCACGACAAAACGGTGGGATCCGCCTGGGGCGGCGCGGGCAGCTTCCGCGACCTCCTTGCCCGCGCGCTGCCGAAGGACATCAAGCTCACCGCCGAGCCGCCCTACTTCGCCTATGAGCCGACGCGCCAGATCGCGCGCGATATCGAGGCCCGCCCGGAAGTCCGCACCGAGCCGCAGGCACCGCGTGATCGCCGCCCGGACGTCGCCGCCGACGCCCGCTACGAGCCGCGCTTTGAAGCAGCTCCCGCGCGCGCACCCGAGCCGCACACGGATTACGCGCGCGAGCGCCGGCCGGAACCTCGTCCGGAGCCCAAGTACGAAGCTCAGTATGATCCGCGCAGCACGGAGCGCGCAGCGCCCCGCTACGACGACCCGCGCTATGCGCCCCGCGACGAGCGGAGCCAGCCGGCGCTGCCGCCGATGGACACGCGCGCCCCGCAGCAGCCCCCTCGGCAGGAGCCCGGCTACGGTCAATCCGGCTTTTTCGCGCCCCCGCCTGAGAGGACGCTTGGCATGCCCGCACCGCGCGGCCAGGAGCCGGCACCCTACGCCCCCCCTGGCTTTCCCGCTTCACCGCCGGTTCCGAACGCTGACGTGCCGGCGCGCCAGCGTGCGGGCTCGCCCCCAGTCGCGCGCTCGGCCGATCATGCCTCGCAGATTCAGCAGTCCATCGCCCGCATCCACGAGGCCTGCCAGGCGCCGCCACTCTCGCCGCCGGAATACCGCGTGCTGTTCGAGGTGATGGCGGAGGAAATCACGGCCAACAACCTCTCGGGCCAGCAGACGTTGACCAACATTGTCGAGCGCGCCCGGGACATGGGTCTCGAAGTGCGTCGCGACGACGTGCGCTTCGTGCTCGAGGTGGTAGGCGAAGCCGATCCGTGGTTCGAGCAGGGCGCTTCCGCCAATCTGTTCGCCAGCCGCTTCCGCAATTTCGTGGTGGCACGCTGCCGTCAGCAGGGGCTCAACCTCTCGGCCGACGAGATCGACCTGATCGACGCCTGGTTTGGTGGAGCCCCGGCC
>CAZDUD010000084.1:15446-15931 GCA_964508485.1 uncultured Hyphomicrobium sp. | reverse complement strand
GGTGCTGGTCGGCGCCAGCAACGCCGTCAACCTCACCGACGGCCTCGACGGCCTCGCCATCGTTCCGGTGATGATCGCTGCCGCCACCTTTGGTCTCATCTCCTATCTGATCGGCAACTACAAGTTCGCGAGCTACCTGCAGATCCACCATGTCGCTGGCACCGGCGAGCTGGCAGTAATTTGCGGCGCACTGATCGGTGCGGGCCTCGGCTTCCTGTGGTTCAACGCGCCGCCTGCCATGATCTTCATGGGCGACACCGGCTCGCTCGCGCTCGGCGGCGCGCTCGGCGCCATCGCCGTTGCCACCAAGCACGAGGTCGTGCTCGCCATCGTCGGCGGCCTGTTCGTGCTCGAGACGATGTCCGTCATCATCCAGGTGACGTCGTACAAGCTCACGGGCAAGCGTGTCTTTCGCATGGCCCCGCTGCACCACCATTACGAGCAGAAGGGCTGGAAGGAGAGCACCGTCGTCGTGCGCTTCTGGA
>CAZDUD010000084.1:0-15436 GCA_964508485.1 uncultured Hyphomicrobium sp. | reverse complement strand
GATCATCGCCGTGATCCTGGCCCTGATCGGCCTCGCCACTCTGAAGCTCCGCTGAACTGAGTTAGCCTGAGCCCATGATTCGCGTGACGGCCTTCAAGGATCGGACGGTCGCGGTCTTCGGGCTCGGCGCCTCGGGGCTTGCAACCGTGCGCGCGCTCGAAGCGGGCGGCACGCGCGTCGCCGCCTGGGACGACAGCGAGGCGGGCCGCAAGGCGGCTGCCGACGGCGGCGCGACGCTGGTCGATCTTGCGACCGCCGATTGGTCGGAGTTCGCCGCCCTCGTGCTCGCCCCCGGCGTTCCGCTGACGCATCCCGAGCCGCACTGGACCGTAAAGAAAGCCAAGACCGCGGGCGTCGAGGTGATCGGCGACGTTGAGCTGTTCTTCCGCGAGCGCGCTGCATCCTGTCCCCATGCACCCGTCATCGCCATCACCGGCACCAACGGCAAGTCGACGACGACGGCGCTCATCGCGCACATCCTGCGCACCTTCGGCAATGACGTACAACTTGGCGGCAACATCGGCCGCGCCGTGCTGACGCTGGAGTCGCCCGCCGCCGACCGCATCCACGTGCTCGAGCTGTCGAGCTTTCAGATCGACCTCGCGCCGAGCGCAGATCCCACCGTCGCCGTGCTGCTCAACGTCACGCCGGACCACATCGACCGCCACGGCACCGTCGAGCATTACGCCGAGGTCAAGAGCCGCCTCATCTCGAGCGCCGAGGGGACGGCGGTGATCGGCGTCGACGACGAATGGGGCGTGCGCTTCGCAACCGCGCTCGAAAGGCGGGGCAACCCGAAGGTCCGCCGCATCTCCATTCGCGAGTCCGTTGCCGGCGGCATCTCCGCGCAAGACGCGAAGCTCTACGAGAACGGCAGCGTGCGCGCCGACCTCGACGGCATCGCCACGCTGCGCGGCGCGCACAACTGGCAGAACGCGGCAGCCGCAGTCGCCGCAGTCGAGGCTTTGCCCGAGAAGTTCTTTGCCGGTGGCGATCTTCAAGCGGCGCTCCGAAGCTTCCCCGGCCTCCCGCATCGCCTTGAGGTGGTCGACAGGATCGGCACCGTCGACTTCATCAACGACAGCAAGGCCACCAACGCCGACAGCACCGAGAAGGCCCTCGCGTCGTTTGCGGGCAACATCTACTGGATTCTGGGCGGCAAGCCGAAGGCCGGCGGAATCGCGATGCTGACGCCTTATTTCCCGCACATCGCCAAAGCCTACCTGATCGGCGAGGCGACCGAGGAGTTCGCCGCCACGCTTGGCGACGCCGTGACCTTCGAGCGCTGCGGCACGCTCGACGTGGCGACCCGCCGCGCCGCCGCCGATGCGCTCGCCGCAAACCACACCGCGAGCGTCGTGCTGCTCTCGCCCGCCTGCGCCTCCTACGACCAGTTCCGGAACTTCGAGATCCGCGGCGACGCCTTCAAGCGGCTCGTGGCCGATCTCGCCGCCGAGCGGGCCGGCACATGAAATTCTCGCGCGCCGACAGGAGCCGGCTCGCCGAATGGTGGTTCACGGTCGACCATGTGTTGCTCACCGCTATCCTGATCGTGGTCGCGACAGGACTCGTGCTCTCCATCGCCGCGAGCCCGGCCGTCGCGCTGAAGAAGGGCCTGCCGGCCTATTACTTCGTCGAGCGCCACGTGATCTTCTCCGCCATCGGCGTCGTCATCATGCTCGCCGTATCGTTCTTGGCGCCCGCATCCGTGCGCCGAATGTCGCTCGTCGTACTCGCGGTTTCGATGATTGGCCTCGTCGCCGTCTATTTCCTGGGCGACGAGATCAACGGCGCGCGCCGTTGGCTCTCCATCGAAGGCCACTCCATCCAGCCGTCGGAGTTCGCCAAGCCCGCGTTCGTCGTCGTCTCCGCCTGGCTGTTGGCGGAAGCGCGCCGCCGCCCCGACATGCCGGCCTTGCCGCTGGCGCTCGCGCTGTTCGCGCTCTTCGCCGGCCTGCTCGTCGTGCAGCCGGACGTCGGACAGACCATGCTCGTGACGTTCGTCTGGATCGCCATGCTGTTCGTCTCGGGCCTGGCACTTAAAGGCGCCGCGCTCGCCGCCGTCTTGGGCGCGGCAGGGCTCTATGCGGCCTATCTCTACTTCCCGCACGTCGCCTATCGCATCGACCGCTTCTTCGGGCCGCAGACGAGCAGCGACTACAGCCAGGGCGCACGCGCCATCCAGTCCTTCGTCGAAGGCGGCTTCCTGGGCCGCGGACCGGGCGAGGGCACCATCAAGACCTCACTGCCCGACGCCCACACGGATTACATCTTCGCCGTCGTTGCCGAGGAGTACGGCGCCGTCGCCTGCCTCGCGCTGCTGGCGCTGTTCGCCTTCGTCGTGCTGCGCGCGCTCCGCCACGCCGAGAGCGAGCCCGACCCGCCGACGCGGCTCGCCATCATCGGCCTCGCGCTGATGTTCGGCTTCCAGGCCCTGATCAACATGGGCGTCAACGTCGGCCTGCTTCCCGCCAAGGGCATGACGCTGCCGTTCCTTTCGGCTGGCGGCTCGTCCATGCTGGCCATCTCGCTGACACTCGGTATGCTGCTGGCCTTGACCCGCCATCGTCCGGATGCGGACCGCCTCAAAAAGCCCCCATTGATGCCGAGCCTTCCCAGTCTGACTGCGACCGACGAGACCTGAACGTGACGCGTGAGCCGCCCTCGATACTGCTTGCCGCCGGCGGAACCGGCGGACACTTGTTCCCCGCTTACGCGCTCGCCGAGGAGCTGGGCCGCCGCGGCTATCCCGTCGACCTCGTGACCGACATGCGCGGCGACCGCTACGGCACCGGCTTCCCGGCGCGCTCCGTCTATCAGCTCCCCGCGGCGACCCCCGGCAGCAAACGCAATCCCATCGCCCTTGCGAAGGCGAGCTTCACGCTGTTGCGCGGCATCCGCCGGGCGCGCAACCTCCTGCGCACGCTGAAGCCCGCCGCCGTCGTCGGCTTCGGCGGCTATCCGACCATTCCGCCGCTGGTCGGCGCGCGCATGCTCGGCATCCCCGCGATCATCCACGAGCAGAATGCCGTGCTGGGCCGCGCCAACCGCGCACTCGCGCGTCACGCCGCCGCTATCGCCATGTCCTTCCGCAAGACCAAGAAGCTCGACGGCCCCCTCGAGGCGAAAGCGCGCTTCACCGGCAATCCCGTGCGCGATGCCGTCATCGAGGCCGCCAAGACGCCGTATCCGCCGCTCGAACCCGGCGGGCCGCTGCGGCTCCTCGTGTTCGGCGGCAGCCAGGGCGCCCGCTTCTTCTCGGAAGCCGTGCCGCCCGCACTCGCAACTCTGCCGCAACCGCTCCGCCAGCGCCTCAAGCTCGTGCAGCAGGCCCGCCCCGAGGATGTGGCGAGCGTCACGGCGGAGACCGCCGCGGCCGGCATCGACGCCGAGATTGCACCGTTTTTCAAAGGCTTGCCCCAGATCATGGCCGGGAGCCACCTCGTCATCGCCCGTGCCGGAGCCTCGTCGGTTGCCGAGCTGGCGGTCATCGGCCGCCCGTCGATCCTCGTACCTTTGCCGCATTCTCTCGACAGTGATCAGCTTGAAAACGCAACCAACCTTGCCGAATCGGGGGGCAGTTGGTGTATCGAGCAGAAGGATTTGTCGCCGTTGCGTCTTGCGGCGGAGCTCGGACGCCTGTTCGAGCATCCGGAGACGCTCGCGGCGGCGGCGGCGCGTGCGAAGGCCCAGGGTCAGGCGGAGGCGGTGGGCTTGCTCGCCGATCTGGTCGAGGATGTGATCGGCAAACGCCGCGCTTAGAAGACTGACGATACGTCACACGGCGCCCGCGTCCGGCCGAACGTAGGGTCGGGCGAGAGAACGGACGGCAGGGATAGGAAGTAGCGCGCATGCAATTGCCCAGCGACATCGGGCCATTCCACATCATCGGCATCGGCGGCATCGGCATGAGCGCCATCGCCGAGATCCTGCTCGCGAAGGGCTATAGCGTTCAGGGTAGCGACCAGAAGGAGAGCGCCAACGTGCGCCGCCTGCGCGCCAAGGGCATCCGCGTGTTCGTGGGACACGACGCGGCCAATCTCGAAGGCGCGGGACAGGTCGTCATCTCGACGGCGGTGAAAGCAACCAACCCGGAGCTTGAAGCAGCGCGCGCCAAGGGCCTGCCCATCATTCGCCGCGCCGAGATGCTGGCCGAGCTGATGCGTCTCTATGCGACCGTCTCGGTGACAGGCACGCACGGCAAGACCACGACCACCTCGCTGATCAGCACCATCTTCGAGCAGGCTGCGCTCGATCCCACCGTCATCACCGGCGGCATCATCAACGCGTGGGGCTCGAATGCGCGCCTTGGCAAGGGCCGCTGGATGATCGTCGAGGCCGACGAGAGCGACGGCACGTTCACGCGGCTCCCGACCGAGATCGGCGTCGTCACCAACATCGACCCCGAGCATCTCGATTATTTCGGCTCCGTCGACGCCATGCACCGCGAGTACGAGGCCTTCTTCAAGAACATTCCCTTCTACGGTCTGGCCGTCACCTGCATCGATCATCCCGTTGCGTGCGACATGGTCGATCGTCTGCAGCTCCGCCGCGATGGTCGCCGCCTTCTGACCTACGGCACGCGCGAGGACGCCGATCTCGTGCTGCGCGACATTCGCACCGACGGCCGCTCGATTCTGATCGACGCCGATCTCGGCGAGCGTGTGAAGGGCGGCCCGCGGCAGATCCGCAGCTGGGCCGTGCCGATGCCGGGCCAGCACAACGCGCTGAATGCGCTCGCCGCCATCGCGGTCGCCGCCGAAGCCGGTCTCTCCGACGAGACGATCCGCGCCGGCCTTGCCGCCTTCTCGGGCGTGAAGCGCCGCTTTCAGCTCACAGGCACCTGGAACGGCGTGCAGATCTTCGACGACTACGGCCACCACCCGGCCGAGATCGCAGCCGTCCTCGAGGCGGCCCGCGCCGGCGCCAAGGGCAACGTCATCGCCATCGTCGAGCCGCACCGTTACACACGCGTGCGCGATCTCTTCGGCGAGTTCTCAGCCTGCTTCCGCGCCGCCGACAGCGTCGTCGTGACCCCGCTTTACAGCGCCGGAGAGGCACCGATCGAAGGCATCAATCCGGCGGCATTGGCGGACGGCATTCGCGCCACCGGCCACGCGGCGGTTGCCACGATCGACGATCCGCAGGAGCTTGTCGGTATCGTCCAGCGGCTGACGCGCCCGGGCGACATGGTGATCCTGCTCGGCGCAGGCAACTCGACCGAGTGGGCCCACGCGCTGCCCGAATGGCTCGCCGCCGCCGAACCCCGCCGCGCCGGGAGCGCGCTGTGATCGTCCAGGCGTCGCACGAGGATACTGCCGGCCGGGAACGTGTTGAAGCTGGCGTAGATCCCGACCGTCCATGCGAAGCGTGGCTCCGCCATGACCGTCGGAATGACGTTCTCTTTAAGACGCCCGACTCGCCTCCTCTCAACGTCATCCCGGCGAAGGCCGGGACCCACGCAAGCCTCAACGCGTGCTACGTCCGTGATTTTCACAGCGGCTTCCACGAGTGGAAGGGAGCGGTCTTGCGCGACGCTCGGGAGACCCCATGACCTTCCCCGACATAACGGCCGACCTGAAAGCGCGCATGCCGGAGCTGCGCGGCCGCCTCGCGGCGAACGCCTCGCTGGCAGACATCACGTGGTTCCGTGCCGGCGGACCCGCGCAGGTGCTCTTCTCGCCCGCCGACGAAGCCGACCTCGCCTATTTCCTGAAGCACAAGCCGGGCGACCTGCCGGTGTTCGTCATCGGCCTCGGCTCGAACCTGCTCGTGCGCGACGGCGGCGTACCGGGTGTCGTTATCCGCCTCGGCCGCGGCTTTGCCGACATCAAGGTCGAGCCGGACCATCGCCTGCGCGCGGGCACCGCCTGCCCGGACGTGAAGGTCGCCCGCGCCGCAGCCGACGCCGGCATCGCGGGCCTCGCGTTCTATCGCGGTATTCCCGGCTCCATCGGCGGCGCCCTGCGCATGAACGCGGGTGCCCACGGCAGCGAGACCAAGGACGTGCTGGTCGAAGCCCGCGCCGTCGACCCCGAAGGCAACATCCACGTGCTGTCGCTTGCCGACATGGGTTTCACCTATCGCCACAGCGGCATCCCCGCGGACTGGATCTTCACCGAAGCGACCTATCAGGGTGCGCCGGGCGACCCAGCGGACATCCTGCGTGAGATGGAGGCGGTCGCCGACTATCGCGAGCAGAACCAGCCCATCAAGGAGCGCACGGGCGGCTCGACGTTCAAGAACCCGCCCGGCCACAGCGCCTGGAAGCTCATCGATGACGCCGGCTGCCGCGGCTTTCGCGTCGGCGGCGCGCAGGTCTCGGAGAAGCACTGCAACTTCCTGATCAACACCGAAGGCGCCTCCGGCGAGGACATCGAGCGCCTCGGCGAGACGGTGCGTGCGCGCGTCAAGGCCAACGCGGGCGTCACGCTCGAATGGGAGATCATCCGCCTCGGGCTTCCGAAGGAAGGCCGCCCTGTGGGCGAGGCACTGGCAGAGACCGTCGGATCATGACCAACAAGCTTCCCCCCGCGCCGCCGCGCACGTTCGGCCATGTCGCCGTGCTGATGGGCGGGCTCTCCGCCGAGCGCAGCGTGAGCTTGCGATCGGGCGAAGCCGTCGCGACGGCGCTCGAAGGCGAGGGCTACCGCGTCACCCGCATCGACGCCGGCCGCGACATCGCCAAGCGCCTCGATGAGGTCCGCCCCGAGGTCTGCTTCAACGCGCTGCACGGCCGCTTCGGCGAGGACGGTCTGATCCAGGGCATCCTGGAGACGATGGACATTCCCTACACGCATTCGGGCGTGCTCGCGTCGGCGCTCGCCATGCACAAGGAGAAGGCCAAGGCGATCATGAAGCCGGCAGGCGTTCCAGTCGCCGAGGCGAAGCTCGTCACACGCGAGGAGGCCGCAACGGCCCACGCGCTGCCGCCTCCCTATGTCGTGAAGCCGGTCGATGAAGGCTCGAGTGTCGGCGTGCTCATCGTCCGCGCCGGCACCAACGACTGGGCGAAACTGATTCGCGACGGCGGCCCTGCGGACCAGATCGTCATGATCGAGCGCTTCATTCCGGGCCGCGAGCTGACCTGCGCCGTCATCGGCGACTTCGCAACCGAGGTGATCGAGATCGTCCCCCAGCAGGGCCTCGCCTTCTACGACTTCGAGGCCAAGTACGCCCCAGGCGGCTCGAAACACGAGTTGCCGGCCAATATTTTACCGGATGTTTACCAGTTGATCCGGAAATACACGCTGGCGGCCCATGCGTCGCTCGGCTGTCGTGGTGTGTCGCGCGCGGACTTCCGCTTCGATGACACGGCAGGGGGAACCGGCGAGCTGATCTGCCTTGAAGTGAATACGCAGCCGGGCATGACGGGAACCTCTCTGGTTCCGGAGCTGGCGGCTTATGCGGGCTGGTCGTTCGGCGAGCTCGCCCGATGGATCGTCGAGGACGCGAGTTGTTCGAGGTAGCTGAGAGCGGGACGAAACGGCAGCAGGCGCATGACGCGATCCTGCACACACCCTCTCACGACCACACCGCCTCCGACGAGCAGGAGCACTCAGCCAAAGCCAAGGGTCCCTATCAGGTCGAAGCAGGCCTGGAGACGCTGCCGTCGGCACCGGCATCCACGCCCCGGCGCAAGAATCGCGCGCACCTCTTGCTCGCCGCGCTGGGCATCGGCCTCGCGTTGGGCGCTGCCGAGGAAGCCATCCGCCACACCGGCCACGCACCGAAGCTCGAGCGCCTGGCGCGTCTGTTGGGCTTCGGCATCGACCAGGTGACGCTCGTCGGTCATCGCTACGCCTATGACCGCGATGTCTTCGACGCACTCGATCTCGCCAACGTTCGCACCTTCGCAGCCCTCGATACCGCAGCCGTGAAGGCGCGCATCGAGCGGCTGTCCTGGATCGACACCGCAGAATTGACGCGCGTCTTTCCGGGCCGCCTCGACATCCGCGTCACCGAGCGCAAGCCGTTCGCCGTATGGTCGCGCGCCGATCGCCACTACCTGATCGACAAGACGGGACGCGTGCTGGCGGCCGTCAACGGCGAGACGCTACCCGACCTTCCACGCTTCGCGGGCGAGGGGGCTGCGGCCGGCGCCGCGGAGCTGTTGCAGACACTGACGCGCTATCCCGAGGTCACGGGCCGCCTGACCGAGGTCGAGCGCGTCTCCGACCGCCGCTGGAAACTGAAGCTTGACAACAGAACGACGATCGAGCTTCCCGCCGACGACGAGGTTGCTGCCCTCGAGGATCTGACACGCGACGCAGCGCTCGTGAAGCGCATCGCCGCAGGCAATGCCACGCTCGATTTCCGCGGCCCCGGCCGCGTCGCCATCCGCACGACAGAGCCCGACGCCGCTGCCGCGGCGTCCGTGCCGACGCCCGGCTCCTGAAGGCGAGGAGACCGATGGGGAGGGACAAGGCAAGGCAGCGCAGCGGATCGAAGCGCATCACGGGCGTGCTCGATATCGGCACCAGCAAGATCGCGTGCCTGATCGCAGCGGTCGAGCCGACAGGCCCGCGCGTGATCGGCGTCGGCCATCAGCGCGCCGAAGGCGTGAAGGGCGGCGTCGTCATCGACCTCGACCGTGCCGAGCAGGCGGCCCGCGCCGCCATCGCTCAGGCCGAGCGCATGGCGGGCGTGGAGCTCGCCGAGGTGCACGTTGCCGTCTCCTGCGGCCGCCTCCAATCGCAGAACTTTTCCGCCAAGACAGAGATCGCAAGCGGCCTCGTCGCGGAGGACGACATTCGCCGCCTGATGACGGCCGGCCAGGCCTACGTCGAGCAGGGCGGACGCGCGCTCGTGCATATGAACGAGGTCGCGTTGCGGTTGGACGGCGCGCCTGGCTCGCGCGACCCGCGCGGCATGGCGGCGCGCGAGCTGGCCTTCGATCTGCACGCGGTCACGGCCGACGAGGCGCCGCTGCGCAACCTGCTGATGGTGGTGGGACGCTGCTACCTGGAGCCGGCGAGCCACGTTCCGACGCCGCTCGCGAGCGCGATTGCTGTTGCAACCGAGGACGAGCGCCGCCTGGGCGTGACGGTCGTCGATATCGGCGCGGGGACCACGAGTCTCGCCATGTTCGCCGAGGAGCGCTTTCTCTATGCCTGCGCGGCCCCCATGGGCGGCACGCAGATCACCTTCGACATCGCCCGCGCGTTGCATACGCCCCTTGCGGAAGCCGAGCGAATCAAAGCGCTTTATGGCACAGTCGTCTGCGCTCCGTCTGATGAGCACGATGCCTTCACTTACCCGTCCGCGGGCGAGGACGACGGCATCCTGTATCACATGACGAAAGCCGAGCTTGCCGAGGTGGTCCGGCCGCGTGTCACGGCCATGTGCCACCACATCCGGCAGCGCTTGGAGGAGTGCGAGATGACGGCATATGCCGGCCGCTGTCTGGTGCTCACGGGGGGCACGAGCCAGTTGACCGGCTTGGCTGATTTCATGGCCGCCGAGTTGGGGCGGCCGGTGCGCGTAGCGGGTCCGCAGCCGGTATCCGGTTTGCCGCCCGCGTTTTCGAGTCCTGCGTTCTCGACCGTCGTCGGGCTGCTTGTTGCGGAAACGCAGGGGGCGGCCGCAGGCCGGCGGGTGTACCGCAGCCGTGATGCCGAAGCGGACAGCTACCTGAAGCGAGTCGGCTCCTGGTTGCGCGAAGGGTTCTGAGCGCTTTGCAAGATCGAGCAGCGCCAGCGACGTAAGCCTGGCGTGGGGCCAGGTCGGTAATATGCCGGGGAGCCGCGTAGCGGAGGCATCTCCCTCGCGGGAACGGGGCAGGACGAGATGGCGGCACATCCGGATCCTTCGGATCTGAGACCCAGACTCACGGTCGTCGGCGTCGGCGGCGCCGGCTGCAACGCCGTCAACAACATGATCGCGACCGGCCTCACGGGTGTCGATTTCATCGTCGCCAACACCGACGCGCAGGCGCTCCTCAATGCCAGCACCGAGCATCGCATTCAGCTCGGCGTCGAGCTGACCGAAGGTCTGGGCGCAGGCTCGCGCCCCGAGATCGGCGAGGCGGCGGCCGAGGAAGCCATCGAGGACATCCGCAACCAGATTAAGGGATCGCACATGGTCTTCATCGCCGCCGGCATGGGCGGCGGCACGGGGACCGGCGCGGCGTCCGTCATCGCGCGCGCAGCCCGCGAGCTCGGCATCCTGACCGTCGGCGTGGTGACCAAGCCGTTCCTGTTCGAGGGCGCGCGCCGCATGCGCGTTGCCGAGGCCGGCGTTGCGGAGCTCCGCAACTACGTCGATACGCTGATCGTCATCCCGAACCAGAACCTGTTCCGCATCGCGAGCGAGAAGACCACCTTCTCCGAGGCCTTCGTCATGGCCGATCAGGTGCTCTATTCGGGCGTGGCCTGCATCGTCGACCTGATCCTCAAGGAAGGCCTGATCAACCTCGACTTCGCCGACGTGCGCACGGTCATGACCGGCATGGGCACGGCCATGATGGGCACCGGCGAGGCGACGGGCGAGCGCCGCGCCACCGCCGCCGCCGAGGAAGCCATCTCGAACCCGCTGCTCGACGACGTGTCGCTGCGCGGCGCCAAAGGACTGTTGCTCTCGATCACGGGCGGCACCGGCCTCACGCTCTACGAGGTGGACGAGGCCGCGAGCCGCGTGCGCATGGAGGTCGACCCCGAGGCCAACATCATCGTCGGCGCCACCTACGACGCCGCGCTCGGCGATCGCATCCGCGTCTCGATCGTCGCTTCCGGCATGAGCCGCGCGGGCGAAGCCGAGCGCGCGCCGCCAGCGCCTGCCGAGAACTGGGTGCGCGGCACCAAAGCAGCGGCCGTCGCAGCGAGCGCACCGCCGCGTCCGCCCCAGGGCAACCGCCCCCCGGCCGCGCCGCCCGGTGGAGGCTTCATTCCCGCCGATCCGCGCGACCATCGCGGCGGCGCCCACGATCTTCAGCAGCGCCTGACCGAGGCGCTTCAGCACGCGCCGTCCGCCGCGCCGGTCCGCAGCCCGCAGCCGGGTCCCCATGAGCCGCGCGGACGCGGCGAGCCGTGGCGCGGTCCGGGCAACGTCCTGATCGAGAGCGGCCCCCCGCAGCTTCACGGCGCCACGCCGCCGCCGCTGCCGCAGTCCTATGCCACCTCCTACGACGACCACAACGGCGCCTTCGCGCCGCAACCGCCGTCGGAGATTCGCCGGCAGGCGGCTCGACCCGCACCCCATCATGCGGACGACTATTCCGAGGCCCCCCAGCAGCACGCCTACCGGGAGGAGCCGTACGGCGAGGACATACCGCACCAGCACCATCACCACGCGGCCATGCAACGCCATCCGCAGCCCGCCGAGCCCAGGCGGCGTCCGGGCCTCTTCGAGCGCATCACCGGCCGCGTGCGCGGTGCCACTGATTCGGACACACGCCAGCGCGATTCGCAGGGAATGTACGCGGGAGAGAGCCACGCAAGCGCGAGCGCATATGCCGGCCACGAGCGCCACGACGGCTATCCGCATGCGGTCGATCCGCATGAGAACAAAATTCAAGACTCTGAAATACCTGTATTTTTTAGAGAGAAGCGCAGATAGGACTGCCGTCGCCCAACGGCTTTTTCAGCACTGAGTTCATCCGTGCTGGATACGTAACACAACGTAAGAAAGCGTGATTTGTCCCACGGCGGGACGGGGGCTATCGTTTCTTAACGACCGGTTCGCGGATCAACCGACCATCCCATCTGCCCATGCGCTCATCGAGCGCGAGCCTACTGCAAGAGTTGGCAAAGGCAGAGAAAATTAACGGGGAACGGGGTGGCGGCAAGCGAACATCGGCCGGGGGTGGCGGACCGTCCGTGGGGGCGGAAGCCGAGGAAGGCATCGAGGGACGGCGCAGCATGTCAAATCGCTTCATTGGCGCGCGACAGACGACGATTGCTCAAGAAATCCAGGTCCACGGCACGGGGGTGCACAGCGGAGCGCCAGTCTCGGTTACCTTGCACCCTGCAGGTGCTGACACTGGGCTCCGTTTCGTTATCATGAAGCGCGGTCGCGTGACCGCAGAAATCCCCGCCAAGGTCTGTAACGTCAAGAATCTCACGCTCTGCACGGTCATCGGCGACGAAAGCGGCGCCACAGTCTCCACCGTCGAGCATCTCCTGGCCGCCCTACGCGGCCTCCACATCGACAACTGCATCGTCGAAATCGACAGCAAGGAAGTCCCGATCATGGACGGCAGCGCAGCGCCGTTCGTCGAGGCGATCGACCGGGTCGGCATCCGCGAGCTGTCCGCTCCGCGCCGTTTTCTCAAGGTTTTGAAGACCGTGCGCGTCGAGGAAGGCGGATGCTGGGGTGAGCTGTCGCCCCATGCCGGCTTCCACCTCGATGTCGAGATTGACTTCCCGTCGCCGATCATCGGCCAGCAGCGCCTGTCGCTCGAGATGAGCCCCGGCGTGTTCCGCAACGAGATTGCCCACGCCCGCACCTTCGGCTTCATGGGCGATGTCGAGCGGCTGTGGAAGGCCGGCCTGGCGCTCGGCGCCAACCTCACCAACACCGTGGCCATCGGCGATGATCGCATCATGAACCGCGAGGGCCTGCGGTATCCGCAGGAGTTCGTGCGCCACAAGATGCTGGACGCCGTGGGCGATCTCAGCTTGGCGGGCCACCCGCTGCTCGGCGCCTATCGCTCGGTCAAGGGCGGCCACCGTCTGAACTCGCTCGTGCTGCAGAAGCTCCTTGAGGACGACACGGCTTGGTCCATCGTCCAGGCGCCGCGTGTCCGCGAGCCCCGCACCGTCGCTTTCGAGCGGTCGGCGGCTGTTGCGGTCGCAGCGGAGTAAATCGGTTCCCCATCTGCTGGCAGGAAGCTCAGGCCTCGTCTCGCGCGGGGCCTGAGGCATCTCAGCCAACGGCTTGTTAATGAAGCGGCTTCGGACGATCTCCAAGCCGGGGATCACGGCCCAGGGCCTCACATCAACCACATTGTGATCCTAGCGTGGATGAGCGAGGGCACGGGGCACGGTGTTGGCTTCAGGCGGGCGCTGAAGTGTGCTAGTCAACGCTTAAAAGCAAGAGACGGTGGGTTCGGGGGAGTACGGCAATCGATGCGCAAGACGCCACATTGGGCCGCGGCCATTCTTTGGTGCGCCATTGGCGGTATCGCGTTGGCACTCGCGGGCTGCGCATCCTCGGGCGACGCGACGAGCATTCTGAACTCTGATCCGCCCGAGAAGATGTACTCCGACGCGGATACCCTCATGAACAAGGGCAAGTTCGAGGAGGCGGCGCGCAAATTCGAGGACCTCGACCGGTCGCACCCCTATTCGCCCGAAGCACGCCGCGCCATCGTGCTTGCGGCGTACGCTTACTACAAGGCCGGTAAGACCCCCGAAGCGATCGCCTCGGCCGAGCGCTACACGGTCATGCACCCCGGCACCAAGGACGCGCCGCTCGCGCACCACATCATCGCGTCGTCCTACTTCGACGACATGAACCCGTCGAACCGCGATCAGGCGGCGACGCGCAAGGCGCTCGAGCAGCTCAAGATCCTGAAGTCGCGGTATCCCGACAGCTCCTACGCGCAGAACGCCGACAACCGCATCCGTATCGCCGAGGACACCCTCGCCGCATCGGAGATGGAGGTCGGCCGCTACTACATGAATCAGAAGAACATGGTCGCGGCCATCAACCGCTTCAAAGTGGTGGTCTCCGACTACCAGACGACGCGGCACGTGGAGGAAGCGCTGATGCGCTTGACCGAGTGCTACATGGCGCTCGGCGTGACCAACGAGGCGCAGACGGCCGTGGCCGTGCTCGGGCACAACTTCCCGCAGTCGAAATGGTACAAGGACGCCTACGCGCTCCTGAAGTCCGACGGTCTGGCGCCCGAGCAGAGCAACGACTCTTGGATCACCAAGGCCTGGAAGTCCGTCCCCAAGTTCGGCCTCGGCGGCCCGGGCTGAAGCGCGGGGCAGAACGGTCCGCGATGCTTGAATCATCCGGCACCTAGAGCGCAATCCCTTCCCTCTTCTTCATGCCCCATCATAGGGAAGCGATGCACTTTACCGACTGGCAGTTGTCCCTCCACACACCACACCATGGCCGGGCTTGACCCGGCCATCCAGGGTCAATCACGCTAACGTTTAGACAAGCTTCCCCTGGATGGCCGCCTCAAGGGCGGCCATGGTGTGAAAAAAAAGGCTCGGGACCGAATGCAGCGCGCGTCCGGATGCGCCGAATCCGGTTTTCCGGTATCAAGCGGCGATGGCCAGGAAAAAGATCTCCCTCCCTCCAGTTAAGGACCTGACGGCCGACGAGGCAGCCGCCGAGCTGGAGCGTTTGGCCGCCGAGATCACGCGCCACGACGAGCTCTATTACCAGTCCGATGCCCCCGAGATCTCGGATGCCGAATATGATGAGCTGCGCCGGCGCAACGACGCCATCGAGGCGCGCTTTCCCGATCTGGTGCGCCCCGACAGCCCGTCCCACAGGATCGGCGCGCCGGCCTCCGAAACCTTCACCAAGGTCCGCCACCGCGTACCGATGCTATCGCTCGGCAACGCATTTGACGACGAGGAGGTGGTCGACTTCGCCGCGCGCGTCCGCCGTTTTCTCACGCTCAAGGCCGACGATCCCCTCGCGTTCACGGCAGAGCCCAAGATCGATGGTCTCTCCATCTCGATCCGCTACGAGAAGGGACACCTCGTCGAGGCGGCGACGCGCGGAGACGGTGCCGAGGGCGAGAATGTCACGGCCAATGTCCGCACCATCCGCGAGATCCCGGCGAGCCTCAAAGGCAGGAGCATCCCGGCCGTAGCCGAGGTGCGCGGCGAGATCTACATGAGCCACGCCGACTTCGCGCACTTGAACGAGAGCCAGGCGGCGAGCGGCGGTAAAGTGTTCGCCAATCCGAGAAACGCGGCCGCGGGCTCGCTCCGCCAGCTCGATGCCGCGATCACGGCCGCGCGCCCGCTGCGCTTCTTCGCCTATGCCTGGGGCGAGATGTCGGAAATGTCGGCCAAGACCCAGCAGGGCATGGTCGAGGCGTTCGCCAAATGGGGGCTGCCCGTCAATCCGCTGATGCGCCTCTGTGACGGCGCCGATGCGATGCTGACCTTCTATCGCGAGATCGCCACCAAGCGCGCGTCGCTCGGCTACGATATCGACGGCGTGGTCTACAAGGTCAACCGCCTCGATCTGCAGGACCGCCTCGGCTTCGTGTCGCGCTCGCCACGCTGGGCCATCGCCCACAAGTTTCCGGCCGAGCAGGCCGTCACCGTGCTGCGCGACATCGAGATCCAGGTCGGTCGCACGGGCGCGCTGACGCCCGTCGCCAAGCTAGAGCCGGTGACGGTGGGCGGCGTCGTCGTCTCCAACGCGACCCTGCACAACGAGGACGAGATCGCACGCAAGGATATCCGCATCGGCGACACCGTCGTCGTGCAGCGCGCGGGCGACGTGATCCCGCAGATCG
>CAZDUD010000083.1:0-16038 GCA_964508485.1 uncultured Hyphomicrobium sp. | reverse complement strand
GGAACGGCACGTAGTTGATGACGGAGCGCTCGAACCAGGAGATCGGCTTCTCCTCGGCGAGCTTGTTGACCTGGGTGGGGTTGCGACGGGTGTCGATAGGACCGCCCATCAGCGTCATCGACGCGGGCTGGCAGGGATCGTCGTTGGCGGCCATCACGGCTGCGGCGGCGAGCGCCGGCACTGCGGGCTGACAGACTGCGATCACGTGCGTGTTGGGGCCGAGGAACTGGATGAACTCGATGATGTAGTCGATGAAGTCGTCGAGGTCGAAGGAGCCTTCGTAGAGCGGTATGTCGCGCGCGTCGGCCCAGTCGGTGATGTAGGTGTTGTGCTCCTTGATCATCTCCTGGACGGTGCTGCGGAGCAGCGTCGCATAGTGGCCCGACATCGGCGCGATGATGAGCACTTTCGGATCGTAGCGTTTGCCGACCACGGTCTCGTCGCGGTCGAAGTGGAGGAGATTGCAGAAGGTCTTCTTCAGCACGATCTCCTCGCGCACCGGCACGGTGAGGCCGTGAACCTTCGTCTCCTTGATGCCGAACTCCGGCTTGCCGTAGCGGCGCGTCATGCCCTCGAATACCTCGCAGGCGGCCGCGATGTTTTTCGCGAGCTCGGTCGATGCAAAGGGATTGAGGGGTGTTTCGAACTGAGCCTTTAGGGCTCGCGACATGAGGCGAACCGGATGCAGTAACGCATGGGTCAGCTCGTAGGTGTAGTAATGCATTAACCTCGCCCTCCCGCAGGTGCTCAGGTGCAATGCAGCAGGGTCCCTCAGGAACGTCAAGATTTTCGTCTTTGTTTTGTCGTAATTGATATAAGCCCAGGCAAAAATGTGACTAATTTTTGGGCGAAACGGCGTCAGTTCCCGGCTTGACCGTCAATTGCCCGACAAGGCAGCATCATTGCGGTGCACAACGCGGGATGGGGCCGTCGCACCGATAGTGCGCCAGCCTCGCCCGCGCATTCGATTTTACCCGTGCTTCTGCCGACCACCCGGACTGCACCCGGAAGCGTTTGAGAGGTTCGCTCCCGGCATGGGCATTCTGACCAGCCTCCACCACGTGACACGCTATTCATACGACAAGCCCGTGGCGCTTGGGCCCCAAGTAATCCGGCTCAGGCCGGCGGCTCACTGCCGGGTGCGTGTTCCGAGCTATTCGCTGAAAGTCGAGCCCGCGAACCACTTCGTCAACTGGCAGCAGGATCCGCACGGCAACTGGCTCGCGCGCTTCGTGTTCCCCGAGAAGACGACGGAGTACAGCGTGACGGTCGATCTCCTGGCCGAGATGTCGATCGTCAATCCGTTCGACTTCTTCGTCGAAGAATACGCCGAGAGCCTGCCGTTCACCTATGCCAAGGATCTCGAGGTCGATCTCGCGCCCTACTTGGTGACGGACAATCCGGGACCGCTGCTCGCGCAGTTTCTGGCCAGCATCCCACGCGAAAGCGAGCGCACGGTCGATTTTCTGGTCGCGCTCAACGCGCGCATCAATCAGGAGGTGAGCTACGTCATCCGCATGGAGCCCGGCGTCCAGACGCCGGAGGAGACGCTGAAGCTCGGCTCCGGGTCGTGCCGCGACTCGGCGTGGCTTCTGGTTCACGTGCTTCGGCATCTGGGGCTCGCGGCCCGCTTTGTCTCGGGCTACCTCATCCAGCTCAAGCCGGATATCGCGTCGCTCGACGGCCCATCCGGGACCGATCACGACTTCACGGACCTGCATGCCTGGACCGAGGTCTACATTCCGGGTGCGGGCTGGATCGGGCTCGATCCGACGTCGGGGCTCTTCTGCGGCGAGGGCCACATCCCGCTCGCGGCGACGCCGCACTATCGCACGGCGTCTCCGATCAGCGGCCTCGTAGACGAGGCCAAGGTCGAGTTCAGCTTCGACATGAAAGTGCATCGCGTGGCGGAGAAGCCGCGCATCACGCTGCCGTTCTCGGACGAAAGCTGGCAGGCGCTCTTGAAGCTCGGCGATGCGGTCGATAGCGATCTCTCGGTGCAGGGCGTCGGGCTCACCATGGGCGGCGAGCCGACGTTCGTCTCGATCGACGATTACCAGTCGGCGGAGTGGAACACGGCGGCGGTCGGTCCGACGAAGCGCCAGCGCGCGGACGATCTGGTGCGGCGGCTTCGTCAGCGCTTCGCGCCGGGCGGCTTTCTGCATTATGGACAGGGCAAGTGGTATCCGGGCGAAAGCCTGCCGCGCTGGACGTTCGCGCTCTACTGGCGCCGCGACGGAAAACCGATCTGGCGCAATGACGATCTCGTTGCGCGCGAGGGTTATCTGGCGCCGACGGACATCGACGGCGCCAAGGCCTTCACGGAGGGCATTGCGGAACGGCTCGGCGTCGGCGGGGACTACGTTTTGCCCGCCTACGAGGACCCTGCGCACTGGATCGTCAAGGAGGCGCAGCTTCCGATCAACGTCGACGTCGACGACAGCAAGCTCGCCGACGAGGAGGAGCGGTCGCGGATCGCGCGCGTGTTCGATCGCGGGCTCAGCTCGGCCTCCGGTTTCGTGCTGCCGATCCAGCGCTGGCAGACGCGGGCCGGCAAGGGCTGGATGAGCGAAAAGTGGAAGATGCGCCGCCAGCATCTGTTCCTGGTGCCCGGCGACAGCCCGTTGGGCTTGAGGCTTCCCCTGGGCGGGCTGCCGTGGCTGCCGCCGCATGCCGTGCCGCATGTGGTTGCCGACGATCCGTTTGCCGAGCGCGGGGAGCTGCCGGATCCGGACAAGCTTCTGCAGATCTACCAGCGTGTGGGCGACAATCCGTACCGGCAGCCTTATCCGCTGTCGCAGGACGTCGAGGGCGCCGCGGTCCGGACGGCGCTCGCGGTCGAGCTGCGCGAGGGCAAGCTCTGCGTGTTCATGCCGCCGCTCGGCGTGCTCGACGACTATCTCGAGATGCTGACGGCCGTCGAGGCGACCGCCGACGAACTGGGCCTGCCCATCCACATCGAGGGCTATCCGCCGCCGCCCGACCATCGTCTCAACGTCATCAAGGTCACGCCCGATCCCGGCGTC
Source organism: uncultured Hyphomicrobium sp. (assembly GCA_964508485.1). Taxonomy (GTDB): domain Bacteria; phylum Pseudomonadota; class Alphaproteobacteria; order Rhizobiales; family Hyphomicrobiaceae; genus Hyphomicrobium_C. Next base: position 13,012 of record CAZDUD010000083.1, on the reverse strand, counting down.
ATCGAGGTCAACATTCATCCCGGGTCCTCGTGGCGGGAATGCGTGGCGACGACGGAGGGTATCTATCAGGAGGCGCGGCTGTCGCGGCTCGGCACCGACAAGTTCATGGTCGACGGACGGCACACGGGAACGGGCGGCGGCAACCATGTCGTCGTCGGCGGTCCCGCGCCGTGGCAGAGCCCGTTTCTCCGGCGGCCGGACCTGCTCAAGAGCATGGTCATCTTCTGGCAGCGGCATCCGTCGATGTCCTATCTCTTCTCGGGGCTGTTCATCGGGCCGACCAGCCAGGCGCCGCGCGTCGACGAGGGGCGCCACGAGAGCCTCTACGAGCTCGAGATCGCGCTCGGCATGATCCCGGCGCCGCGCGGGGGGCAGGCGCCGGCGCCGTGGCTGCTCGACCGGCTGTTCCGCAACCTGCTCGTCGACTCCTCGGGCAATACGCACCGCAGCGAGATCTGCATCGACAAGCTCTATTCGCCGGACAGCACGTCCGGGCGGCTCGGGCTCATCGAGTTCCGCTCGTTCGAGATGCCGCCGGACGCGCGCATGAGCCTGGCGCAGCAGCTTCTGATCCGGGCGTTGATCGCCAAGTTCTGGACGGAGCCGGAGCAGGGAGACCTCGTGCGCTGGGGGACGTCGCTGCACGACCGCTTCATGCTCGAGCACTTCGTGTGGGCCGACTTCCTCGATGTTCTCGACGTGCTCGGCCGGGCGGGCTACCCTTTCCAAGCCGAGTGGTTCGAGGCACAGCGCGAGTTCCGCTTCCCGTTCTATGGAAGCGTCGAGCACGGGGGCGTGAAGCTCGAGCTCAGGCAGGCGCTCGAGCCGTGGCATGTCATGGGCGAGGAAGGAACGTCGGGGGGAACGGTGCGCTACGTGGATTCGTCCGTGGAGCGTCTGCAGGTGAAGGTGGACGGGTTCAACCCGCGCCGGCATGTGCTCGCCTGCAACGGGCGGCGCGTGCCTCTGGCCTCGACCGGGCGCTCGGGCGAGCTCGTGGCGGGCGTGCGCTTCAAGGCGTGGCAGCCGGCCTCGGGGTTGCATCCCACCATTCCGGTGCATGCGCCGCTGACGTTCGACGTCGTCGACACGTGGAGCCACAAGTCGCTCGGCGGATGCGTCTATCACGTGGCGCATCCTGGCGGGCGCAGCTATGAGACCTTCCCGGTCAACACGTACGAAGCCGAGGCGCGGCGGCTTGCCCGGTTCCAGGATCACGGCCATACGCCGGGCCTCGTCTCGGCGCCGCCGCTCGAGCACAACGATGAATACCCGGTGACACTCGATCTCAGGCGGGCGCCGGCATGAGATGGGGGTCGGGGGCAAGGATGTGTCGTGACGACTGAGCCGGCGACGGCGGGGCCGCCCGGGTGCTCGGCCCTCCTTGCAGGCTACCGCCCGCTGCCCGGTGTCTACGACGAGATGATCGACGAGACGGGCTCCGTACGTCCGCACTGGTCGGCGTTCGTCGGCCGGCTCGGCGCGGAGCCGCCAGCAGCGCTCGCGCAGCGGTTTGGAGCCGCGGACCGCTACCTTAAGGAGTCGGGCGTCTTCTATCGCGTGTACGACGACCCGACGGCCGGCGCGCGTCCCTGGCCGCTCAGCCACGTGCCGCTCGTGATCTCGCCCGAGGACTGGGCTGTCATCGAGGCGGCCGTGATCCAGCGTGCGCGGCTGATCGAGGCGTTTCTCTCCGATGTCTATGCGGGGGGCGAGAAACTCGCCCGCCTCGGTCTTCCGGCGTCGGTGATCGCGGGGAGTCCGGACTTTCTGCGGCCGCTCGTGCAGAGCGGCGGGTCAGGGCAGCGGCAGCTTCACATCTATGCGGTCGATCTCGGGCGCAACCCCTCAGGGCAGTGGTGCGTGCTGCGGGACCGTACGCAAGCGCCGTCGGGAGCGGGATACGCACTCGAGAACCGCATCGCGCTGTCGCGTGCGCTCTCCGATGTGTTCCGGAATTTCGACGTGCATCGCCTGGCGCCGTTCTTCGATGCGCTGCGTGCGGAGCTGGCGCGGCATCGCGAGCCGGACGATGCCGGTGTCTGCCTGCTCACGCCGGGGCCTCACAACGAGACCTATTTCGAGCACTCCTACATGGCGCGCTATCTCGGCTTCCGCCTCGTCGAGGGATCGGATCTTATGGTGCTCGGCGGCGAGGTCTACCTCAGGACTGTCGCGGGGCTGCGCAAGGTGCGCGTTCTCGTGCGCCGCATCGACGGCGATTTCGCCGATCCGCTCGAGCTCAACGCGCGCTCGAAGCTCGGCATTCCAGGGCTCGTGCGGGCCGCACGGCGCGGCCATGTCACGCTCGCAAATGCGCTGGGCTCTGGCGTTGCTGAGACGCGCGCGCTGCTCGCTTTCCTGCCGGCGCTGGCGGAGCCGCTACTCGGCGAGCCGCTTCGGTTGCCGAATGCCGCGACGTGGTGGTGCGGGCAGGAGGCCGAGCGCGAGGCGGTGATCGCGGCGCTCGACGAGCGTGTCGTTGCGCCGGCGTTCTCGCGCACGAGCTCCGGGATTCCTCCGGGCGGCCCCTGGGTCGGATCGCAGCTCGACAAAGCGGAGCGTGCAACGCTGATCGATGCTATCCGCAGCCGTGGCGTCGATTTCGTCGGGCACGAGGTGGCGAACCTTTCGACGACGCCTGTGTGGCGCGATGGGCGGCTCGAGCCGCATCCGTTCGTGTTCCGCGTCTTCGTCGCGGCGACGGGCGACGGCTACACGGTGATGCCGGGAGGCTTTGCGCTGATCGGCGCTGAGAACGATTTGCGGACGCTTTCGATGCAGCGCGGCGCGCGGTCGGCCGACGTCTGGGTGATGTCGCACGGTCCTGTGGCGCACACGACTCTCATCCCGTCGGAAGCGCAGATCGTCGTGCGGCGCGGCGAGGGCGTGCTGCCATCGCGAGCGGCCGATAACCTGTTCTGGCTCGCCCGGTACGTGGAGCGTGCGGAGGCGACGCTGCGCATCATCCGGGCTTTGTCGGCGCGCGTCGGCGACGCCCGGGCCCAGGGTCGGGACGTCGGGGGTTTGATGGAGCTTCTGTTCCGATGGGGGGCGACGGACCTGCCGCCCGCCGCGGGAGGGGCTGAGGCCGCAGCCGAGACGGCACTGTCGCTGCCCGATCTCGACGGCTCGGTGCCGGCGCTGGTCTCGGCGGCGCGGCGTGCTGGACTTGGTATCCGAGACCGGTTTCCGCCCGACGCGTGGCGTGCGCTCGAGGATCTTCATGCTCACGTGCATGGGCCGGTCTCGCGTGTCGGACCCACTGTTTCTGTGTTCGACCGGGCGAGCCATGCGCTGCGTACCATCGCCGCCGTCACGGGCTACCAGCTCGAGACCATGAACCGGGTGGCCGGCTGGCGTTTTCTGAAGCTCGGGTTCCGCATCGAGCGCGCGCTTGCAACCTGCCGGTTCGCGCGGCAGTTCGCGCGTCCGCAGGGCGGCTCGCGCGAGGAGCTCGACCTTCTCCTGGAGCTCGACGACTGCCAGATCACCTACCGGTCGCGCTATCCGTTCGGCACGGCGTTCGCGCCGGTCCTCGATCTCGTGCTGCTCGACGAGAGCAATCCGCGGTCGCTTGCGTTCCAGCTCCTGCAGCTCAAGGAGCACACGCAGGCGCTGCCGCTCTTGCCGCCATCGAACCGGCCGTCGCCCGCGCTCGCGGTGGCGGACCGCCTCTACAACCTCGTCGCGGGGTACGATCCGGCGCGCATCCGTGCAGACGACATCCTCGGAATCGAGAATGGCCTCATGCATCTCTCGGACGAGATCTCGCTGTCGTTCTTTCGGGTGCGAGAGCCGGCGGTGGCAGGAGGCGGTGCGCGATGATCTATGACGTCAGCCAGACGACCTCATATGCCTACGGCTCGTTCGTGCCGTTTGCCGCGCATGTGCTCCGGCTCATGCCGCTTCCGCAACCGGGGCTCGACGTGCTCGCGCGCGACATGGTCATCGATCCTGCTCCAAGCGAATTCTCGGCAACCCGCGATTTCTTCGGCAACGCGACGACGCACATCACGCTCAAGGCGCCGCACAACCGGTTGACGGTGGAGAGCCGGTTCACGGTTGCGCTCTCGCCGGCGACTTCCGTCGATCCCGAGCAGACGCTGGCCTGGGAAGAGGTGCGCACAGCGGCGCAGAAAACGACCAGCTTTGCAGCGCGTTCGCCAGCGCATCAGATCTTTGCGTCGCCGCGCGTGCCATTGGACGCGGCTTTCCGTGCCTACGCTGCGCCGCTGTTTACGCCCACGCGGCCGGTTCTCGCGGCGGCCATCGATCTCATGCATCAGATCAAGGCCGACTTCGCCTACGATCCCGGCGCGACGGACGTGAGCACGCCTGCGCGCGTTGCATTCGCCACGCGGCGAGGCGTGTGCCAAGACTTCGCACACATCATGATCGGGTGCCTGCGGTCGCTCGGGTTGCCGGCCGCTTACGTCAGCGGCTATCTGCGTACGCATCCTGCGCCCGGCATGCCGCGGCTCGAAGGGGCAGATGCCATGCACGCGTGGGTCGCGGTCTGGTGCGGCGCGGAGGCAGGTTGGCAGGAGCTCGATCCGACCAATGCCATCCGCGTTGCGACGGATCACGTGCCGCTGGCGTTCGGGCGCGACTATTCGGACGTGTCGCCCATCGACGGCGTGATCTTCGACTCGGGCCATCATTCGCTGGCCGTGTCGGTGGACGTTCGCGAGCGCGCGCCGTAACGGCCCGGTCAATCGTTATTTCCGGGCCGCGGTGTCCCTCAGGTCGAGCGCGGACGCGGGGATTGGTAGCGATTTCACGTCGCGCAGGACGAAGTTCGATCTCAAGCGCGTGACGCCCGGCAGGCGCGACAGCTCCTGCTTGTGGATGCGCTCGTAGTCGGCGAGATCGCGGGCGAGCACGGTGAGAATGTAGTCGTCCTCGCCCGACATGAGCTGGCAGCCGATGACGGAGGGCGAGTCCATTACAGCCGCCTCGAAGGCTTCGAGGCGCTGCTCGGTCTGGTTCTGGAGGCTGATGAAGACGAACACCGTCATCTCGAGGCCCATGGCGCGCCGGTTGATGCGGGCCTGGTAGCCCTCAATGACGCCGGCTTCCTCCAGGGCCTTGATGCGGCGTGCGATGGCTGTTGCCGACAGGGGGACACGATCGGCGAGCTGCACCTGGCTCAGACGGCCGTCCTCCAGCAGGGCGGCAAGAATGGCGCGATCCCGCGCGTCCAGTTCATGTTGCATTGCATATCTGCGTTGGTTGGGCGGGTTGTGCATATTATCTGCGTCTTCGGTGCCGCCTTCAAGGAAAATTGCGAGGTTTCGACGCGGCTTTGCTGGTATGGTTTCACCAGTTCAACCCAGACTATGCAGGGAGCTGTCCCATGCGCATCGGCGTTCCGACAGAGATCAAAAGCGACGAGTTTCGTGTGGGCCTCGTGCCCGGCTCCGTTCGGGAGCTCGCGGCGCGAGGCCATGAAGTTATCGTGCAGTCCGGCGCGGGCGCCGGCATTTTTGCCGACGACGCGACCTACGAGCGCGCGGGCGCCAAGGTCGTGCCGACGGCGGAAGCGGTGTTCGACGCTGCCGAGATGATCGTCAAGGTCAAGGAGCCGCAGGCGGTCGAGTACAAGCGGCTCAAGCCGCATCAGATTCTGTTCACATATCTGCATCTTGCGCCCGATCCGGATCAGGCGCGCGGGCTTCTCGCTTCGGGTGCTGCCGCCATCGCCTACGAGACGGTGACGGACGCGGCCGGCGGCCTGCCGCTGCTCGCGCCGATGAGCGAGGTTGCGGGCCGGCTCTCCATCGAAGCCGCGGCCATCGCGCTGCGCCGCCCGACGGGCGGGCGCGGCGTGCTGATGGGCGGCGTCCCCGGCGTGCGGCCGGCGAAGGTTGCGGTGCTCGGCGGCGGCGTGGTCGGGACGCATGCGGCGCGCATGGCGGCCGGGCTCGGCGCGGACGTGACGATTATCGACAAGTCGCTGCCGCGGCTGCGCCAGCTCGATGAGCTGTTCCAGGGCCGCGTGGTGACGCTGGCGTCGACCATGCACGCGATCGAGGACGCGGTGCTCGATGCCGACGTGGTGATCGGCGCGGTGCTCGTCGCGGGCGCGAGCGCTCCGAAGCTCGTGTCGCGGGCGATGCTCAAGTCGATGAAGAAGGGTGCGGTGCTGGTCGACGTATCGATCGACCAGGGCGGCTGCTTCGAGACCTCGCGGCCGACGACGCATGCGGCGCCGACGTTCGAGGTCGACGGCATCATTCACTACTGCGTCGCCAACATGCCGGGCGCCGTGCCGGTGACGAGCGCTCAGGCGCTCAACAACGCCACGCTGCCGTTCGTGCTCAAGCTCGCCGACAAGGGGCTTGCAGCTTTCGACCGCGATCCCCATCTGGCGGCAGGGCTCAATGTCCGTGACGGGCGCATCATGCACTCGGCGGTTGCGGCCTCGCTGGGCTTCGACCGGCTCGGCAGCGAAAAGGCACGGCCCGTTGCCGCCGCGTGAGCTTTGGCGACGGATTTGAACGACGAGAGACGTTACAGGTTACACGTTCGGGCGCGTCCCTTCCCCCAAACACCCGCGCGCCCGTCACCGGAGTGCTTCCGATCGGAGTTTCCGATCCACGCATTTTCAAGAGGCACTCCCAGCAGCCGGCCCGTTCCCCCCGCGGGCCGGCTCTTTTTTGCTGTGGCGTCGATCATTCCTCGTAGATCATCTTCACGGTCATGCCGCCGTCGAGCGTGATGTTCTGCCCTGTCATGAAGCCTGCGTGCTCGGCCAGGAACAGGCATGCCTCGCCGATGTCCGGTGGCGTGCCGACGCGGCCGACCGGATGCTGACTGCGGTCGTGCTCCGAGTGGATTGGCGTTACGGCGCGCGGGGAATACTGCCAGTCGCGCGTCTCGATCCATCCGGGGCTGACGCTGTTCACGCGGATGCCGTACGGGCCGAGGCTGATCGCCATGCCGTGGGTCAGCGCGACAATGCCGCCTTTGGACGCCGTGTAAGCCTCGGTGCCGGGCTCGGACATGAAGGCGCGCGTCGAGGCGATGTTGATGATCGCGCCGCCCCTCCCGTGCTCGACCATGCGTTGCGCCGTGTATTGCGAGCAGAGGAAGGTGCCGCGCAGGTTGACGGCGATCACGCGGTCGAAGTCCGCGGCCGGCAGCTCGAGAAACGGCCTGTTGCGGAGGATGCCGGCGTTGTTGACGAGCACGTGGGGGCAGCCCAGCTCGTCCACGGTTCGATCGATCCAGCGCCGGATGTCATCCTCTCGTGCGACATCCGTCTGCTCGAAGAGTCCCTTGGCGCTGCGCTCGCGCACCTTTGCCAGGGCTTCCGCGCCGGCCTCCGCGTCAGGATCGGCGAGTGAGACAGCATAACCGGCGTCAGCAAACGCAAATGCGATTCCGCGCCCGATACCCTGCGCGCCGCCCGTTATTGCAACGACCTTCATGCTGCTCTCCTGCGCGTCGGCTTGCTCGTGTCGTGTGCGCATTGCTCATAGGCGAAGCACTCATGCACTCCGACAACGTATTCGCTCACCGGGATGCAGATATACCTTTCGCGCAAGTCGCGCCGTCCGTCGTGTGATGCTCCGCCTGCTGCGATCACGAATTCGACGAGGAAACACGGCGCTCGGCGCGCATTCGTCAGTGCTCGTCTCACGCTAATTGTCTGTGTGCATGGGACAATTTGTCTTCGACTTGTGTGCTCGGCGGCTTCACCTATTTGTGATCGGCACGTGATCCGACACACGCTTCGTCTCTTCCCGGTCGGGGTTCGGAAGGCGGAGGAGCTTATCCCAGGAGGTCTCATGCAACGCGGATTGTTTGCCGCCGCGGCTGCTGGAGCGATGCTGTTTTCGCTGCCGGCTCTTGCCAACGACGATGTCATCAAGCTGTCTCAAGATCCCAACAACTGGGCCCAGCAGAACGGCAACTACGCGTCGACGCGCTTTTCTACGCTCGATCAAATCAACACCGGCAACGTGAAGGATCTGAAGGTCGCCTGGACGTTCTCGACGGGCGTGCTGCGCGGGCATGAGGGCTCGCCGATCGTGATCGGCAACATGATGTACCTTCACACGCCGTTCCCCAACACCGTCTTTGCGCTCAATCTCGACGACGATCAGAAGGTGGTCTGGTCCTACACGCCGAAGCAGGATCCATCGGTCATCGCGGCCATGTGCTGCGACACGGTCAATCGCGGCGTCGCCTACGGCGAGGGCAAGATCTTCCTCTATCAGGCCGATACCACGCTGGTCGCGCTCGATGCCAAGACAGGCCAGGAGGCGTGGAAGGTCGCCAACGGCGATCCGAAGAAGGCGGAGACCGGCACCGGCGCGCCCTATGTCATCAAGGACAAGGTTCTCGTCGGCAACTCAGGCGGCGAGTACGGCGTGCAGGGGCATCTCACGGCCTACAACATCAAGGACGGCTCGCGTGCCTGGCGTGCCTACTCCGTCGGACCGGACGATCAGATCCTGTTCGATCCCAAGAAGACGATGTCGCTCGGAAAGCCCGTCGGCAAGGACAGCTCGGTCAAGACGTGGACGGGGGATCAGTGGAAGATCGGCGGCTCGACGACGTGGGGCTGGTATTCCTTCGATCCGAAGCTGAACCTTATCTACTACGGCACCGGCAACCCGGGCACCTGGAACCCGGCGCAGCGCGCGGGACCGGACGGCAAGCCGATCGATCAGAAGTGGTCGCTCTCGATCATCGCGCGTAACGTCGATACCGGCGTTGCCGCTTGGGCGTATCAGCTCACGCCGTTCGACGAGTGGGACTACGACGCGATCAACGAGTCGGTGCTGGTGGACGACGTCACGATCAAGGGCAAGTCACACGACGTGCTCGTGCACTTCGACCGCAACGGCTTCGGCTACACCATCGACCGCAAGACGGGCATCCCGCTTGTGGCGGAGAAGTTCGATCCCGCCGTCAACTGGGCGACGGCGATCGACCTCGATCCGAAGAGCGCAACGTACGGGCGCCCGAAGCTCGATCCGAAGTATTCGACGTTCCTCAACGGTCCGGACGTGAACACCAAGGGCATCATGCCGGCGGCGCTTGGCGTGAAAGATCAGCAGCCCGTCGCCTACTCGCCGATCACGAAGCTGTTCTATGTGCCGGCCAACCACGTGGCGATGGACTACGAGCCCTTCAAGGTCTCGTACACGCCCGGCCAGCCTTACGTCGGCTCGACGGTCTCGATGTTCCCGCCGGAGGGCTCGGACCATCTCGGCACGTTCCTGGCGTGGGATCACGTCAACGGTAAGATCGTGTGGGCCAAGAAGGAGCCGTTCTCGGTGTGGTCGGGCGCGCTGGTCACAGCCGGCGGCATCGGGTTCTACGGAACACTCGAAGGCTACCTCAAGGCCGTGGATCTGAAGGACGGCACGGAGCTTTATCGCTTCAAGACTCCGTCCGGCATCATCGGCAACGTCTTCACCTACACGAGCAAGGGCAAGCAGTACGTCGGCGTCTATTCGGGCATCGGCGGCTGGGCCGGTATCGGCCTTGCGGCGGGCCTCGACAATCCGACGGAAGGCCTTGGCGCGGTGGGCGGCTACGCCGGCCTCAAGCAGTACACGACCCTCGGCGGGTCGCTGACGGTGTTCTCGCTGCCGTAGATCGGATGCGTGATCGAGACTTCGGGTTTGCACTGCCCGAACGGTCATAGTCCGGCGCTTCCTCCGAAGTCTGGTTGCGAGCACTCGGGCCGGCATGGAACCACGCTCCATGCCGGCCCACCTTGCTTTCCGATGGCGCGATGTCGCGTTATCAGCGGCCCGCGAGCTTTGAGGCCATGACGGAGATCGTGCGCTGGTAGACCTGCGCACGGTTCCAGTCGCGAAGGACGTCGTAGTTGGGCGTGCCCGGATGCCAGGGCTGTCCGGCCTGCCATCCGTGGCCCTTCAGGAAGTTCGCCGTCGAGGCCAGGATGTCCGGCACGCTGCGGATCAGGTCCTTCCTGCCGTCACCGTCGAAATCGACGGCGTATTTGACGTAGGGCGTCGGCAGGAACTGCGTCTGGCCGATCTCGCCGGCCCAGCCGCCGCGCAGCTCCTCGGGGCGCATGTGGGCGTCGTCGATGATGCGAAGCGCGTCCATGAGCTGGCCGGTGAAGAACGGCGAGCGGCGGCAGTCGTAGGCGAGTGTCGCGAGCGAGCGGAAGATCGAATATTTGCCGCTGGTATCGGCGCCGAAGTTCGTTTCGAGGCCCCAGATCGAGACGACGATCTCGCGCGGGACGCCGAATTGGCGTTCGATGCGGTCGAAGGTGGCGCGGTGCGTCTTCAGGCGGGCGCGTGCACGGCCGATCAGCGCCGTGCCGACGCGGCGGGCGTAGAACTGCTCGAACGACAGCTTGAAGGATTTCTGGTTGCGATCGAAACGGATGATACGCGGATCGTAGGTGACGCCTGCGAGGCCCGCTTCGATGGATCGTTGCGAGATGCCTTGCGCGGCCGCCTGTTTCTTGAAGCCCGAGAGCCACGGGCCAAAGCCGCCGCCGACGTTGCCGCAGGAGGCGGCGTGGGCTGTGGGCGGGAGGGCGGCGAGGATGGCAGCCAGCGCGAGCGAGGCGATAGGCAGCCGCCAGAACCCTGTTGCGTGCTTCATGATCAACTTTCTTCGTGTTTTCGGCGCGAGGTTAGCGGGCGATGCGCTGTGGGGGAACCCCCGATGGTGGGCAAGCCAGGCGGGGCGGCGCGTTGCAGCTGATCCTGTGCGATCGGTGTTATGCGGGATCGTGGAGTTCGAGCAGCCAAAGTCCTCCGGCACACATAGCTATTCCGGATATGCGAGCTATCCACGGCCCATACGGAAAGACTTTCTCGGCAAGAACAAGGATGGCGAGACCGGCGATCCAGACGAGATTCATGACGCCGCCGGCAAAAAGGAGAGCCATCAGGAGCCAGCAGCAGCCAAGACAGTAGGCGCCGTGTTTTGTGCCCATGCGCAGCGCGCCCAAGGCGCCCGGTTCGAAATTTGCGGCGAGGAAGTGGGCCGGCGAGCGGCAGTGGTCGAGACAGGCGTGCTTCAGCGGCGTGAGCTGATATACGCCTGCCGCCAGCAGAAGCAGACCGGAGAACACTGAGCTGGTGCTCCACATCAGCATGGCATGCATCAGTCCGGTGCGCTCAAAGCCCCACTGCAGACCAGTGGCCAAGGCGCTGAACCCCATCCAGGCCAGCAGATAACCTAGGGCAAAAGCAAACGTCGGTGTTGTCGCTCCAGGGAGCCTGCCGAGCTTGCGCTCGAAGCGATAGACGTGCGCATAAAGCAGGATCGTCGGCGCGGCGCTGGGCGTCATCATGGCGATCATCATGATCCACCACATGAGGAACATGACGACGGCGTAACCGGCACTCCAGTCGAGCGTCATCGCCGCGCTTGCTGGAGGGGGGAAAGCCCATGTCGACATGGCGAGGACGCTCATGCCTGTGCCGGACCCGATCAACAGCCACCACCAGGAGAGCCCCGCAATCAGCGCGAGGCCGACGGCAATGACGAGCCGTTCGCGTTTGAGGATCGCCTCGACTGGTGTTGTCCCTGTTGGCATGGCCTGCGGTTTCACACCGCGCGGTGTTTGACGACACCGTGATTGTTGAGGTGCAGGCGAGCGAACTGGCCGTAGGTGTTCTCGAGCGCGATCGCGATCTTGCCGTGGGTCGTGCTGGAGCCGCTGCCCATCTCGGCGAGCTCGTACTCGAAACCGTTGGGGATATCGATCCGCGCGCGGTGCTCGGCGCCGGTGACAGGGTTGCGGATGGGCTCGCCATGGCATTCGGCGACGCCGGGGACGACAAAGCGCCCACGGCGGGCATCGACGTCGACGTCGAACTCGATTGGCGCGAAGATCGGGTCAAAGACCTCCGAGAGGGTCGCCGCGAAAACGGCAAAGACGGTGGCCATCGGATCTGTGTCCTGGCCGCTCATGATCCTCAGAATGGCCTCGCGTTGCTCTTCGCTTGCGCGCTCGTCGACAAACGGCTGAGCCTGGCCGTGTCCCTCGTGGATTGCTGCCGGCCAGGAGAAAACGCCGCCGAAGCGTAGCCCGTCGAGCTTCACGTCTCCGAAGTGGCCTTCCGTGATCTCGTTACAGACCACGGCCTGGCAATTGCCGTGCGTGGGCAGGGCATTGAATTGGCAAGGGCAACCATAAGCGCAATTGCAGTTCGCGAATTCGACGGTTCGGATTTCCCAAGGTGTCATCGTGGTCATCCTCCTGATTTATCGATTGCGATCAGCTCCGCCCCGTGAAGTTGAACTCCGCGCCTGCGCGGATGCCAGTGGGCCAGCGGGCGGTGATGGTCTTGATGCGCGTGTAGAAGCGGACGCCCTCCGGGCCGTAGATGGCGTGGTCGCCGAACAGCGAGCGTTTCCAGCCGCCGAAAGAGTGGTAGGCGACGGGGACAGGGATCGGCACGTTGATGCCGACCATGCCGACCTCTATGCGGTCGGCGAAGGTGCGGGCGGTGTCGCCGTCGCGCGTGAAGATGGCGGTGCCGTTGCCGTACTCGTGGCTGTTCACGAGGTCGGCGGCCTCGTCGTAACTCTCGGTGCGCACGACGGAGAGCACGGGGCCGAAGATCTCCTGCTTGTAGATCGTCATGTCGCGCGTTACGCGGTCGAATAGCGTGCCGCCGAGAAAGTAGCCGTTCTCGTAGCCCTGCAAGACGAGGCCGCGGCCGTCGACCACCAGCTCGGCGCCTTCGGCGACGCCCGCATCGATAAGGCCGGTGATCTTCCGCTTGGCGTCCGCCGTCACGACCGGACCCATCTCGGATTCGGGATCGGTCGCGGGCGCGACCTTGAGCGCGCGCACGCGCGGGGCGAGCGCCTCGACGAGCTGGTCGGCGGTCCTCTTGCCGACGGGGACCGCGACCGAGATCGCCATGCAGCGCTCGCCGGCCGAGCCGTAGCCCGCGCCCATCAGGGCATCGACGGCCTTGTCCATGTCGGCATCCGGCATGACGATCATGTGGTTCTTGGCGCCGCCGAGCGCCTGCACGCGCTTGCC